>JBDTMB010000294.1:0-7501 GCA_039934485.1 Vicinamibacterales bacterium
GGCGACGGCTAAAGCCGTCGCCCTCCATGACGCGGCACTCCATGACGCGGCACTCCATGACGCGACACTTGGAGGGAGGGGGCTTTAGCCCCCTCCCTGTGTCGATTCCGGGGCCTGTCGATCGACATATAGGCAGAAGGAGTGACGAACATGGATTTGGTTCCGTACCTGAATTTCAATGGCACCTGCGCCGAGGCCTTCAAGTTCTATGAGAAGGCGCTTGGCGGCAAGATCGTGACGACGATGACGTTCGGCGAGACCCCGGCAAAGGATCACGTCCCGGCCAACTGGCAGGGGAAGGTCATGCACGTTGCGCTTCAGGCCGGAGGACGTTGGCTCTACGGTTCCGACGGGATGGCGAGCGACTACAAGGCGCCGGCCGGCATGTCCGTGGCGCTCGACCCAGGGACGGTGGTGGAAGGCCAGCGGATCTTCGATGCGTTGTCGCAGGGCGGCACCGTGACGATGAAGTTCGAGAAGACCTTCTGGTCGCCGGGCTTCGGCTCGCTCGTCGATCGCTTCGGCATCCCGTGGATGATCAACGTGGCCGCAGATGAACGCAGATGAACGCAGATGAACACGAGGCCGCAGATGAACGCAGATGAACACGGGGCCGCAGATGAACGCAGATGAACACGGGGCCGCAGATGAACACAGATGAACACGTGGCCGCAGATGAACACAGATAAACACGCGGCCGCAGATGAAGGCAAATCACTGGCCGCGTATTAAGATCGGCGTATGAAGTACTTGTGCCTGGTCTACATGGAAGAGCCGAAGCTGCGGGCGGTGCCCGACGCCGAATGCATGGCGTGCGGCGAGGGGTTCCGGAAGAGCGGACTCCTCGTCGCGGCCGAGGCGCTGCAGCCGGTGCGGACGGCGAAGACGGTGCGCGTGCGCAACGGCCAGATGTCCATTACCGACGGCCCCTTCGCGGAAACGAAGGAGCATCTCGCCGGTTTCTACCTGGTGGATGCGAAGGACATGGACGAGGCGATGCAGATAGCCGCCAAGATCCCGCCGGCCCGGGAGGGGAGCGTCGAGGTGCGGCCGGTCAGGGAGCTAGAGCCGTAGCGGAAATTCCACCGCGAATTGGTAAAACCCGCAGGCGCGAAGGCGGACAGGTGCGGGATTCGGCCCAATCAGTCCGGTCGCCCCCGGATCGCTTCTTGCCTATAGAGATCACGCCGGAGTGTGTTTTCGACGGAGGTTTCTATGGCTCTGCGTTTCCTCGTTCCCGCAATGGCGTTCTTCGGTTTTCTCGCCGCCGCCTCTCCCGCCCAAGCGCAGGCTGACGCCAAGGGCAGCCAGGACCATCCCCTGGTCACGCGCATGCCGGGGTTCTACATCGACACGTATGCGGTCGAGGAGTTCGCCGCATTCGATCCAACGGTGATCGGCGGCAAGGACACGCACTGGGAAGGCAAGAAGTTCGCGATTGCCTACGACCTCAAGGAGGGCGCCACCCGGGTCAGCACCCTGCAGATCGTCCGGAACTATGAAGCTGCGATCCGGCGGATCGGCGGTGCGCTGCTCGGCGGTGACGAGCGGCGGATGACGGGAGAAATTCGGAAGGATGGCGCAATGACGGGCGTCTACGTCGAGGTGTTCAACGACGGCCGCAACTTCAGCGTCACCATCGTCGAGTCGCAGGCGATGCGCCAGGATGTCGTGGCCGATGCGGCGGCGATGGGCAAGGACCTCGACGCGTCGGGCAAGACGATTATCTATGGCATCCACTTCGACACCGGGTCGGCCGCGCTCAAACCCGACTCCGAGCCGGCGCTGGCCGAGATGGTCAAGCTGATGACGGGCACGCCGGCGCTCAAGGCGTTTGTCGTCGGGCACACCGACAACGTCGGCGCGGCGGACATGAACCTGAAGCTCTCCTCGGCGCGCGCCGAGGCACTGGTGAAGGCGCTCGTGGCCAGGGGGATCGCCGCCATGCGACTCCGATCGTTCGGCGCCGGACCGTTCAGCCCGGTGGCGTCCAATCGAGAGGAAACCGGCCGGGCGAAGAACCGGCGCGTGGAGCTGGTCGAGCAGTAGGGTAAGCTAGCCGCTCGCCATCATGATCAACCCCTCGCCCAACCTCGAAGAGTCCCTGTTTGGTCCGAACCCGGCCCGCGTCATCGCCACTACCGCGCTGATCCAGGCGATGATCGATTCCGGCGACGGGATCAGCGACCTGATCTTCTCGCCCGGCCGGCCGCCGCAGGTCGAGCGCCACGGCAACCTCGTCGTCGTCAAGGTGCCGGAGATGCCGCTGCTGCGCCCCGAGGACACCGCGTCGTTCGCCCGCGACCTCATCGGCGGCAAGGAGCACGTGCTGCGAACGCTCAACGAGCAGGGCGCGTGCGATTCGTCGTTCGCGCTGCCCGGGCGCTGCCGCTTCCGCGTCAACATCTTCAAGCAGCGGAATACCTTCGCGATCGTGATGCGCATGATCGCGTCGAAGATCCCGAGCCTCGCCGACTTGAACCTGCCGCCGGCGGTGGCCGACACCGCCACGCTCAAGAACGGCATCGTCCTGGTCACCGGCCCCACCGGATCGGGCAAGTCCTCGACGCTGGCGGCGATCATCGACCTCATCAACGAGAGCCGCGCCGAGCACATCCTCACCATCGAGGATCCGATCGAGTTCCTGCATGTCCACAAGATGGGTACCGTCCACCAGCGCGAGCTGTACAACGACACGCCGACGTTTGCGGCGGCGCTGCGCGCGGCGCTGCGCCAGGCGCCGAAGGTGATCCTGGTCGGCGAGATGCGCGATCGCGAAACGATTGAAATCGCGCTCACCGCGGCGGAGACCGGACACCTCGTCTTCTCGACGCTCCACACCATCGATGCCTCGAAGACCGTCGAGCGCATCGTCGGCACCTTCGAGGTGGCCGATCAACAGGCGGTGCGCTCGCGCCTGGCGGCGTCGTTCCGCTACTTCATCTCGCAGCGGCTGATCCCCAAGAAGGGCGGCGGCCGCATGGCGATCATCGAGATGCTGAAGTCGACGATGCGCACGCGCGAGTACATCGAGAACGGCGAGAAGGAAGGACGCTCGCTGCTCGACGCGATGCGCGACGGCGCACTCGACGGGATGCAGTACTTCGACGGCGAGCTCGAGAAGCTCGTCAGAAACGGCAGCATCGCGCCGAGCACGGCGTATCTCTACGCCACCAACGCCGGCAACCTGCGCGTGCAGCTGGCGGACGTGCAGGACGATGACTCGTTGATCATGCGGTGACGCTGGAGGGCGACGGCTTTAGCCGTCGCCGCATCGCCGTCGCCGCATCGCCGATCAAGCGGTAATCCTGGAGGGCGACGGCTTTAGCCGTCGCCGCATTGCTCACTCGTGACGAAGCGCCGTGAGCGGATCGACGCGCGAGGCGCGCCACGCCGGCAAGTAGCCGGCCCACGCGCCAACCGCGATCAGCAACAGCGTGGCGACGCTGAGGGTGGCCGGATCGTTGGGGCTCACCTCGAACAGCAGCGTTCCCACCAACCGGGAAGCGCCGAGGACGACCGGCAGCCCGATGGCGAGCCCGATGCCGGTGAGCATCAGCGACTCGCGGAACACCATCCACAGCACCTGCGATCGCGGCGCGCCAAGCGCGAGCCGCAAGCCGAGTTCCGCGGTCCGTTGCTTGACGCCGTACGACAGCAGTCCGTAGAGGCCCAGGCAGGCCAGTGCCAGCGCCAGCACGCTGACGAGCGTCGTCAACCTCGAGACGAGCCGCTCCTGACGGAGCGTACTGCCCGCAAGGTCAGCGACGGTGGTCACGCGATCAACCGGCAGCCTCGGCTCGACGTCCGCAATCACCTTGCGAAGCGCCGCGGCCAGCGCGCCGGGATCGCCGGTGGTCCGGACGTCGAGGACGCCGGCAAAATATTTCTGGTTCATGGGATAGAACGCCATCGGCACCGCGGCCTCGCGAACGGTATTGACGCGGGCGTCACGCACCACGCCGACGATTTCCAGGTCGGGCTTGTCGTAGCCGAATTTCTGGCCCACCGCCTCGCGGTCCTTGAAATAGCGGTGCGCCATGGCCTCGTTCACGATCGCCACCGTCCCGGGAGTGCCGAGGTCCCGTTCGTCAAAGTCCCGCCCGGCCATCAGCTGCATGCCGACAGTCCGGAAATACCCTGGCCCGACGTGAAATTCCTGCACCGCGACCTCTTCGCCAGGCTGGCTTTGATAGCCGGACACGAACAGGCCGCTCGAACTCGAGCGGCAGCCGGCCATCAGCCCGCAGATGGAGATGGTCGCCGACTGCACGCCCGGCAGCGTCTCGACCCTGGCGACGATTCGCCGGTAGAGCGCGGGCAATTCGTCCTCGCGGTATCCGGCACTGCGCGGGTTGATCGACGCCGACACGACATGTTCGGCATCGAAGCCGAGCGGCAACTCGGAGAGGTTCTGGAAGCTGCGAAGAAACAGTCCCGCGCCCACAACCAACAGCAGCGAGAGCGCGACTTGCGACACCACGAGCAGACTGGCGAGGCGGGTTCGTCGTCCGCCGGTCGAGCCCCGGCCGCCGGTCTTGAGCGTGCTGCCGAGCGACATGTCGGTGGTGCGCCACGCCGGCGCGATGCCGAACAGCAGGCTCGTCGCGAGCGCCAGCACGGCGGTGAAGGCGAGCACATTCCGATCGATCCCGACCGGGAAGGGCAGTGGACCGGATTCCACGCCGATCGTCATGCGCACCAGCATCTCGCTGGCGAGCGGCGCAATTGCCAGCCCGACGCCCGCGGCCAACACGCCCAGCAACACGCTCTCGGTCAGCAGTTGGCTGACCACGCGGAAGCGGCTGGCGCCGAGCGAGAGCCTGAGGGCCATTTCGTGGCGGCGGCTGGTACCGCGCGCCAGCAGCAAGTTGGCGGTGTTCGCGCAGGCGATGAGCAGCAGCAACGCGACCATCCCCATCAGGGCAAATAGCGGCGCGCGAAAACGATCGCGAAGGTTCGAGCTGCCGTGCGCGAACGGCTCCAGCACCAGCCGTTGATCGAGGAAGAGGCTGCGTTCTTTCGGATCGCTGACCGCCTCGGCCGCGCTCAGCACCTTGGGTCCGAAGACCGCATTGATCGCCGCGGCTTCAGGCCCGTCCGCACGGTCGGCGCGAAGGATGATCTCCAGCCACCGGATGTTGTCCTGCGGCGTCCAGGGCAGGTTGATATCCGCATTGCTGGCGCTGAAATTCCCCATGTACCGGACGTCCGCCTGCATCATCAGCGGCACCCACGCATCCACCGGCGACTCGAGCCAGACGCCGGAAAAACCCTCCGGCGCGACGCCGACGATCGTGAATCGCGATCCGTTGAAGGTCACCGTGCGATTGAGCACATCCGGCGTGCCGCCAAACCGGCGATGCCAGAACGCATGGCTGATCACGGCGAGCGGATGACCGCCGAGCGTGCGATTGTCGTCGGCGGTGAGAAAGCGGCCGAGCTCGGGCCGCAGCCCGAGCACCGGGAAGAACTCGCCCGACACCAGTTGCAGGGAGGACGTCTCGGGCTCGGCGCCATCGCTGATTTGCGTGCGCGCCCGCGTCACGCGGCTCATCCCGGCGACGCCCGCCGCGGCGGGAAATCCCTTCTGCAGATCCTGGATGAACGGGTAGGAGTAGCGCGCCGTCGTCGGCAGGCGCGACTGGGGCCGCACCGTATAGAGCCTTCCGGCGTCGGGCACCGGCAACGTCCGCAGCATCAACGCGTTGGCCACGGAAAAGATCGCGCTGTTGGCGCCGATGCCGGCGGCGAGCGAAAGCACCACCACCACCGTGAAGCCGACGTTGCTGCGGAGCATCCGCAGGCCGTAACTCACATCTTTGAAAAAGGCTTCCACATAGGCTCCGGATCGTTGTTCGCGCACCCGTTGCTTCACCGGTTCGACGCCGCCCAGCTCCAGCTTGGCCGCGCGGCGCGCGTGTTCGAGCGGCATGCCGGCCTGGACTTTTTCGTCCACCAGCAGGTTGAAGATCGCGCGCATCTCGTCGTCGAGCTCGAGGTCCACGCGGTCGCGATGGACGAGGTTCCGCCAGAGGCTGGACAGGCGCGGCATCGTTACGTCTCCAGCGCCTTGGCCATTGCCAGGGCGATGCGATTCCACTGCGCGGTTTCCTCGCCCAGCTGCTTGCGGCCGGTGCTGGTGAGTTCGTAGTACTTGGCGCGGCGGTTGTTTTCCGAGGCTTCCCATTTCGCTTTCAGCCAGCCGGCTTCTTCGAGCCGATGCAGCGCCGGAAACAACGAGCCAGGCTGCACCACAAACGTCCCACCAGTGAGCTGCTCAACGCGGCGAGAGACGCCAAGCCCGTGCAACTCCCCCGTCGAAAGGGCCTTCAAGATGAGGAGGTCGAGCGTCCCCTGCAGCAGGCTGGTTCGGTTTCCCATGGGTGTGCTTGTCCTATAGACGTTCGATACGAGCAATAGGTTCTCGCGCCCCTGTTGTATTCTCTGCGCCGTCGGATTATGTTCAGCAGGTTTGTGGCGTTATTGATTCGTTTGGGAGGTCCTATGAAGAGTTCGATCGCAGTGATGGCCGTGTGCACCCTGGCACTTTCGGCTACCGCAATGGCGCAGGAAAAGCCGGCGATGCCGGCCGAGCACACGATGACGGGTTGCCTGGCGAAGGGCGCGACCGAGGGGACGTACGTCGTGACCAACACCGCCGAGAAGGGTCCCAAGACGATTAGCATCGTGTCGTCGAAGGCGAACCTGGCGCCGCACGTTGGTCACAAGATCGACATTACGGGCGTGAACGTTCCGAAGGCGGAAGCCGAAGCCGCCAAGCCGAAGCCAGTCGAGGCTCCTCACTACATGAGCCTGTCGGCGATCAAGATGGTCTCGGCCACCTGCCCGTAGTTGTTAAACAGGATGTGTGGGGCGCCCCGGAAGGGGCGCCCTGCCTGTCTGTTCAAGGGCGCCCGTCAAGGGGTGCCGGACAGTCTTCCCAAGACTGCTTCCGTGTTTCAGCGATTCCGTGAAAGCATTAGCAGATATGAACTCCACACAATTGAAGAGTCTCCTGTCCGTCGTCTTCGTCGCCGGGTCGGTCCTGGCCGCCAGCGCGCAAGCCCCGGCCACTCCGCCGGCGCCACGCCCCGTGCTCTGGGTCAGCTCCCCCGCCTGGCCCGACGGCGGGGAAGTGCCGATGAAGCATGCCTTCCGCGGCGAGAACAAGTCCCCGGAGTTTGAATTTCACTGGAATGTCGGCGTGAACCCGACCACGGCGCCGGAAGCCCTGGTGAGCTACGCCGTGATCTTCCACGACATCGAGAACTCAACCAACAAGGGCACAACCGACACGCTGCATTGGAGCGCGTTCAATATTCCCGGTACCGCAAAGGGTCTTCCCGAAGGACTCGCGAAGGGCGACCTGCCGGACGGCACCCGTAACGGCCCTGGCATCGCCGCGCGCGGCGGCCAACCCGGCGCCTACTTCGGTCCCGGCGCGGGCCCCGGACCGTTTCACCACTACGTCTTCGAGTTCTACGCCCTCGACATCAAG
>JBDTMB010000295.1:0-7497 GCA_039934485.1 Vicinamibacterales bacterium
CCAGACGACGACGCGCGGCAACACGGTGTACATCCAGTACCTGCCGCGCACGCTCAGTCACGTGAAGTCCAACCTGGCGAAGTATCCGCGATTCGGGACGCTTCGCGGCCTCCTCGCCGAGTGGCTGTGAGGCCGCAGATGACGCAGAGGACAGGGCCGCAGATGACGCAGAGGACGGGGCCGCAGATGACGCAGAGGACGGGGCCGCAGATGCCGCAGAGGACAGGGCCGCAGATGACGCAGATGACGCAGACCGGCTGTCAGAGGATAAAATCAGTTTAGCCGTGTCTGCCGTCTTCGGAGTCTCCACGCATCTGGCCGTTGCTGAACGGCTCGACCGGGACCATCTGGTTGAGATCGCGGCGCATGGTTTCGACGCCGTCGAGGTGTTCGCGGCTCGCACGCACTTCGACTATCACGATCGTCGCGCCCTGATTGCGCTGGCGGAGTGGCTCGACGACACGCGGTTGCGGCTCAACTCGTTTCACGCCCCCATCGCCATGGCGTTCACCGGCGGCGCGTGGCGGGACACCGTGACGCTGGCCGCCACCGACGAAGCGCGGCGCAAGCGGGCGGTGGAGGAGACGCAGGCCGTGCTCGAGGCGGCGGCCGTGGTGCCGTACAAGTTCCTGGTCGTCCACGCCGGGGTGCCGGCGCCGTATGGCGCCGCGGCCGACAACAGCCGCGCGGCGATGGTGCGCAGCCTCGAGGAGCTGTCGCCGGTGGCCGGCCGGGTGGGAGTGCGGATCGCCGTGGAGGTGATCCCGAATTCGCTCTCGGCCCCGATCGCGCTGGTGGACCTGCTCGAAGACGGATTGGAACGGCCCCACCTGGTGGGTATCTGCCTGGACGTCGGCCACGCGCGGTTGATGGGCGACGTGGTGGACGCGATCGAAACCTGTTCCGGCCACGTGATTACCACGCACCTGCACGACAACCGCGGCAAGAGCGACGACCATTTCGTGCCCGGCCAGGGGGTGATCGACTGGGACGCGGCGATTCTCGCCTTCCAGAAGGTTGGCTACGACGGCGCGTGGATTTTCGAGCTCGCCGCCACCACCGATCGCCGGCCGGTGCTCGAACGAACGATCAAGGCCAGGGAGCGGATTGAAGCGTTGTTGCGAATCAGTAACGAAATCTTGTGACTTGGTGATTTGGCGATTTGGTGATTGGCGATTTGGTGGTTTGACGATTTATGACGCAGACCTACATCAGGGACATTGGCGAGCACGTCGGGCAATCCGTCACCATCAAGGGCTGGCTGCATAACCGGCGGTCGAGCGGCAAGATTCATTTCCTGGTGGTGCGCGACGGCTCCGGGTTTCTCCAGGTCGTGATGGGCAAGAAGGACGTGGACGAAGCCACGTTTGCCAAGGCCGATCACCTGGGCCAGGAAAGCGCCCTCATCGTCACCGGCACCGTGCGCGCCGACGAGCGCGCCGCCGGCGGCTTCGAGTTGATCGCCAGCGGCCTCGAGGTGGTCTCCGAAGCGCACGACTACCCCATCACGCCGAAGGAACATGGCGTCGACTACCTGATGGATCGGCGCCACCTGTGGATCCGCGCCGAGCGGCAGACGGCGATCCTGCGCGTGCGCCACGAGATCATCAACGCGGTCCGCGACTTCTTCAACGGCCAGGGCTTCATCCTCGCCGACACCCCGATCTTCACGCCGGCCGCGTGCGAAGGAACGACGACGCTCTTCCCGGTGCAGTACTTTGACGACGAGACGGCCTACCTGACGCAAAGCGGACAGCTCTACAACGAAGCCAACGCGATGGCGCTTGGCAAGGTCTACGCCTTCGGCCCGACCTTTCGCGCCGAGAAGAGCAAGACGCGCCGCCACCTCACCGAGTTCTGGATGGTGGAGCCGGAGATGGCCTACGCGGACCTGAACGATGTGATCACGCTCGCCGAGGGCCTGATCACCTCGGTGGTGGCGCGCGTGCTCGATCGCCGGCAGCGTGAGCTGAAGACCCTCGAGCGCAACCTCGCGAAGCTCGAGGCCGTCAAGGCGCCGTTTCCGCGGCTGCATTACGACGCGGCGGCGAAGATCCTGCTCGACAAGGGCCTGCCCTTCCAGGTGGGCGGCGATTTCGGCGGCACCGACGAAACCGTACTCTCCGAGCAGTTCGATCGCCCGGTGTGCGTGACGCACTACCCCGCCGCGATCAAGGCGTTCTACATGAAGCCGGATCCGAACGAGCCCGACAAGGCGCTCTGCGTGGACGTCCTCGCGCCCGAGGGCTACGGAGAAATCATCGGCGGCGGCCAGCGCCTCGACGATCTCGATCTGTTGCTGAAACGCATCAAGGAACACGAGCTGCCGCAGGAAGCGTTCGAGTGGTACCTGGACCTCCGCCGCTACGGCTCCGTGCCGCACGGCGGCTTCGGCATGGGCATCGAGCGCTGCGTCAGCTGGATCTGCGGATTGGAGCATGTGAGAGAGACCATCCCGTATCCGCGAATGCTCTACCGCATCTATCCCTGATCACGGACGTGAACCACGGAGGAACACGGAGGGCACGGAGAAGCCATTCGGGTCCTGCGCGCTTGAAAGCGCGACAGAAGACCAGCGTTTCTCCGTGCCCTCCGTGTCCTCCGTGGTTAGCGTCCGTGACGCGCGGTCATTCCTGCTACACTGAATAGTTCCAATGAAGATCGGTTTCGTCTCCTTGGGCTGCCCCAAGAATCTCGTCGATTCGGAGGTCATGCTCGGCATGGCCGAGCAGGATGGCCACGTCATCACCGCCGACGCGTCGGAGGCCGACGTGCTCGTGGTGAACACCTGCGCCTTCATCGACCGCGCGAAACAGGAATCGATCGACACTATCCTCGAAATGGCCGAGCTGAAGAAGCAGGCCAAGGGCCGCAAGCTCGTCGTCACCGGCTGCATGGCCGAGCGGTATCGCGAAGAGCTGAAGAAAGAGATCCCGGAGATCGACGCGATCTACGGGACGGGAGAAGTTGAAGGGCTCGCGGGATTCGTGTCGGGAATTGCCAACTCGTCGGGAGCAGCCTCCGGCCCGTCGGGAGAAATCAAAGGCCGGCCGGGATCAACGCCGATGATGTTCTATCGCCGCGATCCCGACACGCGAAGCACTTCCCGACAAGAATTACCCTCCCGACAAGGCGAAGCTGCCTCCCGGCAAGACTCGGGCGTTCCCGTCTTCGGCGTGGACCTTCCGACATACTTGTACGGCGCGGAGACGCCACGGCGCCGCGTGACACCCGGACACTACGCCTACATCAAGATCGCCGAAGGCTGCGACTACAAGTGCGCCTTCTGCATCATCCCGAAGATGCGCGGCCACTACCGCAGCCGGCCGATCGACTCGATCGTCAAGGAAGCGCACGCGCTCGCGGCGCAGGGCGTGAAGGAGCTCCTGCTGATCTCGCAGGATTCCACCTTCTACGGCATCGATCGCGGCGAGCGCGGCGCCTTGCCGAAGCTGTTGCGCGCGCTCAATGACGTCGACGGCATCGAGTGGATCCGACTGCTCTATCTCTATCCGACGACGATCAACGACGAAGTGGTCGACGCCATCGCCGAGCTCGACAAGGTCGTCAAGTACATCGACCTGCCGTTACAGCACGCCTCGGACGCGGTGCTGAAGCGGATGAAGCGGCCCGGCACGCGCAGGTCGTACGTGCGATTGCTCGAGAACATCCGCGCGAAGATTCCCAACGTCTCGCTCCGCACCACCTTCATCGTCGGCTTCCCCGGTGAAACCGCGGCCGACTTCAAGGCGCTGGAGGACTTCATCACCGAGATCGGCTTCGACCACGTCGGCGTCTTCACCTACTCGCACGAGGAAGGCACCACCGCGCACGAGTTGAAGGACGATGTGCCGGCGGCGACCAAGACGAAGCGGCAAGACAGGCTGATGGCCCGCCAGCGCGACATCGTCGCCGCGCGCCAGCAGCGGCGCATCGGCGAACGCACGCGCCTGGTCGTCGATGGCCAGTCCCCCGAACATGAACTGGTCGTGCAGGGCCGCCTCGCCGGCCAGGCGCCCGAAATCGACCCGGTGGTCTACCTCACCGATTGCGACCCCTCCGATTTCCCCGGCGGCACCTTCCTGGACGTGGAAATCGTCGGCGCCGAGGGCTACGACCTGGTCGCACGACCGCTCTAGCCCACGAGGCGGCGAAGCCGCCGAGTCCAAGGGCCCACGAGCGCCGAAGGCACCCGTCCCGGTCGGCCCGACCTGTCCGCCGAAGCGCCTTGCGCGAAGGCGGAAGGGCCGACCCCCTGTGTTACACTATGTGGTCGGTAAGTCTTAGTCTGGTATTCCAGAGTGGGCCTTTTAGCCCACTCTTTGTGTTTATAGGGGGCTTCTTGGGCCCGCTCGAACGTGTTCGGGAAATGGCGATGAGGGTCGCGGGGGGCTACGGCCTCGAGATCTTCGACGTCGAAATCAAGCGGGAAAACGGCCAGCAAGTGTTGCGGGTCATTCTCGACCGACCTGGGCCTGCCTCGAAGCCTGAAGAGAGCGTCAGCATCGAAGATTGCGCGCACGTCGCTACCGACCTCGGCACGATGCTCGACGTCGAGGACGTGATGCCCGGCGAATACACCTTCGAGGTGTCGTCGCCAGGCCTCGATCGCCCGCTGCGACACGCCGACGACTACCGGCGCTTCGCAGGACGCTGGGCGAAGATTGTGATGAAGCAGCCGGTTGAGCGCCAGACGGCGTTCGCCGGGCGCATCAAGGGCGTGGAGGGCGACGACGTGCTGTTCGAGTCGGAGGGCAAGAAGTTGAGGCGCCTGCCCCTGAACCTGATTTCACGCGCCCGGTTAGACCTGGAGTTTTAACAGGCCGGCGGGTCGCCCCGTTTGGCGCGACCCGGTTGGCAAGGCCGATAACTGAATCATGACAAGCACTAACCCACTGCAGCAGACCATCGAGGCCCTCGCGAAAGAGAAGGGCATTGAGCCTGACGTCGTCATCCAGGCGATGGAAGAGGCCGTGCTCACTGCGTCGCGCAAGTACTACAAGGGCGGCGAAGAGCTGAAGGCGAAATTCCACCCGGAGAGCGGCCAGATCGAGTTGTTCGCCGTCAAGACCATCGTCGACGAGGTGACCAACCAGGCCACCGAGATTTCGATGGCGGAGGCCAAGGCGACCTACGGCGAAGACGCCGGGGTCGAGGTGGGCGATCAGCTCGAGATTCCCAAGCGCACCGACGTGCTCGGCCGCATCGCGGCGCAGACGGCGAAGCAGGTGATCTTCCAGAAGGTCCGCGAAGCCGAACGCGAGAACGTCTACGCGGAATACAACCAGCGCGTCGGTGACGTGACCAACGGCCTGGTCAAGCGCTTCGAGCAGGGCGACATCATCGTCGAAGTCGGCCGCGTCGAGGCGATCCTGCCGCGCAAGGAACAGTCGCGCGCCGAAAGCTACGCGCAGGGCGACCGCGTCCGCGCCGTGATTCGCGGCGTCAGCAAGAGCGCCAAGGGCCCGCAGATCGTGCTTTCGCGCACCGACCCGGCCCTCCTGATCAAGCTGTTCGAGCAGGAAGTCCCGGAAATCTACGACGGCACCGTGATGATCCGCGGCGCGGTGCGCGAAGCGGGCGATCGCGCCAAGGTCGCGGTCTACTCGCGCGAGCGCGACGTCGATCCGGTCGGCGCCTGCGTCGGCATGAAGGGCACGCGCGTGCAGGCGATCATCCGCGAGCTGCGCGGCGAGAAGATCGACATCGTCGACTTCTCCGACGATCCGGTCCAGTTCGTGATGAACGCGCTCAGCCCCGCGAAGGTGCAGCGCGTCACCATCGTCGACGACAAGGATCGCGTGATGGAAGTGGTGGTCGAAGACAGCCAGCTGTCGCTCGCGATTGGCAAGAAGGGCCAGAATGTGCGGCTCGCGGCCAAGCTCACCGGCTGGCGCATCGACATCAAGAGCGAAGAAGAGAAGCGCAAGGAAGTCGAGCTGGAATTTGGCGCGCTCGAAGCCGCGAGCGCCGAGGGCGATGCAGCGGCAGCGGACGCCGAGGCGCCCGCTGTCGAGGCCGCCGTCGAGGCGCCTGCCGTCGAGGCCGCCGTCGAGACGCCGGCCGAGCCGCCGGCCGCCGCACCGCCAAGCGAAGAGTCGAAGTAGCTGTAGCCGATAGCTGAGGAAAACAGTTTGTCCACTGTCCGGATCTATAAGGTCGCCGAGCTGCTCAACACCACCAGCGTGGAGGTGTTGGCCATGCTCAAGAAGGCACACGGCATCGAGCTGAAGAGCGCGTCGAGCACGCTCGAAGAAATCGTCGCGCGCCAGTTCGTCGATCGGCTCGCCAAGCAGCGCAACATCACGCTGCCGAAGGGCGACATCTTCTCGGAAGAAGCCGGCAAGGCCGCCAAGACCAAGACGGCCACGACCAAGAAGGGCGGCGCCCCCGCGCCCGAGCCCGCCAAGCCCGCCGCGCCGACGCTTGGGCCGCCGCGCCTGATCAAGAAGGCCAAGCCGGCAGTGGAGCCGGTGCCGGAACACCCGGTGGAAGAGCTCGTCGAGCATCCGCCCATCGAAGCGCCGCCCGCGCCGGTGGAGCCGGTTGTCGCGGCGCCTGCCGCGGAAGCCGCGCCCGCGCCGATGGCGCCAGAGCCGGTGGCCGAAGAGCCCGAGGCGCCTGTCGTCGAGGCCGCCGCGCCTGTCGAGACGCCTGAAGTGGCGCGCGAGAAGGCCGCAGGGCGGTTCATTCCGCCCAGCATCCGCTTGCGCGTGGAAGAGCCCGGCAAGGCCCCGCCGACCGCGCCGCCGTTGCAGCCGCGCCGGCAGCTCGTGCCGCAGCCGCCGCGCGTGGTGCCGCCGAGCACCCGGCCGCCGCAGGCGGCTACCGGTAACCTGGCGCGTCCCACCGGGCCGCGTCCGGCGCCGCAGTCACCCCGTCCCTCGAGCGGCACGTCCGCGTCGATGCTTGGCGGCCCGCGTCCGCTGCCGTCGCAGCCGGTGCGTCCCGCCACGGGCTTTCCGCCGCGTCCCGGCATGCCGGGCATGCGCCCGGGCTTCCGTCCGCAACAGCATCGTCCGGCCGGTCCCAAGTCCACGCAGCGCCGCGATGCGCTGCAGCGTCCGCAGGCGGCGCCGCCGCCCGTGGCGCCGCCGCCGATCACGCGCACCATCACCTTCTCCGAGGGCATGACGGTGAAGGACCTGGCGGACCGCCTCGAGATCCGCGTCAAGGACGCGCTCAAGTCGCTGCTCGACCGCCGCCTGATGATGACGATCAATACCGCGATCGACCTGGACACCGCCAAGACCCTCGCCGCCGGTTTCGGCGCCGAGATCCAGACGCGCAGCTTCGAGCAGGAGATCGTCGAAGAGAGCGACAAGACCGCCGATCCGAAGGACCTGGTCACGCGCTGGCCGGTGGTCACGATCATGGGCCACGTCGATCACGGCAAGACGACGCTGCTCGACTCGATTCGCGAAACCCGTGTCGCTGAGCGTGAAGCCGGCGGCATCACGCAGCACATCGGCGCGTATCTGGTCAGCGCCGGCGAAA
>JBDTMB010000296.1:0-7483 GCA_039934485.1 Vicinamibacterales bacterium
CTGCTGCCCGCGTCGGCTGGGTCACGTACGATTCCTTTCCCGGCCGGAAGAAACGCTTTCGCGATCTCGATCCCTTTACCGGCATGCGGGTCGGCAACGTTGCCCAATGGATGAACGCGCAGCGGCCCGACTTGGTGAACGAGATCTACGACTCGTCGGAGCGCTACGACGTCGTGGTATTCCAGAAAATGATGGACGCGCGCTGCCAGGACGAAGCGGCGCGGATTCGCGCCGCCGGTGGCAAGGTGGTGTTCGACGCCAACGTCAACTATTACGAGATTTGGGGGGACTACTTTGTCCCGGGCACGCGGCCCACAGACACACAGCAACGCGATGCCATCGCAATGACGACCGCCGCCGATTGGGTGGTCGCCGATTCCACGTACCTGGAGGGCATCATTCGTAAGATGAACCCGCGAGTGACATGGATTCCCGACAATGTCGACATGCGCATCTACGGTGGCCGCCGCATCCCCCAAGCCGACCATCCCATCCGCCTGGTTTGGAGCGGGGTCGGCAAGAAGGCGGCGCACCTGCTGCTGCTCACCGACGTGTTCGCCGCGCTCCCCGAGGCCGAGCTCGTCCTGGTCGTCGACACGGAGCCCGATTGCCTGCCGCAGCTCGAGCGCGTCGTGCGCTGCCGCATCGTCAGGTTCACCGGGCGCGTCTATGCGCGGACGCTGGCGGCGTCGGACATCCTGATTTCGCCGAAGCGGTTGATCAACGCCTACGAGATGGCGCACACCGAATACAAGATTTCACTGGGAATGGCGATGGGGCTGCCGGTCGTGGCCAGCCCCCAGCCGTCCTACGTCGAGGCGATCGGCCACCATGGCGGCGGCATCATCGCGTCGTCCACCGACGAATGGATCGGCGCGCTGCGCCGCCTGGCCGCCAGCCCGGAGCTGCGGGCCGAACTTGGCACGCGGGCTCGCCAGACGGTCGACGAACACTACGCCACGCCCGTCGTCGCTGCGCAGTACCTCTCGTTGCTCGCCACTCTGGCCGGCGTGCCGGCGGCGACCGCCGCGGCCCGCTCATGACACCGCCACGCGTCCTGATGCTGACTGGGGCGTACTTCCCCGAAACCAGCGGCGCGAGCCTGCAATGCCGTCAATTGGTCCGGACCTTGTCGGATCGGGCGTCGTTCACGGTGCTGACCACGACTACCGACCGCGCCCTGGCTTCGCGCGACGTGGTTGATGGCGTGGAAGTCCGGCGCATCTTCGTGGACCCGGCGAGCGCGGTGTCAAAAGCGACCGCGGCCGTGCGCATGGCCGCGGCGCTGCTCAGACTGTCGCGACGCTTTGACATCGTGCACCTTCACGGCTTCTCGCAGAAGAGCATGCTGGTGATCGCGGCCGCGGAACTCCTCGGCAAGCGCATCGTGATCAAGCTGACCTCAATCGGCCATGACGACCCCCAAGCGATGCGCGAGCGCGGCGCCATTGCCTATTGGTTCTATCGCGCCGCCGATCGATTCATCGGGGTGAGCCCGCAGTTCGAGCGCAGTTATCGCGCGGCGGGTTTGCCATCCAGCCGCTATCGCTTCATCCCGAATGGCGTTGAGCTGGACCGGTTCCGTCCAGCCTCCGACGCCGAGCGAGCGGCCCTGCGCCATCGCTTGGGCTTGCCGTCCGACTTGCCAGTCGTCCTCTTCGTGGGTTTCTTCTCGAGGGAGAAGCGGCCCGACGTGCTGTTTGCATCATGGGTGGCCCTGTTTGACAGCGGCGTCCGTTCGACGCTGGTGCTGGTGGGTGCGACCCGTTCGTCGTACTACGAGATCGATTCGGGCATGGCGGCTCGCGTTCGGGACGAGTCCAGGCGCCGCGGGTTCGCTGATCGGGTGGTACTTGTCGAAAGCACGGGCGAGATCGAATCGTACTTTCGCGCCGCCGACATCTTTGCGTTGCCGACGACCCGCGAAGGTCTGCCCAACGTCTTGTTGGAATCGATGGCATCTGGAGTGCCGCCCGTGATCAGCCGCCTTGAGGGGGTCACGGATTGGATCGTCGAAGACGGCAAGTCCGGGCGGCTCGTGCCGGTGGATGACCCCGCGGCCCTGACTGCGGCCTTGAGAGACTTGATCACTTCACCAGAACACCGGCAGCAATTGGGCCTGGCGGCACGGGTCCGCGTGGAGGCACGTTTCGCGTCGACCCGCACGGCCGAGGACACGCTGGCCGTTTATGCCGAGCTCGCGCGCGACCGCGGAGGCCTGGCGGCGTGACGATGGGATGGGCGAGAAGTCTCTGGACCCGCAGTCCTGCGGACCTGGCCGCTGCCCTCCGGCGGCGCCTGCGCCTGCGCCGGCGGCCGGTGGCTGCTGTCGCGCCTGCATCCGAATATCACCAATGGCTGCTCGACAACTGGTATGGGTTCATCGCTGAAAGTTATCCCGAAGAGGTGATCGACCGCGCGCAGTTCATGGCGCTGATTCACCGCTATCAAGATGCGCACTGGCTGCGACAGTCCAACCGTTACCTTGGCGACCTGTGGTACTTGTTCAAGCCCGATTTCCCCCGGCGCCTCGATGAGTACTACAAGAATCAGGAACTTCAGCTGACCCTGACGCTGATCTCGTACGCGACCGACCCCGAGCTGCTGTATGGCAACTACATCCGGCCCTACGAGATTGCCGTGGGCCGCTTGGGGCAATTCTCGGTTCTGGAGTTTGGTTCCGGCGTGCCACATGGCCTGTTACACACGGCCCACCGATCGGGTGCGTCGTTTTGCACCAGGCTCGACTTTGTCGACATCGACAGCCTGCCGCCCAGGTTTCTCTCCTGGTTTTGTAAAGGTCATGACGTTCCGCACACCTGGACGCGCGCGATCGCCGGCGATGCAGCGGTTGTCGAAGCCGGCGCTCCGTTTGACTTCATCTTTGCCAAGGACATCTTTGAGCATCTGGTCGCCCCTGGACCAGTGCTCGACCAGCTGTTGGCCCGCGCCTCAGCCCGCGCCATCCTGGCCCTTGATCTCGACGACAAGGGAGCGGTGGTGTATCAGCACGTCAGCCCTGCGCTTGAACCACTCAAGACGCGTGTCGAAGATGCCGGATTCGTCTTGATTGAGAAGACCGGGAATCTCTCGATGTATGCCAGGGGCGGCTCAGGAAGTGCACAGGCGAAGACGTGAGAGTGATGACCGTGCTTGGCACGCGTCCCGAAGCCATCAAGCTGGCGCCGGTGATCAAGGCCTTGCGCGCCCGCCCGGGCGTCGAGACCACGGTGGTCTCGACCTCTCAACATCGCGAGCTGTTGCGGCAGGCCCTCGACGTGTTCGAGGTGACGCCCGACGTCGACTTGTCGGTGATGCAACCGGGCCAAACGCTCGAAGAGCTCACCGTTCGCGTGCTGCCGGCGATGCAGCAGGCCATCGCCGCGGGCCAGCCGGATGTCCTCGTGGTGCAGGGCGACACCACCACCGTGTTCGTCGCCAGCCTGGCGGCGTTCTATCAGCAGATTCCCGTGGCTCACGTGGAGGCGGGACTCAGGAGCCACCACCTGTACAACCCGTTCCCGGAAGAAGCGAACCGCCGGCTGACCAGCGTGCTCACGACGCTGCATTTTGCGCCCACCGAGCTGGCGCGCCAGAACCTGCTGCGCGAAGGCGTCGCCGACGCGCACATCGCCGTCACCGGCAACACCGTCGTGGATGCGCTGCACTTGATCTCGCGATCCGCCCGCTTCGCCACTGCGCCGCTGCCGCTGACGATCGATCCAACCCGTCGTCTTCTCCTCGTCACCCTGCACCGGCGCGAGAGTTTCGGCGGCGCCTTGCGCGACATGTGCGGCGCCCTGCGGCAGATCACCGCGAGCCATCCCGGCGTCGATGTCGTTATTCCGGTTCACCGCAACCCGGCGGTCCAGGACGCCGTGCTCGAGGAGCTGTCGGGCGTGGAGCGGGTGTCGTTGCTCGAACCGCTCGACTACGTGACGTTCCTGCGGATCATGCAGGCCAGCTACTTCGTGCTGACCGATTCGGGCGGCGTCCAGGAAGAAGCGCCGGTGTTTGGCCGACCGGTGCTGGTGCTGCGCGAAACCACCGAGCGCCAGGAAGCCATCGACGCGGGTGTGGCCCGGCTCGTCGGCACGAAAGGTGAGAACATCGTCTCGGCCGCGGCGGAACTGCTCGACGATCGATCCGCCTACGACCGGATGGCGCGCGCCACCAGTCCCTATGGCGATGGACACGCGTCCGAACGCATTGCCGACCTGCTGATGGCACGGTTCGGTCACGAAAGGCACGTGTCCTAGATGTGCGGCATAGCGGGCATCGTTGATTTCGACGGCCGCGACGTCCCCGAAGCGCTGGTGCGCTCGATGTGCGACGCCATCTGCCATCGCGGCCCGGACGACGAGGGGATTGGCAGCTGGCCGAAGGTGGCGAGCACCGGCGAGCCGAGGGCGGTCCTGGGCAACCGGCGCCTGAGCATCATCGACGTGGCCGGCGGCCACCAGCCGATCTCGAACGAAGACGGATCGATCTGGACGGTGCAGAACGGCGAGATCTACAACTTCCAGGTCCTGCGCGATCGGCTCGAGGCCAGGGGCCACCGCTTCGCCACCCACAGCGACACCGAGATCATCGTCCATCTCTATGAAGACCTGGGTGAGGCGTTCGCCAGCGAGCTCGACGGGATGTTTGCGATCGCGCTCTGGGACGATCGCCAGAAGAAGTTGATCCTCGCGCGCGACCGCTTCGGCAAGAAACCGGTGCTCTATGCCGAGGCCGGTGGACGCCTGTGGTTTGGCTCGGAGTTCCAGGCGTTGCTCGCCGACCCGGCCATCGATCGGGCGATCGACTACGACGCGCTGGACGAGTACCTCGCGTTCATGTCGATTCCCGCCCCGCTGACGATCTATAAGCAGATCCGCAAACTGCCGCCGGCGCACGTCCTCGTCCGCGACGCCTCGGGCACGCGCCTCTCGAGATACTGGCATCTCGACTACACGCCGAAGCTGGCGATGGACGAGCAGGAGGCGACGGGCGAACTGCGCCGCCTGCTGACCGAGGCCGTGCGCAAGCGGCTGATTAGCGAGGTGCCGCTCGGCGCCTTCCTGAGCGGCGGCGTGGACTCGAGCGCCGTCGTGGCGCTGATGGCCGGCCTGCAGGGCTCACCGGTCAAGACGTTCTCGATCGGCTTCGACGATCCTCGCTTCAACGAACTGCCGCATGCGCGCCGCATCGCCGAGCGCTATGGGTGCGAGCACCATGAGTTCGAGGTTCACCCGCGCGCCGTGGAGGTGTTGCCGACGCTGGTGTCGCACTACGGCGAGCCCTACGCGGATTCGTCGGCCATTCCGAGTTTCTACCTGGCCAAGCTGACGCGCCAGCATGTGACGGTTGCGCTCAACGGTGACGGCGGCGACGAAGCCTTTGCCGGCTACGGCTGGCACCTCGGCGCGCGCCTCGCCGAGCAATGGCTGCGGGTGCCGAAGCCGCTGCGGGCGATCGGTGAAACAGTGGCAAGCCGGATGGCGCCACTCTCGAGCAACCGCCGTTCGTCGCTCTCGCGCGCCGCCCGCTTCATCGCCGGTGCGGACCGTCCCCGGGCCGAGCGCTACCGGTCGTGGCTCTCGGTCTTCACGCCAGAACTGAAGGCGGAGCTCTACGGCGGGCGGAGCCGTGCCTCCGGAGAAGATCGGCTGGCGCCGATCTTCGCTGCCACCGCACAACTCGATCCGGTGGACGCGATGCTGGCCGCCGACGTCGCCTGGTACATGCCCACCGATCTGCTCGTGAAGATGGACATCGCGACGATGGCCAATTCGCTCGAGTCGCGGTCGCCGTTTCTCGATCGTGATCTGGCGGAATTCGCGGCCCGGCTCCCGAGCCACTACAAGCTGCGTGGTCGGACGTCGAAGTACCTGCTCAAGAAGGCGATTGCAGACCTGGTTCCCGACGACAACGTGCATCGCCGCAAGCAGGGCTTCGCGGTGCCGATTGGCGCGTGGTTCCGCGGCGAGCTCCGCGAGTTCCTCGCCGACCACATCCTCAGCCGCCGCTTCGCCGAACGCGGGTTATTCTCCCAGCCGGTGGTCGAGCGACTGTTTAACGATCACCAACGCGGCGCAGGCGACTATGCTCATCACCTCTGGGTCTTGTTGATGCTCGAGCTCTGGTTCCGCGCGTTCATTGACGCGCCGGTGCATGCCGCTCCCGTCGAAGCGGCCGGATCGCTGCGCCCATGACCACCGGCCGCGACATCATCTGCATCTCGTCGATCGACTGGGACTTCATCTGGCAGGGTCACCAGGAAATCATGTCGCGCCTGGCGGCCAACGGCAACCGGGTGTTGTTCGTCGAGAACACCGGGGTCCGGCCGCCGCGATTGAGCGATCTGCCGCGGCTGCGCAGCCGCATCCGCAACTGGCGGCGTGGCACGCAGGGGTTCCGGGAGGAACGGCCGAACCTCTTCATCCACTCGCCGATGGTGCTGCCGTTTCCGTACCTGTGGATCGCGCGGTGGCTCAACCAGCGCATCCTGGTGCGCAGCCTCACCCGCTGGATGCGTGCGGTTGGCGCGTCGCGGCCGATCGTCTGGACCTTTCTCCCGACGCCGCTGACCCGTGCGGTGATTGCCGCGATCGATCCGGCGTTGACGATTTACTACTGCATCGACGACCTGGCCTCGAGCTCGCCGGAAGCCCGGCGAATTGCGCCGAGCGAAGAAAGCATGTTTCGCGAGGCCGATCTCGTGTTCGTGACGTCGGAAAAACTTCGCCAGCGCGCGGCCAAGCACAGCGAGCGCGTGCACCTGTTTCCCTTTGCCGTGAACCTCGCGACCTTCGAGAAGGTCCGCGACGAGGGCGGCGCGATGCCCGACGACCTGGCCAGGCTGAAGCGGCCGGTGGCGGGCTACGTCGGCGGCTTGCATCAATGGGTTGACCAGGAATTGCTCGCCGCCGTCGCGGCGCGAATGCCCGAGGTGACATTTGCGATGGTCGGGCCGCCGCAGGTGGACGTCGCCGCACTCGAGCGGCTGCCGAATATTCACCTCTTCGGTCAACGCCAGCACGCGCAGCTGCCGGGCTACGTCGCCGGTTTCGACGTGGGCCTGGTGCCGTACCGCATCACCGAGTACACCGCGAACGTGTATCCGACCAAGCTGAACGAATACCTGATCATGGGCAAGCCGGTGGTGGCCACCGACCTCTTCGAGATCAGGCGTTTCAACCAGGAACACGGTCCGCTGATCGAGGTGGCCAGCACGGCGGACGCCTTTGCCGCCGAGATCCGCAAGGCCATCGCGGGATCGGCCACCGCGGACGTCGGCCGGCGGATCGACGTCGCGCGCTCGAACAGCTGGGAGCGGCGGCTCGAGACCATGTCCACGCTCATTGCCGACGCCGAAACGGCGAAGCAGGCCGGCGCGGTGGGTTGGGAAGAGCGCCTGCGTCGCATCTACGCGCTGACGCGGCGGCGGACGGCCCAGGCCCTCATCGGCCTGGCCGCCGCGATCATCCTCGTCTTCTAC
>JBDTMB010000297.1:0-7467 GCA_039934485.1 Vicinamibacterales bacterium
GAACACGTTGTTGCGTTCGGTCAGCAGTTCCTCGAACGTGACGCCGCCGGGTTGATTGTTGCGGCGATCGGCGAAGAGCGCGAGTTCGAGCCAGCGCTCGTTGTGCATGTCGAGCGGCTGGAAGAACTCCTGCGGCTCGGCGGTGTGGATGAACGCCGGCACTCCGAGCCGCGCGAACGCCGTCCAGATGGGATCGAGCTCCGGGTCGTCGATGCGCAGCCGCGAGCCATCGGGCTTGCGGTTACGCAGGCCGAACGATTTCGGCACTTCGCCGACGCCCACGGCGCCGGCTTTGAGATCGGCTTCGAGTTGCGTCACCGCCTTGGCCCCCCAACCCGGGCCCACGTCGTTGAAGTTGATGCCGGCGAGCACGCGAAAGCGATCCTTCGAGGGGCCGGCGGCGATGGCGGCGACAGCGCGGCCCAGCCGATCGCCCGACGAGTTGTCGGCGCTCACCATCACCCGCACGTTGAGCTTGTCCATCTCGGCGGCCACGCGGGCAATCGATTCCGGCGTCGTCAGTGACGGCGGGTGGCCGTGGATGTCGATCGACGGGAACTTCGACTTCGGCACCAGGTGCTCGGCGGTCACGAGCGTGCTCTTGGGCTTGTAGTCGACGATGCTGGGCGCCGGCGTCTCGGGCGCCTGGCAACTGCCCGGGCGCACCATGGTCGTGCCCGGCGGGCACTCCTCCCCAGGACCAATCCGCTGACCTCGACCGCCGCGTCCCTGCGCGTACATGCCGGCGCCGAACACGGCCACCACCAACAGAGAACCACCAACGATACGAAGACGCATGTTTGCTTTCCTCGTGGAGAGCGACGACTTCAGCCGTCGCAGGCCCGGCGAGGGCTAAAGCCCTCGCCCTCCATGGGCGGTTAAAAGCGCGACGCGCGAATCCACGTATCCGACCGCGACCAGCTCGCGGCGAGGTCGTCGTCCACCTCCTTCGAGGTCTTGCCCTGCGCCTTGAGCGCCTGCTGCAGGCCGATCAGCGACCAGCCGTTGTGCGGGTGTTGTTTCAGATCTTCGCGATACACCGCTTCGGCGTCCGGCGCGCGCCTGGCTTCGAGCAGCGCGGCGCCGAGCCAATGCCGCGCCGGGAAGGGCAGCGGCTCCGGCTCGTCGTACTCAAGCTCATCGTCCAGCTTCACCGCTTTTTCAAACGAGGCAATCGCCGCGGGGAGGTCCTTGGCCGTCATCGCGATCTCGCCTTCGAGAATGCCCACCAGCACACCAACCAGCCGTTCCGCGGGATGGCTGCGGAACTCCTGCTTCGACGTCTCCGCGGTCTTCTTCACCTTGGCGAGATACGCCTTGGCGAATTCCGGCTCGCCGAGCTTGAGCTTGGCGTAACCCTGCGCGAAGTCGAAGGCGGCGGCGGGCACCTCGCGTTCGGGGCGCCTGGTGACGTCGGCCACCTCGTCGAAACGGCCAAAGCGGATGAGCGTGAGCACCTGGTACATCGTGTCGCTGGTGCGCTTGGTGTAATCCCTGCCGGCCTGTGTGGCGATGGCGCCCTGCCCGTCCATCGACGCGGCGTAGAGCAGCATGTGCAGGTTGTGATCGGGATAGATCGCGAAGCCCTCGCCGATGTCGGCCTTGAGGTCGGAATGCCACGCCTCGATGTTGGCCTTCACCGAATCACCCCAGCGGCCCACCTCGTTCCAGGTGTGCGACGGCATGTGATTGATGTGGCTGGCGCCGGGAATCGACTTGCCGAGGTAGTCCGCGCAGATTTCGGCCATCGCCGGCTTCACCGTGGATTCAGTGGCGTGCACGTAGAGGTGGCACGCACCCGGATGCTTCGGGTCTTGCTTGAGCACGCTCTCGAGCACCTGGTGCAGGCGCTTGATGTTCGGCGCCTCGACGTCGCGCGTGCCGCGGCGCGGCTCGAGCAGGAACAGCGCGTCGGCGTACAAGGTCACGGCGTCCAGATCGTTTGGGTACTTCTCGGCGACGAGCTTCATCGCATCCGCGTAGGCCTGGTCCTGTTCCTTGCGCGTCTTGGGATCGAAATCCTTGACGTAGCGCACCGTCAGCGCGGTGATGAAATCCTTTTCCTTCTGCGTCGCGTGCGCGTCCATCAGGCTGCGCGCCTTTTGCAGGGCCGCATACGCGAACGGCGACTGGTCGGCGGACATCGGGCCGTTCAAGTACGAGCCCCAGGCCCAGGCCTCGCCCCAGTAGCAGATGGCGCAATCGGGGTCGCGCTTCCAGGCTTCGCGAAACGAGCGGATCGCATCGAGCCGCGCGAAGGCATATTCCATCTGGAAGCCTTGCGTGAAGAAGGCTTGGGCTTCGGCGTTCGTGGAGGAAATCGGGCGCTTGAAGGGGCCGAGGCCGGTGGTGTAGAGCGGGATGGGTTCCCTGACGTATTTCGGAATTTCGCCGGGCGGGTCGAGGTGACTCTCTTGAGCCCAGCCCCAGGACGAGCCGGCCACAAGACAACAAAAGACAACCCCGGCCCGACAACAGATCCGTTTGATCATGGTGGCTCATCATACAATCACCCACCATGCGCCGCTTACCCTCGCTCGCTGCAATCCTGGTTCTTGCCGTGGCTCTGGCGAGGGCTGAAGCCCTCGCCCTCCAGAGTTCTCCTGGAGTGGCTCTGGCGACGGCTAAAGCCGTCGCCCTCCAGAGTTCTCCTGGAGGGCGAGGGCTTCAGCCCTCGCCTAGACCACCGGCCGCCATTGATGTCACCGTGTCCGAGGGCACGTCGATGTCGGTGGCGGTCTCGCCGGACGGCCGGACGCTGGTGCTCGATCTCCAGGGCAGCATCTGGACGGTGCCTGCCGCGGGCGGCGCGGCCCGGCGCATCACCGACGTCTTCAACGACGCGCGCCAGCCGGCGTGGTCGCCGGACGGCTCCACCATCGCCTTCTTCGCCTACCGCGACGGCGGCTACGACCTGTGGGCGATCGCGCCGGACGGCACGAAGCAGCGCAAGCTGACGTGGGGCGCGTTCGACGATCGCGAGCCGACGTGGTCGCACGACGGCACGCGGCTCGCGTTCTCCTCGGACCGCGGCAACCCGATGGGCAGCGACTACAACATCTGGACGCTCGACCTGCGCGACGGCGCCCTGAAGCAGATCACCAGGGACCCCGCGGACGACTACATGCCCAGCTGGTCGCCGGACGACAAGGAGATCGCCTTCGTGTCGGCTCGCGACCCGCAAGCCGTCTTCGCCGTCACCGTCGCCGACGGCGTCGAACGCAAGGCGGTGAGCACCACCGGCCGCACCGATGCGCCGTCGTGGAGCGGATCGAATCAAATCGTCTACCACAACACCGCGGGCGGGCAGAGCCGCTATGAGGTCGACGGCAGGCCGATCACCGCCGGCGAGAACGTGTTTGCCTTCCGTGCCGCGTGGGCGTCGCCCACCGAGTTCTATTACGTCTCCGACGGCAAGATTCGCAAGCGCAGCCTCAGCGGCGGCGACGCGCAGACGGTTGCGTTCACGGCGATGATGCAGGTGACGCGCGCCGACGGCGCCTACACGCGCGTCAAGCGCGACTTCACCTCGGTGACGCCGCGCCAGGTGCTCGGCGTGGTCCGGCCGTCGCTCTCCCCGGACGGCAAGCAGGTCGCCTTCGCGGCGGTGGGCGACATCTACCTGATGCCGGTGGGCGGCAAGGCGGTCAATCTCACCAAGGACGCGGCGCTCGATACCGATCCGGCCTGGTCGCCGGACGGCTCGCAGCTGGCCTACTCGTCGGACAAGGACAGCGATCAGTTACAGCTATGGATCCGCGACATCAAGACGGGGCAGTCGCGCCGGGTCACCAACCTCAGCACCCAGCCGCAAGGCGCCGCCTGGTCGCCGGACGGCAAGCGCATCGCCTTCTTCAACGTGGATGGCATGTGGCGCGTGGCACAGATGTCCGTCCTCGACGTCGCCACCGGGACGGTGACGAAGATCCACGATCAGCTGCCGCAGCCGGGCGCGCCGACCTGGTCGCCGGACGGCAAGCGCATCGCGCTGGCGTCGGTCGCACCGCTCACGCGCCGGTTCCGCGAAGGCACCAATCAGGTGCTGACGATGTCGTCCACCGGCGGCGACGACAAGTGGTTCGCGCCCGTGCCGCTGCTGTCGATCGACTCGCGTGGTGGCTGCGGCCCGGCCTGGTCGCCGGACGGGACGAAGATGGCCGCCATCTACGAGGGCGTGCTCGCGGTGTGGCCGGTGTCGCCGGCCGGAGAGCCGCTCGGCCCGCCGCGACGAGTGACCACCGAGAGTGCTCATTCGCCAAGCTGGTCGGGCGACTCGAAGGAGATCCTCTATCAGTCCCTCGATAAGCTGCGCATCGTGGATATCGAAACCGGAGCGGCGCGAACGGTGCCGATGGATCTCAAGTACACCCCCGCCGTGCCGACCGGCCGCATCGTGGTCCACGCCGGCAAGCTCCTCGACATGAAGAGCGCGACGCCGCAAACCAACATGGATGTCACGATCGAGGGCAACCGGATCGTGGCGGTGGCGCCGCATGCGGACGCCAACCACACCGGCGCGCGCGTCGTTGACGGCTCCGGCCTCACGGTGATGCCGGGCTTCACCGAGTTCCACTCGCACCTGCAGAAGGACTTCGGCGCCGCCGAGGGCCGCGCCTTTCTCGCGTTCGGCATCACCACGGTCCGCAGCCCCGGCAACACGCCTTACGAAGCGGTCGAGGATCGCGAAGCGAACGAGGGCGGTGTGCGTCCCGGCCCGCGCGTCTACGGCACCGGCTATTTGATGGAGTGGCAGCGCGTCTATTACAAGATGGGCATCGCCATCTCCAGCCCCGCGCAATTCGAGATGGAACTGCAGCGCGCCAAGGTGTTGCAGCACGACCTGATCAAGAGCTACGTGCGATTGCCCGATCTGCAGCAGAAGCGCATGGTCGAGTTCGCGCACAGCATCGGCGTGCCAGTGGCCACCCACGAGATTTATCCGGCCGCCCTTGTCGGTGTCGACAACACCGAGCACACCTCGGCGACCAGCCGCCGCGGCTATTCACCAAAGATGGCGACGCTGCAGCGGTCCTATGACGATGTGGTGCAGTTGTTCGGGAAGAGCGGCCGCATCTTCTGCCCGATGATCTCGGGCGGCGGCGCGCGCAAGATCTTCATGGACGATCCGGCGCTGGTCAACGACCTCCGTTTCACGCTCTATCCTGAATGGATTCAGCGGCAGGTCAAGGGCATGACGTCAGGAGCCGCGGCCAACTTCGGCGGCGGCGGCGACCCGACGGGTGGCAGCGGCAAGATGGTGCTCGACATCATGAAGGCCGGCGGCCTGGTGGTCGCTGGTACCGATACGCCGAATGCGATCAACCTGCACGGCGAGATGATGGCCTACACGATGGCCGGCATGTCGAACTTCGACGCGCTCAAGGCCGCGACGGTGAATCCAGCGAAGGCGCTCAACGTCGACACCGGCACCATCGAAGCGGGCAAGCTCGCCGACATCGTGCTGCTCGACGGCGACCCGCTGCAGGACATCGCCAACACCACCAAGGTGAAGCAGGTGATCGCCAACGGCCGCGTCTACAACCTGGCCACGCTCATCGGCGCGACGAAGCAACCGAGTTCCAAGTAGGGCACCACTTTAGTGGTGCCAGTGGCTTCCGGCTTTGAGCCGGAAGGGCGGGGAATTCGCACCGGCTACTTCGTCGGCACGAGGCGCTTCACTTCCTCGAACCAGTTGAGGATGATTCGCGCCTCGGTTCGGGCAGCACCACCAGCAACATTCGAGGTGCTATCGGCGGGCAATAGGCTGATGAACCCGCCATCGGGCAGCACGTCGTACCCTCTCGGCTGGCCGGAGAGGAACCCGGGCTGGGGAACACCGGCCACACTCACCGGCGGCCCGAACGTCAGACTCGGCTTGGGCTGGACACTAACCGCCTTCAACTCGCCACGGGCGGCCGTGGCGACGTAAAAAATCTCGCGGCCAGAGGGCGCCCAGGTGGGGTGAAAGTCGAACAGCGTCTTGGGAACCTGATACGTCGACCCTGTTGACGGAAAGGGCTGCACAAAGATTCCCCGGTCTGCTGACGTGACACCGGCGCCAACCTGGGAAGAGGCATATGCGACCCAGTGTCCATCTGGGGAGAACACCGCGTCGGCGGGTTGCAGGGAGCGTACCCCGCCAAATGGCACCGCGCTCTTCTCGCTGATGGAGAGCGCCATCAGGGTAAACGTGGCGCCTTCCTGTTCTGAGAATAGGAGCGTGTGCGCATCGGGCGACCACGAATCCGGTGTCTGCGACGAGCCCTGTGGCGCCGTGGCAAGGCGCTCGACCGATCCACCGCCGTCCGCGTTCTGGACGTAGAGCGACGGGGTGCCGTCGCGGTCGGACTGGAACGCAAGCCACAACCCATCCGGGGACCAGACTGGAGATCGGTTGTGGCCTCCGAACGTCAAGCGCCGCAGCGCGCTGTTGCCGGACAGGTCGTAGATCCACACATCGCTATCAGTGCCCTCCTCGATGCCGACGGCGAGGCGCTTGCCATCCGGAGAAACTCGTGGACGCCGATACGACCCTGGCGGGAGAGCCAGCGGCGCTGAAATGGCATTTCGGCGCGTTACTGTTGGTACTCGCGCCGCATCCCAGATTCGCACGGTTGGGCCAGGTACGAACAGAAGGACACCGTCATTCGAGACGGACAGATATGCTGCGCCCTCCGCTGTGCGCCTGACCCCGGAGACCACCGCCACCGGGCCACTTCTGACGGCCTGCGTGTCGGGATCGACGGCTACGGCAAACATCGTCCCCGCCACTGCGTAGATGACATGCCCGGTTGGGAGATATCTCGCGTCGGCGCCGCCATTGATAATGGTCCGACGTTCGCCCGAGATGAGCGACTGAACGACGATGTGCGCCGCGTCCCAGCGATCGACGTCGTTGTTGCGGCTGTTAGCCGCGGCCACCGTGAACATCAGGGACTTGCCTCCAGGCAGCACCTGTGGACCATACACCGTCTCGCCTGCCGCGACGCTGGCCAACAGTTCCGGCTTACCGCCGTTTGGAGCGATGCGGAACACACCGGCGGCATCCTGGCCGAACACGATGCCACCCTCGCCCCAACTGATGCCAGTCGGTTGTCGGATGCCCTGGGCAATCGTCACCGGTTGCCCGCCTGCCACGGGGATCCGCTTCAGCGTACCGTCCGCACTGCTGTAAAAAACCAGGGACTCGCCATCGGGTGAGAACACCGAATAGGAGGCCGTCCCAGGAGGCAGCCCTGGAATGAGGTGTGCGTCCACGTCGCCGATCGTACGAAGGTAGAGGCCTACGCCGCGCGCGCCAAGAATCACCCGCGTGCCATCCGGCGATATGGCGAGAATGGTTATGTCGCCGTTGTCGGGCGCCGGGATCGAAAACTGCGCGACCGGCGCGGGTGGGGGCGGTGCAGGCCGAAGACTCCGGGCGACGCCACCGACGATGTCGGCGGTGAGCACGACGGCAGCCGCCAC
>JBDTMB010000298.1:0-7432 GCA_039934485.1 Vicinamibacterales bacterium
CGCCTGGACGGCTAGACGCCGTGCTTATCCGGATCCCACTTGATGCCGAGCTCGGTGGGCGGCGCCATGTAACCGGCCAGTGCCGAGGCGGCGACGACCGACGGCGAGGCGAGGTAGCCCTCGCCGCCAAGGCCCATGCGGTTCTGCCAGTTGCGGTTGAACGAGGTGATCGCGCGCTGCCCCTTGACGAGCGCGTCGGAGCCCTGGCCGAAGCACGGCCCGCACCACGACGCGCGAATCTGCCCGCCCACGCCGCGGAACACGTCGGCGATCGACTCGCCGCCCAGCCGCGGATCGGGCCGCTCAATCAGGTGCTTCACGCCGCCCGATCCCGGGAACACCACCAATTCCTTCTTCGCCTTCGTCAAGCCCTGCTGCCGCGCGGCCACCAGGACCAGCGCGGCCGACAGCAGATCGTCGTAGCTGCCATTCGTGCAGGATCCGATCATCGCCTTGTCGAACTCGATGCGCTCGCGCGCCACTTCTTCCGCCGGGAAGGCGTTGCCCGGGCTGAACGGCTTGGCGATCATCGGCGTGACGTCGCCGAGCGCGAACTCTTCATCGATCTCGAACACCGCGTCCGGCCCGCACGCGAAGCGCGGGTAGGGCAGGCCGGTCATGCCCTTCGCGCGATACCACTCGTAGGTGATGTCGTCGGGCGCGAAGATGCCGTTCAGCGCCTCGGCCTCCGCCATCATGTTCGCAATCGTGTTGCGGAACGCCATCGGCAACTGCCGGTCGATGTCGACCAGCTCCACCGACATGCCCTGCGATTGCTTCGAGCCCCAGCGCCGGAGCAGTTCGAGGACGATGTCCTTGCCCGTCACCCACGGGCTCAACTTGCCGCGGAACGTCACGCGACGTTCTTTCGCCATCGTGAAGTAGATGTAGCCGGTGGACCAGCCGAAGCCGAGCGTGGTCGAGCCCACGCCCATGCCCACCGCGCCGTAGGCGCCGTAGGCGCGGCTGTGCGAATCGGCGCCCGGGATGAACTGGCCGGGCAGCACGAGGCCTTGCTCCGGAAAATAGAAATGGAAGATGCCGTCGCCGGGCGTGGCGTAGTACGGCTTCTCGATCTTATGGTGCGCCGCGAACTGCCGCCCGATGCCCGTCTGCTTGTCGTCGTCTGGCTTGCCGGTGAAGACGAAGTGATCGTTGGCCACCGCGGCCTGGCGCGGGAAGATCGCGTTGCCGCCGGTGATCTGGTTGAAGGTGTGGATGGAAAACGGCGCCGTGCCGTCGGACGCGGGCAGCAGGTCGGCGTAGACGCGCAGCGTGGCGCCAGGCACGACCTCCGCATCCTTGTCGACGCGGTGCGCCCAGACAATCTGCGCCGTCGTGGACATCCGCTTCGCCAGTGCCGCGCCGGGGAAGGTCACTTCCGGTGTTCGCGCCACCGACTCGCGGAATTCACGCCGTCCCACGGCGAAGATGCCGCCGCTTTGCCGGATCTCATCTTCCTTCGCGCTCAGCGGCACGGGCGTGTAGGTCCTGCCCTGCGTCACGTTGCCGACCCGCCGCGACACCGGTTCGTAGGTGAACTCGTCGCCATCCTTCGCGTCGGCCACCGCGTCGGGGCTCTGCACCACGTGCAGCCCCAGGTTGAACGAGTTGCGGCGGAAGATGTCGCCCATGTTGTGGCCGCAGATGATCACCATCTCGAGGCCCACTTCGTCGGCGATGGCCTTGAGGCCGGCCGGCGACATCTCGCGCGAGCTGCCGATGGCAAAGCGATCGCCGGCGATCACGAACGTCTGTCCGCCGTGGACGCGGGCGCGGAAGTCCGGCATCAGGTAGCGGAAGGATCCGGTCTTCCATCGCTCGTCCAGGGTGTCGAGGCTCTCCGACACGCAGTCGGCCGCCGGGGTGATCTGGTCGGTGTCGATGGCATCGAGCTTTTTCCCGGGCTGCTTCGGATCCCAGATGATCAAGGCCTTCCCGCGGATGAGCCGGCTGGCCTCCGGCCCCGCCAGGTCGGCGGGCCGCGGCGCCGGCAAGGTGGCGATCGTGACACCGGGTTTCAGGATGGCGGGATTCGCGATCTGCATGAAGCTCTGATTTTAGCAGCTACGACGTACGCCAACCACCAACGTCCGTAAGCTGAACTAGAATCTTCCGCATGAAGAAAGTCTTTATCACCCTGACCTTGGCCATGGCTGCGGTTGCAGCAACCGGCGTGATCGCGCAGGAGAAACTCGACAAGGACATCCAGTGGAAGATCCGCCGCGAAGCGACGGACAACTCGCAGATCATGCGGACGCTGCACTTCCTCACCGATGTCTACGGCCCGCGCCTCACCGGCTCACCGAACCTGAAGGCGGCGCAGGACTGGATCGTGACGCAGGCCACCGAGTGGGGGCTCAAGAACGCGCACCTCGAGCCGTGGACGTTCGGGCACCCGGGTTGGGTGAACGAAAAGCTATCGGTGCACGTCATCTCGCCGGTGAAGGACGCGCTGGTCGTCGAAGCGCTGGCGTGGACGCCCGGCACCAACGGGCCGGTGACCGCGCCGACGGTGCAGATCATCCTGCCCGAGCGGCCCTCGAAGGACGTGCTGCAGAAATTCCTCGATGCCAACCGCGACAGGGTGAAGGGCAAGATCGTGATGGCCGGCGCCGCAGCCGTGGTCCGGGTGACGATCCTGCCGCCGCAGAAGCGCCGCGAGGACAACGACGTCCGCGCGCAATACGATCCCGTCAATCCGACGACACCGAACTTCGGCGGCGGCGGCCCTGCCACGCCGCCGGATCCCAACGTGGTGCCCGCCGCGCAGGTCGCCGAACAGTTCGACCAGTTTCTCGTATCGGCCGGCGCGGTTGGCCGCGTCAACGACGCCGGGCGGGAGCACGGACAGATCCGCGCCTTCAACAACCGGACTTTTGACGTCACCAAGGCCGTGCCGACCGTGGTGATGCGCAACGAAGACTACGGGCGCCTGTCGAGGCTGATGGCCGACGGCCGCCCGGTTGAACTCGAATTCAACATCGTCAACAAGTCGTACCCCGAGGGCGCCACCGTCTACAACGTGGTCGCGGAAATCCCCGGCACCGACCGGGCGCAGGAGGTGGTGATGCTCGGCGGCCACCTCGACTCGTGGCACTCGGCCACCGGCGCCACCGACAACGCCATCGGCTCGACGACGATGCTCGAGGCGATCCGGATCCTGAACGCGATCGGCGTCAGGCCGCGGCGCACGATTCGCGTCGCGCTGTGGAGCGGCGAGGAACAGGGGCTGCTCGGCTCGCAGGCGTATGTGAAGGAACACTTCGGCATGGTGGAGAACCCGAAGCCGGAACACGCCAACTTCGCCGGCTACTTCAACATCGACTCCGGCACCGGCCGGGCGCGCGGCATGTCGGTGTTCGGCCCCGCCGACGCGGCGAAGATCCTGCGCGAAGCCACCGCGCCGTTTGAAGACAACGGCTTCTTCGGGGTCAGCGCCACGCAGAGCCGCCGTCGGGGCGGCACGGATTCAACCTCGTTCAACGAGGCCGGCCTGCCCGGCATCGGCGTCGCGCAGGATCCGATCGAATACAACTCCCACACCTGGCACACCAACCTCGACACCTACGAGCGCGTCATCGAAGACGATGTGAAGCAGTCGGCGATGGTGATTGCCTCGGCGGTCTACCACCTCGCGATGCGCGACCAGATGCTGCCGCGATTGCCGAAGGAGAAGATGCCGCCGTTGCCGACGCCTTAGGCGAGGGCTAAAGCCCTCGCCCTCCAGCGGTGCCTGGGAATTCAGGCACCCCTAAAGGGGCGCCCTACGTTCAGCGTTGACCGGGCGGTTTTGTGACCTTCTCGGAGGTGCCGACGGTAAACCGTCGCACGTTCGAGTAGGTGGCGGTGGCGACGATCTCGTCGAGGCCGAGCGCCGCCTTGTACCACTCTTCCATCTTCTCCGGCACCCAGATCTCGAGCGCGTCGTTCCTGGTGAACATCACGGTCACCGAGGCGCGCACCGCCGGATCGGCGGCATTGAGATCGGTCTTCACCACCGTGCCGGTCAACGGATCGATCCAGACGTGGCCGGTGAGCGCGAGGTCGCGGCCGCGCGTGGTCTTGATCAGCGTCGGCCGCGCCGCCTCGCGGTAGGCGGCACGCCGCGTCACCCGGCCGTTGAGGTTTTCCTCGCCTTCGTCGGTAAACACGAAACGCTCGTTGACGCGCGGGTGGAGGAACATCAGCGCCAGGGTCGGGATGTTGATCGTGCGCGAGACGTTGCCGATGTTGTACTCGGTGCTGGCCTGCATGATCCGCGCGGCATCGTCGAAGCGCATCGCGTCGTTGTTGAGGAACAGCTTGACCAGCCGATCTTCGCGATCGCGCACCTTGGTGCCGTTCACCTCGAAGGTGTCGCGAAACGGCATCCACCCGTCGCCGTCACCGAGCTGGACGAGCAGGAATTCTGAACGGAGCACCTGCCGCTTGATCATCCCCGGCGCCTGCATGCCGCCACCCGGGTTGGTCCGGCTGAGGTTGGTGCCCGGATTCGTGGGCCGTTGCAGCTCCTGGACGTAGAGCTCTTCGGACACCAGCAACGAGAACTTCTGCTCGTAGGCGACGACGTAGCGCATGGCGCTGGCGAGGACGGTGTGGAATCCATCCGCCGGCTGGGCGCTGGAGGCCAACGAGGCGCCGACGACGAGCGATGCGGTGAGGATCGCGGTGGTGCGGCGTCGCATGGGTGGCTCCGGCACCGATACTACCGTAAGCTCTAACGGTGGGGGCAGACCTTTAGGTTTGCCCGAATCCTGTGTCGATCTCCCTTCCCTCCATCCGCGCCGAGCTGTCGCCGACGCTGCGCATCGCGATTCCGGTCGTGCTGGCCGAGCTCGGGTGGATGGCGATGGGTGTCGTGGACACCATCATGGTCGGCCCCCTGGGCCCCACCGCGATCAGCGCCGTCGGTGTCGGCGTCGCGATTCACATGGGGTTCTCCGTCTTCGGCATGGGCGTGTTGCTGGGACTCGACACGCTGGTGTCGCGGGCCTTCGGCGCCGGCGACATCGACGAGTGTCATCGCTGGCTGTTTCACGGCGTCGCGCTGGCGCTGCTGATGACGCTGCCGATCCTGTTGCTCTGCGGCGCGCTCCTCGCGGCGATCCCGTACCTGGGCTTCCATCCGCTCGTGACGCCGGACCTGCAGGCATATTTCGCGGCGCTGCTCTGGAGCACGCCGCTGTTGCTCCTGTATGCGGCGTTCCGCCGCTATTTGCAGGGCATGCACATCGTGACGCCGGTGATGGTGGCGCTGGTGTCGTCGAACGTGATGAACGCGGTGTTCAACTGGGCGTTGATCTACGGTCACCTCGGCCTGCCGGCGATGGGGGTCGTCGGCTCGGCCTGGGCGACGGTGATCTCGCGCGCCTACATGGCCGCGGTTCTCGGGTTCGCGATCTGGTGGTACGACCGTGGCCGCGGCACCAGGCTGCTCGAGACGCCGCGCGCGATCGACCGCGCCCGGCTGCGGCGGCTGATTCAGCTCGGCTTGCCTGCCGCCTCGCAAATCACCGCGGAAGTCGGGGTGTTTGCCCTGGCCACCGCGCTGGCGGGCACGCTCGACCCCATTTCCAGCGCGTCTCACCAGATCGCGCTCAACCTCGCCGGCGTGGCGTTCATGATCCCGCTCGGGATTTCGTCGGCCGGCGCCGTGCGGGTGGGGCACGCCATCGGCGCGAACGATCCGGAGCGGGCCGCCGCCTCGGGGTGGACGGCGATCGCGATCGGCATCGTGTTCACGGCGGCCTCCGCGCTGCTGTTCTTTCTCGTGCCGCGACCGTTGATCGGCCTGTTCAGCCGCGATGCCGCCGTGCTCGACCTCGGCACCTCGCTGCTCTACATCGCCGCGGTGTTCCAGCTGTTCGATGGTGTGCAAGGCGTGGCCACCGGAACCTTGCGCGGGCTCGGCGACACCCGCACGCCGATGGTCGTCAACCTCTGGGCGCACTGGCTGCTGGGGCTGCCGGTGAGCTACTCGCTCTGCTTCGTCTTCGGCTGGGGCGTCCGCGGCCTCTGGATCGGATTGTCGCTGGGACTGATCGTCACCGGCGTTATCCTGTTGCGGGTGTGGGCGGTGAAGATCCGCCATTACCTGGCAACCGCCGGCCGGCACGCCTTCACGACCCCGGGACCTCAGGCTTTATGATCTGTGACTCGCACGTTCACTTCTTCTCGCCGGGCTTCTTCCGCGGCCTTGGCGCGTCCCCGGATGCCATCGCCGGCCTTGGCTGGGACGACCCAGTGTCGCCGGAAGCGCTGGCCGATCGATGGGTGGCGGAGCTCGCCCGGCATTCCGTGGCGCGCGCGGCGCTGATCGCCAGCACACCCGGCGACGTCGATTCGGTGGCCGTCGCCATCACGCGCCATCCGTCCCGCTTTGTCGGGTTCTTCATGCTCGATCCGGCGCGCGCCGATGCGATCGCCTACGGCACGCACGGGCTCAACGCCGGGATGCGGACGATCTGCCTGTTCCCGGCGATGAACAAGGTCCCCCTGCAGGACCCGCGGGTAACCAGCGTGTTCGAGCTGGCCGCGACGCGGCCCGGGACGGCGGTGTTCGTGCACTGCGGCGAGTTGTCGGTCGGCGTACGCAAGAAGCTGGGCCTGCCGAGCCCGTTCGAGATGAGCCTCGGCAATCCGACCCACGTCACCCACCTCGCGCTCAAGCACCCGGAAGTGCCGATCATCATTCCGCACTTCGGCGGCGGCATGCTCGACGAAGCGATGACACTGGCGAGGCGCTGCCCGAACGTCTACCTCGACACCTCGAGCTCGAACAGCTGGATCGACAAGATGCCGAAGGCGCTCTCGCTGGCGCATGTCTTCAACCACGCGCTCGAGATCGTCGGTCCCGATCGCCTGCTCTTCGGCACCGACTCTTCGTTCTTCCCGCGCGGGTGGAACCAGGCGGTCTTCGACACCCAGAACGCGGCGCTCGACAGCCTTAACGTCGGTGCCGAAGTGCGAGCGAAGATCTTCCGCGGCAATTTCGACCGCCTGTTTGCCGCTTGACGCCGCGCCGTCCGCAGGGGTATATAGGTAAATAGGAACTTAATTACCTATTTAGGCCCGCCGCGTCCCCCGCGCGGACCGAGAGGCGGCGCGATGCAGTTCTCGTCGTGGGTCGTCCAGCAGCCCGCCAGCCCGATGGTGTGGCAGGCGCGCGCCGAAATCGCGGCGCCGGGTGAGGTCATCATCCAGGTCGAGGCGTGCGGGGTGTGCCACACCGACCTGGGCTTCTTCTACGACGGTGTCCCCACCCGCCATCCCTTCCCGCTGACGCTCGGCCACGAAATCAGCGGCATCGTCGTCGACGCCGGCGCCGGCGCGGAGGCCTGGATCGGCCGGGCCGTGGTCGTGCCCGCCGTCCTCCCCTGCGGGGAGTGCCCGGCCTGTCGTGCCGGCCGCGGGCAGATCTGCCCGAAGC
>JBDTMB010000299.1:0-7388 GCA_039934485.1 Vicinamibacterales bacterium
CGCCCTTCGGGATGCCCCAGGCGCGGAAGGCGCCGTCGATCTCGCCCATGTAGTGATGGAGCAGCACGTACGCGGTGCCGGGCGAGCGCACGCCGAGGAACGTCCCGATGATGCCCGACGCCGACATCGTCGCCTTGAGCACGTCGGTCTCGAACCACTGGTCGAGAAAATCCACCGCGCTCATGGTGAGCAGCTGCACCTGGTTGACCTTGTCGTGGTAGCGCATCCCACGGAACCGCTTGCCAATCGACAGCAGCTCCAGGAGGCCGCGCGGATCGAGCGAGGTGGGATCGGGCGGCAACATGCCGAGAATGGGCTTGGCGAACCGTCCCATCTCAACCATCGCCTTGCCGTATTCGTCGTAGGCCTCGGCGTCGAGGCGCGAGTGCCGGGCGATCTCCCGGCGGGTCTTGTCGTGATCGTTGACGCGCCACAGGTAATCGCCGTTGGGCATCGGCGTCATGGTGCCGTCGAGCGGCAACAATTCCATGCCGTGGCGGGGCAGGTCGAGCTCCCGGATGATCTCCGGCCGCAGCAGCGACACCACGTACGAGCAGACCGAAAACTTGAAGCCGGGGAAGATTTCTTCGGTGACGGCGGCGCCGCCGAGCACGTGGCGGCGCTCGAGGACCACCACCTTGCGGCCGGCCCGGGCCAGGTAGGCGGCGCAGACCAGGCCGTTATGCCCGCCGCCAATCACGATGGCGTCGTACTTCATCGCGCGAGATCATATACTGCCCGCCATGCCCGTCGGCTCCGCCTTCCACGCGCGCACGCTCCAGCTCTGCGAGAGCCTGAGCTATCGCGACTGGGCCGGCTACTACGCGGTGAGCGCCTACGAGACCCACTACGAGCACGAGTACAACGCCATCCGCAACGCCTGCGCGCTGATCGACATCTCGCCGCTCTTCAAGTACCGCGTCTCGGGGGCCGGCGCCACCCGGCTGGTGAACCGGCTCATCACCCGCGACGCCTCGAAGATGGCGATTGGGCAGGTCTACTACACGCCGTGGTGCGATGACGAGGGCAAGGTCATCGACGATGGCACGGTGACGCGGGTGGGGGAGCAGGCGTATCGCTGGACGGCGGCGCATCCGAACCTGCGCTGGCTCACCGAGAACGCCTCCGGACTGGAGGTCGGCATCGACGACGTCTCCGAAACGGTGTCCGCGCTGGCGTTGCAGGGCCCCACTTCGGCGCAACTGCTTCAGCGCGTGTGCACGGCGCCGATTGACGGCGTGAAGTATTTCCGCGCGGTCCCGGGAACGATCGACGGCGTGCCCGTGGAGGTCTCGCGCACCGGCTATACCGGCGACCTCGGCTACGAAATCTGGATGCCGTGGGATAAATCCCTCCAGGTCTGGGACGCCATCGTCACCGAAGGCCAGGCGTTCGATCTCCACCCCACCGGCATGCTGGCGCTCGACATCGCGCGCATCGAGGCGGGCTTGTTGTTGATCGACGTGGACTTCCATAGCAGCCGGAAGGCGCTCATCGAATCCCAGAAGTACTCGCCCTTCGAGTTGGGCATGGCACGGCTGGTGGATTTTCGGAAAGACACGTTTGTTGGCCGCGCCGCGCTCAAGAAGGAACAACAGGACGGGCACCGGCGGCAGATCGTCGGCCTGGAGGTGGACTGGACCGACGTCGAGAAGCTATATGAGGAGGTGGGCCTGCCGCCCACCGCCCCGGCCGCGACCTCACGCGTCGCGGTGCCGGTCTACAAGGGTGGCACCCAGGTGGGGCGAGCGACATCAACGACCTGGTCGCCGACGCTGAAGAAGCTGATCGCGCTGGCGACGCTCGATGAGCCGCACTTCGCGCCCGGTACCCGCCTCGAAATGGAGATCACGGTCGAAGCCGTCCGCCACCGCGCGAAGGCGACAGTGGTGAAGACGCCGTTCTTCGACCCAGCGCGGAAAAAGGAACCTGCTTCATTTTTACGGTTTACGTAAAAATGAAGCAGGTTCCTCAACGTCCGAGCCTTGCCTTGCGTGCCGCGATGAACGACTGCACACCGAGCAGCACGTAAACCAGGAGCAGAGCCGCCATTGCCAGCTGGGCCATCACGGCGGGCTTCGAGAGGTTGCCGGCGATGACCGCCGGGACCGCCCGCACCAGCGACGCAATCGCACCGATCAGGCCCAGCGCGACCGCCGCGTGCATGGCGTGCTTTCGCGCCGCTTCGTTCCGCGCGACGAGCGCGCAAATCACGAACGCCGCGCCGAAGAACGCCGGAATCAACGCCGTGATGCTGGTCCGTCCAGTCATGGTGTAGCTGGCGATACCGAGCACGATCAGGATCAGGCCGAACAGTCGGGTGGTTGAAGGCATAGGGCGATCATACTGCTGTCGGGAGGGGAATCTTGCCGGGAGGGGAACCTTGTCGGGAGGGGAATCTTGTCGGGAGGTGATTCTTGTCGGGAGGGATCGCCTCATGTCGGGAGGTGCCACTCGTCGGGAAACGGGATGGAACAGAATGCCGGGCTCGCAGCCGAAGACTTCCGGGTATTCGAAGATGGCGAACGCCACCGTGATCGAACGCGCGCGCAATCGCCGGCGCGCGTCCCGACAAGCCGCGCCTTCCCGACAAGAATTCTCCTCCCGACAAGAAGTGCCGTCCCGGTAGACTTCGGAAATGAAGATCGCGCTCATCCAGCAACACGCGACCCGCGACAAGGCGTCGAACATTGCCCGTGGGCTCGCCGCGCTCGACACCGCCGCCCGCGAAGGCGCCAGGGTGGCGTGTTTTGCCGAACTGGCGTTCGAGTGGTTCTATCCGCAGCGGCCGGCGGGATCCGGTTTCCGCGAGCTGGCAGAACCGATCGATGGCTCCACGGTGAAGGCGTTCCAGGCGAAGGCGCGCGAGCACGGCATGGTGGTGGTGATCAATCTCTACGAGCGGGACGGCGATCGCACCTTTGATTCGTCACCCGTGATCGACGCCGACGGCACGTTGCTCGGCGTGACGCGGATGATCCACATCACCGAGTACCCGTGCTTCCACGAGCAGGGATACTACACGCCAGGTGACAAGGGCGCGCCGGTGTTCCACACCAGGGCCGGCACGATCGGCGTCGCGATCTGCTACGACCGTCACTTCCCGGAATACATGCGCGCGCTCGGGCTGGGCGGCGCGGACCTGGTGATCGTGCCGCAGGCCGGCGCCGTCGATGAATGGCCCGAGGGTCTCTACGAAGCCGAGATGCGCGTCGCGGCGTTCCACAACGGCTACTTCATCGCGCTCTGCAACCGGGTGGGTAAGGAAGACTGCCTCGATTTTGCGGGCGAATCGTTCGTCTGCGGACCCGACGGGGAGGTGCTGGCGCGGGCGCCGAAGAGCCAGGACGCCATCCTGTACGCGGAGGTCGATCTCGCGTCCGCGGACCAGTCCAGCGCCCGACGGCTGTTCCTCAAGCACCGGCGGCCGGAGCTTTATTCAGAGTGGCTGGCCCGTGCGTGACAGCACGAACTGGTCGAACTCCCACAACTGCGTCTCCCGCTCCGAGTACGGCCCCGGCGAATAACCTCGTGAACTGATCCCCAGGTACGACTGCTCGGAGATCTCCCAGTCTTCCCGGTTGGTCCGATCCCAGAACTCGATCGCGTCCTCATACACGAAGTCGGGCTTGGCAATCTCGTCGGGATGGAAATGCCACTCGGCGATGAGGCGCGTGTGGCCCGCGTCCTGCGGCCAGATCGTGATCGTCATCATGTAGTCGGGATGGAGCGTGAGCAGCAGGTTGGGATAGATCGCGAAATAATTCACGATCGCGCGCTCGCGCTCGCCAAGTCCCGGCAACACCGCCCGCCGGCGCTTGCCGTCGGTGCTCAGCGTCTCGACGCCGTCACGCAGGCCCATGGCCCCGCCGCAGTACGAATCGGTGGTCGGCACGTTGTCGGCGCCGAGATAGTGATGCATGCGGTTCAGCAGCGGATGAATCACCGGGCAGTGCAGGCACTCGTTGTAGTTCTGGACCACGAGCTTCCAGTTGGTGGCGACGTCGTAGACCGCGCGATGCACCGTTCGCAGGTCCTGCATGCGCCACGGCGCAAAGCGCGAGGGGAGATCCCGCAGTTGCGAGGCGAGCGGCGCGGCCGCCTCCGACAAGTTGATGAAGAGGTGGCCGTCCCACTCGGCGCAGTGCACCTCGCGGAGCGGATAATCGGCCTTGTCGAAACCCGCCACCTCATCCATCTGCGGCGCGCCCAGCAGGAGGCCGTCGAGCCCGTAGGTCCAGGCGTGATAGGGACATTGGATGCTGCCCGACAGCTGTCCGGTCTCCTGCGTGCACAACCGGGTGCCGCGGTGCCGGCACACGTTGTGGAACGCCTTCACGCCGCCCTCGCCGGTGCGGATGACGAGCACGCTGGCGCCAGCCACCTCGCGGCGGACGAAGCGTCCCGGCGCCGCGAGATCGCCGGCACGTCCCGCCGCGATCCACATCCCCGCGAAGATGCGCTCCATCTCGACCGAAAACCAGTGACGGTCGGTGTAAACGCGGGCCGGCAGCGTGCGGCGAGGATCGCCCGGAGGTCTGCTGCTCATCGCCGATTCATGATACAACCGGTGTTCGGCTCTCTCCCATTTCCCGTGCCCTTCAGTCGCCACCAATTCCGCGGCACCTCAACCTCACCGCGCACCGCTTTCGTGGCCGCGGCACTTTCCGCTGCCTTGCTCCTTCCCTCGTGGGCCGCCGCCCAGGATCCCTTCGCCACGCCTGAAATCCACGTGAGCGATCTCAGGAAGCAAGCCGTCCTGGATGCCAAGAAGCGCGTGAAGGTGGTGGGAATCGTCACCCGGCAGCGGCTGCGCACCTCGCTCCACGTGGTCACCGAATGGGGATCCGTCCGCGCCGAGACCGAACTCGCAATCCCGGTCGTGCCCGGCGACCGGGTCGAGATCGTGGGGACCCCGTCGATGGACGCGTACTCGCCGTTCCTGTCCGACGCCATCTTCCGCCGCATCGGCTCGGGTCCGCCGCCGCGGCCCGTGGCCACCGGCCTCGCCGACTTGATGGGCGGCAACCACGATGGGGAATTGGTGTCCGTCGAGGGCGCCTTCGTCAGCGGCGAAACCGCCCGTGACGAATACAACTTCGTGATGCAAGACGAGGGCCACGAGTTCAACGCGCGGCTGCTGGTGCCGGCGAATGGCGCGGCCGCACCGCGGCTCGCTCCTGGCGCGCGCGTCCGGCTCACCGGCATCTGCTCGGTTGAAGCGACGGAGCCAGGGTCGCGATCGATTCGCCTGCTGCTGCGCGATGCGTCAGATATTGTCGACGTCGTCGCCGCGCCGCTTCCGCACCAGGAGCCCCAGTCTTTCACGCCGTGGTGGAGCTGGCTTGCGCTGGTGCTGGCCCTGGGCGCCGCGGGCGCCTTCGGCTGGGCGTATCGGACCACGCTGGCGCAGGAACAAACCATTCGCCGCCAGCTGGCCCGCGAAGCCGCGCTCAAGGCCCGGTTCGACGACATCTTCGAGCGCTCGTCGGAGATCCTCGTGGTCCACGACCGCCGCGGCCGCATCTCCACGCTCAACCGCGCCGGCGAGCAGGCCACCGGCTATTCGCGCGAAGAAATCCGGATGCTCGATCCGACCTGGATCTTCGGACTGGATTACCTCGACGCGATTAAGCGCCTGCTCGAAGAGGGCACCGACAGCTCGGGCCGCAATTTCAAGTCGGAACTGGTGACCCGAAAAGGCGGGCGCATTCCGGTCGACGTCCATGCGCGCGTGCTGGTCGGCGACGGGAGCATTGTCGGCGTCACCACGATCGCGCGCGACTTGAGCGAGCGCGACCGGCTCGAGACCGAACTCCGCCAGGCGCAGAAGATGGAAGCGGTCGGCCGCCTCGCCACTGGCATCGCCCACGACTTCAACAACCTGATCACCGTGCTGCTCGGCTACAGCGACGAGTTGATTGAGAACGTGCCCCAGGATTCGGAATGGCAGCGCCCGGCCCAGGAGATCCGGCGCGCCGCCGAACGCGCCTCGGGACTCACCCAGCAGCTGCTGTCGTTCAGCCGGCGCCAGACCGCGGTGCCGAGGACCGTCGAACTCAACCAGATGGTGTCGAACATGGAGGATCTCATGCGGCGCCTGATCGGCCCGGAGATCAAGCTCGACGTCACCCTGGCGCCCGACCTCGGGCCCATTCACGCCGACGCCACGCAGATCGGCCAGGTGCTGATGAATCTCGTGGTCAACGCCCGCGACGCGATGCCGAACGGCGGCGCGCTTCACATCGAGACCGCCAACGTCGAACTTGGCGCCGATAACCTCGAGGTGATTCCCGGCCCGCACGTGATGCTGTCGGTTCGCGACAGCGGATTGGGGATGTCGGCCGAGGTGCGCAAGCGCCTCTTCGAACCCTTCTTCACCACCAAGGACACCGGCCAGGGGACCGGGCTCGGCCTCTCGATGGTGCAGGCCATCGTCCGGCAGAGCGGCGGCTACGTGATGGTGGACAGCACGCCCGGCGAGGGCAGTGTCTTCCGCGTGTACTTTCCGAGATCCGAAGCTCACGCCGATCCGTCGCCGTTGCCCATCGCGGTGCCCACGGCGGCCCCGGTCAAGGGCGAAGGCGTGGTGCTGGTCGCCGAGGACGATCGATCGGTGCGACGGCTCGTCACCACCGAGCTGGCGCGGCGCGGCTTCACGGTGCTCGACGCCGAGGACGGTCGTGCCGCCCTCGAGTTGTTCCAGGAGCATATCGATCGCGTCGACGTACTGGTCACCGACGTGGTGATGCCGCGGATGAACGGCGCCGACCTCGCCAAGGCCGCCGAGAAGCTGCGGCCCGGCCTCAAGATCCTGTTCATCTCCGGCCACCCCGAACGCGCGGGACGCGGCCTCGATCCCACCGGCGTCACCAATCTCCTCATGAAGCCGTTCACCGCGGACGTGCTGGCGGCGAGAATCAAGAACCTCATTCAAGGGACCACAGGTGACAACGACACCTGGGGGGCTTAGGCCACAGATGAGCACAGAGACGCCTGGGCCACAGCTGGGCACAGAGAAGAATGCGCCGACGCTGAAGCGCGCGCTGGGCCGATGGGATCTCACCGCCATTGGCGTCAACCAGGTGATTGGCGCCGCGATTTTTCTATTGCCAGCGAGCGTGGCGAAATTGGTTGGAGCCTGGGGACCAATCGCGTTCCTGGCCGTGGGCTTGCTCTCCCTGTCGATTGCGTTGTGTTTCGCCGAGGTCGGCAGCCGCTTCGACAAGACCGGCGGGCCCTACCTGCCGGCTCGCGCGGCCTTCGGCCGCTTCATCGGATTCGAAGTGGGCTGGATGATGTGGTTCACGCGGGTGACGAGCCAGGCGTCGGTGGCCAACGGGCTGGCGATTGCATTGGCGTTCTACTGGCCGGCGCTCGCCGACGGG
>JBDTMB010000300.1:0-7361 GCA_039934485.1 Vicinamibacterales bacterium
CTCCTGTTGCTGATCTCGAACGTCCCCGTCGCCGGTCAGGCCAACGCGCCGCCGCCCGCTGCCCAACCGGCACCACCCGCGAACGCCAACATCGTCGTCGAGAATCCCACCTACATGTCGATACCTCTCGAACTCGAGGTGAATCGCCCGGCCGCCGAGGTCTGGAAGCGGATCGGCAAGTATTGCGATATCGCCGAGTGGCTGCAGATTCCCGCGGGCTGCACCATCCTGTCGGGGAAGGACGGCGACGTGGGCGCCGTACGATCCGTCGCGAATGAAGTGCTGGTTGGAAAGACCGAATTCTCATACACCTACACCCAGACCCCGAGGGCCGGCCGGCCCTACAACCTGTATCACGGCACCCTGGAAGTCCGTCCCCTCACGGACAAGACCTCGAAGATCGTCTACACGCTGATGTACGACAACTCGATGCTGCCGGATGACGCGACCCGCGACAAGGACAAGGCCTCGCGCACGGCCACGTTCACGCGGGCGGTCGCCAACATGAAGATCCTCGCGGAAGGCGGCAAGCTGACGCCGCGATAGTTCCAGGAGACGTTGGTGGCTGCTCCCGCCGATCATCCCGTGCTCTACGCGATCTTCGGCCTGAACCGGGCCGGACAGATTCTGTACGGCGCGCTGATCGTCCTGGGCTTCGCCGGGTTCGTTGGCTGGACCATGTTGCCCGGCCTCAGCTTCACCGACCAGGATGAAGCGCTGTTCCGCGCCGCCAGGCATGGCGATCGCGCGGGCGTCGAACGAGCGCTGGCGGCGGGCGGGTCGCTGGTCCACGAAGCGCCCATCGATCACAAGACCGCGCTCTTCCGAGCAGCGGTCTTCGGCCATGCCGATGTGGTTCGGCTGTTGCTGGAGCGCGGCGCTGATCCGAACGCCCTCGGCGCGGACGGCCGCTCCGCTCTGGCGGTGGTCACCGCTGCGCGCGAGGAGGAGAAGGATCCCGCTGCGGCCCAGGCCCTTGACGCCGTGGCCGCGGTCCTTCGCGAAAAGGCGGCGTCGCCATGACCGCCGCTTCAAGGCTCACGTGGGTCGCGGTCACCATGCTGACGCTCTCGGCCTGCACCAGCGATCGCGCCCCTCGCGGCGGCGAACCCGAACGACAACTCGCTGTGGCGACGATGGCCGGTGACGCCGCCCGGGTTGCTCAACTCCTGAAGTCAGGCGCCAATCCGAACAAGGTGGTGGTGGTGAACGGCGACAGTCAGTCGCCCTGGTTTCTCGCGCTCTATCAGCTTCGCCCACGAAAGCCGGAGACGGTGGCCATCGTCCTGTCGATGTTGAAGTCCGGCGCCAATCCGAACGACGTGTGGGGAACCGGCGGCGGCTCGCAACCGCGGGAATCGGCGTGGACGCGGTTTTGGTCAACCGGAGCACGGCAATCCGGCTTTGGCAACGACCCTCCGATACACCTCGCGATGATGCACCCGGTGCCGGAAGTCATTCAGGCGCTCGTGGCGGCGGGATTCAATCCTCGCTACGGCGGGTTGGCGCTCGAGCAAGCCGTCGAACAACAGGACTCCGCGATCGTTTCCACGCTGGTCGAAGCCGGCGTCGATGTCAACTCGCTGGCGACCGCGATCACGCCGCTCGTGGCGGCGATTGAAGCGAGGAACGTCGAGCTGATGACTTATCTCGAAGCCCACGGCGCCCGCGAAAACCCCTAGGGCGACATCATCACGCCCGGAGGCTCCAAGACGTTGGGCTAAGGTTCGACAGAGCGCCAGGTTTGCGGACCTGGCCTGCAGGCTGCCGCACATTCCAAGCAGCTTCATTGACAGCGGAAGTTCTTCGCGTCGTCCGTACTGCCGCTGCCGATGTAGTGTGCGGTCATCGGATACGCGCACAGCGGCCGCGTGCGATCGACCGTGCCGTTGGTCATGTGCGAGGCCTCGATCGATTGCGGCGCCTTCCCCGACCGCACCCACTGATCGACCGCGGCAACCTTGTCGAACACGTCGGTGCCGGGCCCGCCCTGGCAGTGCCCCATGCCCGGGACCATGAAGAGCGCCAGCGAGTCTTTCGCCTTTGCTCCCACCGCCTCGTTGATCTTCCTGAACATGATCAAGCTCGCATCCGGCGTCACCAGTGGATCGGCCCAGCCGTGATACATCAAGAGCTTTCCGCCGCGGTTGAAGAAGCGCGCGAGATTCGCATCATCGGCCCGGAGCAAGCCGTGGTCGGCTTTCACCGCGCGCTCGACATCCGCCGGACCCCGGATCGCGTGATAGTCCCAACCGGGCTTGAACACGATCTTGGTCATGCCCTCGAGTGATTCACCAGACGGCGCGGGTCCTCCGACGCCGCCCCACCCGAGTTCAGACCCTGGATAGTAGCGGCCAGGATGCAGCACGGCGCCGCTGGTCGCATCGGTGATCGGCGAGGCCATCGCCTGGGCGGTGGCGATCTGCGGCCGCGTCAAACAATCGGGACCGTCGGCGCCGCGGCACGCCAGCGACGCAAAGTCGAATTTGCAGGCGGCGGGATTTTCGATCACGCCGTCCTTCACACCGTCATTGGTATCGCAGGCGGCAAGCACAGCGTTGTGCATCAGCGGGTACTTCGTCGGCGGAATGACCGCAGCAGGTTCGCGGTTCACGTAGACGTTCAACGCAACGCGCGCCGCATAGAGCCGCATCTGGTCCCACGACGCGTCGCCGGCGACGATGCCGTCGAAATCCTCCGGATAACGTTGCGCTTCCACCAGCGCCTGGCGGCCGCCCGTGGAGCACGACGCGAAGTAAGCCTTCTCCGGCTTCGCATCGTAGTGTGCGGTGACGATGGTCTTCGCGGTGACGGTCATCTCGTGGATCGCGCGATAGGCGAAGTCGACGAGTTTTTCCGGATGGCCAGCCACAAAGTCCGCGTTGCCGCCCACGTGACCCGTGTCCGTGCCGACCCCTGCGTAACCAGCGCGCACCGCCGCGCCTAGCGGCCCATACGGCATGGCGCCGCCTAACCCGCCGTTGCCCACCGCCTCCAACTTGTGGTTCCAGCCAGGCGTCGGGAGCCAGACTTCGACCTTGATGTCGGAGTCGGGCGTCGGCGTCAGCGTGAGGATGACGCGGCAAAACGCCGGCACATCGGCAAACGGAGACGCGTTGGCCGGGGGTGGCGGCTTGAAGGTGCCCGCTTGGACTGGTTCGGCCGAGATCACCGTGCCGTTGGGAATGGCCACCTGCTGGAGCGCCGCACATGCGATGGGCGCCGCCGCTTCAACTCGCGGCCCCGCGCCGGAGCCGCCGAACGCGAGGATGCCGACGACGCCGACGATCGATCCGAACTTCATTTGCGCTCCTTCGGGTACGCGCACCACACCCCCGAGCTGGCCTAGGCCGAGGCGCGCAGCTCCTGGGTCTCTTCGGCGCGCTTGCGCACCACGCGCAGGCGCGCGCTCTCGATGTAGACGTAGTAGACCGGCGTGATGTAGAGCGTCAGCAACTGCGAGACAAGCAGTCCGCCAACCACCGCCAGTCCGAGCGGGCGCCGCGATTCCGCGCCGGCGCCGGCGCCCAACGCAATCGGCAGCGTCCCCACCAGCGCGCACATCGTCGTCATCATGATCGGCCGGAAGCGGACCAGGCACGCCTCGTGAATCGCCTCGAGCGGCGTCTTGCCGTGGTCGCGTTCCGCCACCGCGGCAAAGTCCACCATCATGATGCCGTTCTTCTTGACGAGGCCAACCAGCATGATGATGCCGACGAACGCATACAGGCTGAGGTCGCTCTTGAAGATCAGCAGCGCGAGCAGGGCGCCGAAGCCGGCGGACGGCAGGCCCGACAGGATGACCAGCGGCTGCGTGAAGCTTTCATACAAGATCCCGAGCACGAGATAGACCACGACGATGGCCATGATCAGGATAAGGCCGAGGCCCCGCAACGAATCCTGGAACGCCTGCGCCGTGCCCTGGAAGCGCGTCGACACGGTGGCCGGCAGCAGCGTCGCCGCAGTGGCCTGGATCTGCGCCACTGCGTCACCGAGGGCGACCCCGGGCTTGAGGTTGAACGAGATCGTCACCGACGGTAGTTGCCCCGTGTGGCTGACACTCAGCGGCCCCGCGCCCGTGGTCACCTTGGCCACGGTGCTGAGAGGCACGAGCTTCCCCGCCGACGAACGGACGTAGAGCATCGAGAGGGCCGCCGGATCGCGCTGGAACTCCGGCGCCACGCCCATGATGACGGCGTACTGGTTGTTGGGCGCGTAGATCTGCGACACCTGCCGCGTGCCGTAGGCGTTGTACAGCGCCGTCTCCACCTGGTTGACGGTCAAGCCGAGCGACGAAATGCGATCGCGATCCAGGTCGACCTGGACCTGTGGATTATTGAGCCGCAGGTCGCTGTTGACGTCCTCGAGGCCGGGCATCTCCTTCAGCTTCCCCTCGAGCAGCGGCGCCGCGCGATACAGCTCGGCGGTGTCGGTGTCCTGCAGCGTGAACTGGTAGGTGCTGCGGGCACCCTGCTGGCCGCCGAGGTTGATCGGCGGCTGGTTCACCATGAACACCCGCACCCCAGCCACCTGTGCCAGCTTCGGGCGCAAGTCGGCGATGATCCGATCGACCGAACGCGTGCGCTCGTTTCTCGGCTTCAGGTCCACGCCGATGCGTCCCTGGTTCAGCTGGTTGCCACCGCCGCCGCCACCGCCACCGACGTTGTTGCTGAACCCGATGATGTCGGGGTCCTTGGCGACGAGGTCGGCCACTTCCATCTGGTGCCGCAGCATCTCGTCGAAGCCGATGCCTTGCATGCCTTCGACGGTAATCTGGAAGCGGCTCTGGTCCTCGCTTGGCAGGAACCCCTTGGGAACAATCTGGAACAGGTACACCGAGCCGCCGACCAGCACGAACGAGGCCAGTGCGGTGATGGCGCGATGCCGGAGCGTGAGCCGCAGCGACCAGTCGTAGGCGTTCAGCCAGGATTGAAAGACCCGCTCCGTCAGGTTGTAGAGCAAGCCATGCCGCTGGCTGTGCGGCGGCGTCAGGTAGCGGCTGCAGAGCATCGGCGTCAGGCTGATCGACACCAGGCCCGACACGATGATCGCGACACCGATCGTCACGGCGAACTCGTTGAGGAGCCGCCCGACCAGGCCGCCCATGAACAGCACGGGGATGAAGATGGCCACCAGCGACGCCGTCATCGCGACGATGGTGAAGGCCACCTCCTTCGAGCCGTCGAAGGCCGCGCGCATCGGCGCCTTGCCCATTTCCATGTGCCGCACGATGTTTTCCAGCATCACGATGGTGTTATCCACCACAAACCCGACGCTGAGCGTCAGCGCCATCAGCGACAGGTTGTCGAGGCTGTAGTTCAGCAGGTACATCACCGCGAAGGTCGCGGCCATCGTCACCGGCAGCGTGAGGCAGGAAATGATCGTCGCGGTGACGCTGCGCAGGAAGATGAAGATCACCGCCACCACCAGCACGAACGTCAACTGCAGCGTCTGCTTGACGTCGTGCACCGACTCCCGAATCGAGGCCGAGCGATCGGTGCGGACGTCGAGCAGCACCGACGGCGGCAGTTGCTCGCGGAAGGTCGGCATCAGCGTCTTGATCGAATCGACCACCGCGACCACGTTGGTGCCCGGCTGTTTGAGGATCGAGAGGTTGATGTTCCGCAGGCCACGGTAGAAATTGGCCGTCTTGTCCTGCTCGATGCCGTCGTAGACGCGCGCCACCTCGCTCAACCGCACCGGATTGCCGTTGCGGTAGGCGATCACGAGCGGCTCGTACGCGGACGCCCGCATCAACTGACCGTTGGCCATCACCGTAAACGCCCGGTCCGGGCCGTACATCGTGCCAGTCGGCAGGTTGACGTTGGCGCCTTGGATGGCGCTCGCCACTTCGTCGATGCCGATGCCGCGCGCCGAGAGACGCCGCGGATCGAGGTCGATCCGCACCGCGTACTTGGCGGCGCCAAACAGCTGTACCTGCGCGACGCCGCTCACCATCGAGATGCGCTGGCCGATCGTCTCCGCGTATTCGTTGACCGTGGACAGCGGCAGCGTGGCCGATCGCAACGACAGGAAGATCACCGGCTGGTCGCCGGGATTCACCTTGTTGGACGACGGCGGCTGCGGCAGCTGCGGCAGCTGGCGGGCCGCCCGCGCGATCATCGACTGGACGTCCTGCGCGGCGGCGTCGATGTTGCGGTTGAGGGCAAATTGCAGCGTGATGCTGGTGCTGCCCTGCGTGCTGGTGGAGTTCACCGCGTCGAGGCCGGCGATGGTGGCAAACTGCTTTTCGAGCGGCAACGCCACCGCCGCCGCCATCGTCTCCGGGCTGGCGCCGGGCAATCCCGCCTGCACTTGAATCGTCGGAAAGTCCACCGTGGGCAGATCGCTCACCGGCAGCAGCTGGTAGGACATCACGCCGAAGACGGCGGTGCCGAGCATGAGCAGCGTCGTCGTGATCGGCCTTTTGATGAACAGTGCCGCGAAATTCATGATGCGGTCTTCGCCGGTTCAAGCGTGCGGGCACTCACCTTGCTGCCCGGCACCAGTCGCAGGTGGCCGTCGGTGACCACGGTGTCACCGGCCGCGAGCCCATCCTTGATCACGCTCTCGGTGCCGGCCACGCGGGCCACGGTCACCGGCCGCAGTTCAACGGTCTCATCCGCCTTCACCCGGTAGACGTAGAAACCGTCGGGACCGGTCTGCACCGCGATCGACGGCACCACGATCACCTCCGCCTCGGTCGCCAGCCGCACCACGACATTGACGAACGCGCCGGGCCACAGCTGCCGCTCCTCGTTGGGGAACGTGCCCTTCACCTTGATGGTGCCCGTCGTTTGATCGACGGAATTGTCGACGAACGTGATGCTGCCGGTGGCGAGATGCCCTTCGCCGTTGGTGGGCTGCGCCTCGACGCGCAGCGCCCCCCGCGCCATGTAGCGCCGCAGGTCGGTGAGCAGGGCCTCGGGGAAGGCAAAGGACACATAGATCGGCGTCACCTGGTTGATCGTGACGAGCGGTGCCTGATCGTTGGCCCGCACCAGGTTACCGGCGTTGACCATGAGGGCGCCGGTCCGGCCCGAGATCGGCGCCTTGATGGTGGCGTATTGGAGCTGCACCTTCGCGTTCTCGACCGCCGCGCGATCCGACGCCAGCGTCGCTTCGAGCGTGGCCACGCTGGTACGCGCGTTGTCGCGCTGCTCGCGCGCGACGATGCCACGGTCGACCAGTTGCTCGTAGCGCTGCACGATGGCCTTGGCATTCGCGGCCTGCGCCGTATCACGTTCGAGGTTCGCGCTGGCTTGCAGCAGCGCCGCTTCGAGCGGCCGCCGATCCAGCGTGAACAGCTCCTGCCCGGCCGTGACGTCGTCGCCCTGCTGGAAATTCACCGACGTCAGCTC
>JBDTMB010000301.1:0-7354 GCA_039934485.1 Vicinamibacterales bacterium
GGCATCAAGCGGCGCCTGCCTCGCGGTAGCCTTGGCGGAGGCGGGGCCCGGCCTCACCGCTTCGAGATCGATCGCTTGCCCGCCCACCATCCCGGTGGCGCCCGCCGCTTCGCCCACGATCGACAGCACGCGCAGCTTGCGCAGCATCAGGTGTGGGTGCAGCCCCTGCGGCTCGCGCGCGAGCAGGCTGAAGGCTTCAGCTTGCAGGCCGTCGCCGGCGAGGATCGCCAGGCCTTCACCATGGACGACGTGCAGGGTCGGCCGTCCCCGCCTCAAGTGGTCATCGTCCATCGACGGCAGGTCGTCGTGGATGAGCGAGTAGGTGTGGATCATTTCGATCGCGCACGCCGCCGGCATCGCCAGGTCGCGCGCCGCCGCTGCCGAGGCGCCGGTGGCCTGCGCCGCGCCCTCGGCGCTGGCGAGCACCAGCATCGGCCGCAGCCGCTTGCCGCCGGCCATCAGGCTGTAGCGCATCGCGTCGGCCACCACCTGTGGGCACTTGGGAGGTTGGGGCAGGTGCGCGTCGAGCGCGGCCTCTACGTCGGCGCGCCGGGTCTCGAGGTATTCACGAAAAGTCACGCCGCTCAGTCCTCGTCGCCGTCCGGCAGGCGGAGCGACGCCGGCGCCGGCTTGAGTTCGCCGCGCTCGTTCACGATCTCGATGCGCTTCTCCGCCTCTTCCAGGCGCGAGTGGCAGAAGCGCGACAGCTGCACGCCGCGCTCGTAGAGTTCCAGTGATTTCTCGAGCGGCAGGTCGCCGTCTTCGAGTTTCTTGACGATCGTTTCAAGCTCCGCGATCGCCGCTTCAAAATCCTTAATCGTTGCGTCCATGTGCTCTCGTCACTGTGGCGTCGATCTCGCCATGTTCAAGCGTAACGCGAATCCCGTCGCCGGCTTTCATGGCCGACGCGTCCCGGACGATCTGCGTTCGCGTGGCGTCCCAGGTCACCGAGTAACCGCGGCCCAGCACCGCCAACGGGCTGAGGCTCTCCAGCCGGAGGACGCAGCCGCGAAGACTGGTTTGGGCGGCGCCAAGGCGCAGCTTGCCCGCGGCCACCAGCTGGCCGTCGCGCGCGACGAGGCGCGTGCGGATGGCGGCCAGGCGATGACGCGGATCGAATTGATCGAGCCGGCGCCTGGTGAGGTCGAGACGCCGCGCGCGCTCGGCGACGGTGCGCCGCATGGCCGCCCGCAGGTCCGAGGTCAGCTCCAGCGCGTGCCGGCCGCGAAATGCCAGGCGGCCGGGCAGGCCGGAATACCCGGGCCGCGCTTCGAGCGCATGCAACCGTGATTCAAACCGCTGCAGGCGGTGCTGCACGGCGTGGTGCAGGCGATCGCCCAGCCGATCGATGTGCGCGAAGAACTCGTCCTTGCGGCGGACCACGAGCTCCGCGGCCGCGGAAGGCGTGGCCGCACGCAGGTCCGCCACGAAGTCCGCGATGGTGACGTCGGTCTCGTGGCCGACCCCGGAAATGACCGGCACCGGCGACGCCGCGATCGCGCGGGCGACGACCTCTTCGTTGAACGCCCACAAATCTTCCAGCGAGCCGCCGCCGCGGCCGACGATGATCACATCGACGAAGTCGACGCGGCCGATCAACTGGAGCGCGCGCGCAATCTCGCGCGCCGCCCCGTCGCCCTGGACGCGCGTGGCGGCGATGACGAGATGCGCGTTGGGATAGCGCCGCCGCAACACGCGCACCATGTCGCGCAGCGCCGCGCCGTCGATCGAGGTGACGAGCCCGATGCGGCGGGGCAGTGCCGGCAGCGGCCGCTTGCGCGCCGCTTCGAACAACCCTTCGGCCTGGAGCTTCTTCTTGAGTTGCTCGAAGGCCAGTTGCAGCGGCCCAAACCCCTGTGGCTCCATGTGCTCGCAGACGAATTGGTACTCGCCCTTCGGTTCGTAGACCGAGATCTTGCCGCGCGCAACCACCCGCAAGCCGTCTTCGGGCTTGAACTTCAGGTAGCGCAGCGTGCCGCGGAACATCACGCCCTTGATCTGCGAGGCGCTGTCTTTCAGCGTGAAGTAGAGATGCCCGGTGTTCCACACCCGCGCGTTGGAGATCTCACCCTCGACCCACACGTTGGTGAATTCGGTCTCGAGGAGTCCGCGAATGGCCGCGGAGAGCTCGGTGACGGTGAGCACCTGCCGCGCGGGCACCGTCGGCGCTTTGGCACCCGGCACCGTGGCACCCGGCACCGTGGCACCCGGCACCCTGGCACCCGGCACCGTGGCACCCGGCACCTGGAAAGGTGCCTCCGGTTCGTCATCAAAGGGCAGCGTGCTCATGCGACTGGTACCGCAGCGACCTTGTCGGTGATGCCCTGCAGTTGCGCCTCGGTCAGCTGGATCCGCTCAATCGCGCTGGCCTTGCCGGTGGCCGGATCCGCGGTGACGACGACCCCGTTCAGCCGCGGATCGCCGGTCGCCGGTTCGAACCGTACGTGTAAACCGGTCATGAACCGCGCGATCACCATCGTCTTGTCCATGCCGATCACGCCGTCGTGCGGTCCGGTCATGCCGACGTCGCTCAGGCAGGCGGTGCCGCCTGGCAGAATCCGTTCATCGGCCGTCTGCACGTGCGTGTGCGTGCCGATGACCGCGGTGACCTGGCCATCGAGATACCACGACAACGCCATCTTCTCGGACGTCGTCTCGGCATGGACGTCGACGAAGATCACCGACGCGCCCGCTTCGCGAACGCGCGCGATCTCGCGGGTGGCGGCGCGGAAGGGATCGTCAAGGGCGGCCAGGAACACGCGGCCCATGACATTGACCACACCCACGCGCACGCCGTCGCGCGTCGTGGCAACGTGCGAACCAGAGCCGGGCGTGCCTTCGGGATAGTTGGCCGGGCGGACCAGTTGCGGCATGTCCTTGATGAACTCGAGCGCCTCGCGCTTGTCCCACACGTGATTGCCCGTGGTGATGACGTCGACACCGGCGCCGAGGATCTCGTTGGCGTTGTCGCGCGTGATGCCGGCGCCGCCGGCGGCGTTCTCGCCGTTGGCGATCACCAGGTCGGCGCGGTGGAACGAGGCGAGCGCGCGCACGTGGCGCCGCACGAGGTCCCGGCCGGGACGCCCGACGATATCGCCGATGAAGAGCAGCCTCATTGTCCGCTGTCGATCGGAACGGTGATGGCCTGACCGCGGCGCTCGCTCAAGCGCGGGAGCATCACGCGCAGTTCGCCATTGGCGAGCCGCGCCCTGGCGGCGGTGGCATCAACGGCGGCGCGGACGCGAACGGCGCGGGCAAAGCGGCCAAAGTCGCGTTCGACGAGGTGAAAACTCGCGGGCGCACGATTCGCCAGCTCGGAGCGGTCCTTTTCGCCGACGATCAAGACGACGCCGTTCTTGATCACGATCCGCAGCGCGTCGGCCGACACGCCCGGAAGGTCGAGGACGATTTCCACCGCGCGCTCGGTCTCGAAGACATCGACCAGGGGCATGCACTCGCCGGCCACCACGTGCCGCCGCTCGGGCCGGCGCGCCGCCAGGTCCTCAAACAGACGGCGGACGTCCTCGGCCAGGTCGGCGTGGTCGCTTTCCACGGAAGTCCCGATAAACGCCATCCACGTGATTCTACGACGGGAGGTGGACGGGACCGCCGGGAGGTTTGAAGGGCTGCTGGAAGCCGTTGAACTTCCCGGCTCTGCAATAAGTGAGTAAATAACACTCATATAAAATGCTTGACAAGCACTCACCATGACCTCATAATCGTTCTTGTTCGGAGGAACAGGCAGTCATGGCAAAAAAAGGCAGAGTTATCGGAATCGACTTGGGCACCACGAACTCGGTGGTTTCGGTCATGGAAAACGGCCAGCCCATCGTCATCGTCAACCAGGAAGGCGCCCGGACGACGCCCTCCGTGGTGGGGTTCGGGAAGGACGGCGAACGTCTCGTCGGCCAGGTCGCCAAGCGGCAGGCCGTGACGAACCCCGAGAACACCGTGTTCTCGGTGAAGCGCTTCATGGGACGCAAGTTCTCGGAAGTGACGGAAGAAACCAAGCGCGTGCCGTATGCGGTCTCGCAGACGCCGAATGGCGATGCGCGGATCACGGTGCGCGGCAAGCAGTACTCGCCGCCGGAAATTTCGGCGATGATCCTGGGCAAACTCAAGCTGGCGGCCGAGGACTACCTCGGCGAACCGGTCACCGACGCGGTGATCACGGTGCCTGCGTACTTTAACGATGCGCAGCGTCAGGCGACCAAGGACGCCGGCAAGATTGCCGGGCTCGAGGTCTTGCGCATCGTCAATGAACCGACGGCCGCGGCGCTGGCGTATGGCCTCGACAAGAAGAAGGACGAGACCATCGCCGTGTTCGACCTTGGCGGCGGCACGTTCGACATCTCCGTGCTCGAAGTCGGCGAAGGCGTGGTCGAAGTGAAGTCCACCAATGGGGATACCCACCTGGGCGGCGACGACTTCGATCAGCTCATCGTCGAATGGATGACCGCGGAATTCAAGAAGACCGATGGCATCGACCTCAGCAAGGACCGGATGGCGCTCCAGCGCCTGAAGGAAGCCGCCGAAAAGGCGAAGATCGAGCTTTCGTCGGTGATGGAGACCGAGATCAACCTGCCGTTCGTGACGGCGGACGCCTCGGGCCCCAAGCACATGGCGATGAAGCTGACCCGCGCCAGGCTGGAGTCGCTGGTGGAGTCGCTGGTGCAGCGCACCATCGGTCCGCTCAAGCAGGCGATTGCGGACGCCGGCATCAAGCCGTCGGACATCGATGAAGTGGTGCTGGTCGGCGGTTCCACCCGCATGCCGCGCGTGCAGCAGGTGGTCCAGGAGTACTTCGGCAAGGAACTTCACAAGGGTGTGAACCCGGACGAAGTGGTGGCGATCGGCGCCGCGGTGCAGGGCGGTGTCCTGGCCGGCGACGTCAAGGATCTCCTGTTGCTGGACGTGACACCGCTGTCGCTGGGCATCGAGACGCTCGGCGGCGTGATGACGGTGCTGATCGCGCGCAACACCACGATTCCGTCGCGGAAGAGCGAAGTTTTCTCGACCGCCGCGGACAACCAGACCAGCGTCGAGGTGCACGTCCTCCAGGGCGAGCGCTCGATTGCCGGGGACAACCGCACGCTGGGCCGGTTCCATCTCACGGGACTGCCGCCGGCGCCGCGCGGGCTCCCGCAGGTGGAAGTGACGTTCGACATCGACGCCAACGGCATCGTCAACGTGGCCGCGAAGGACAAGGCCACGGGCAAGGAACAGACGATCACCATCAGCGGCGCGAGCGGGCTCGGCAAGGACGAAGTCGAGCGCATGGTGAAGGACTCGGAGGCCCACGCCTCGGAGGACGCCGGCCGGCGCGAGGCGATCGACGCGCGCAACCAGGCCGACGCACTGATCTACTCGGTGGAGAAGAGCTTCAACGAGAACAAGGACAAGCTCGGCGCGGTCTACGCGCAGATCCAGTCCGCGTTAGAGACTGCGAAAGCCGTGGTCAAGGCCGACGACACCAAGGCGATCACGGCGGCGACCGCCGAGTTGCAGAAGGCGTCGCACGCGATGGCCGAGGCGCTCTACAAGGCGCAGGAGCCCGCGAAGGGCGCGCCGAAGACCGACGACAACGCCGTCAAGGACGGCGAAGTCGTGGACGCAGAGTTTGCGGAAACCAGGTAACTCATTTTGGAGGGCGGGGGGCTTCAGCCCCCGCCGCAATCAGGAGACGATCATGGCGATTACGAGATTCGACCCCTTTGCTGACTTCCTGACCGACGGCCGCTGGGTGCCGGCGGTGGATATCTTCGAGAACGACAAGAAAGAAATCGTGCTGAAGGCCGAACTGCCGGACATGAAGCGCGAGGACATCGGCGTCACCTTCGAGAACAACGTGCTGACCCTGAAGGGCGAGCGCAAATTCGAGGGCGAGGTCAGCAAAGAGCAGTTCCACCGTGTCGAGCGCGCGTATGGCGCGTTCAGCCGGTCGTTCTCGCTGCCGACGTCGGTCGATCCCACCAAGATCGGCGCCAAGTACGAGAACGGCGTCCTCACGGTGATCCTCCCGTTCCGGGAAGAGGCCAGGCCGCGGTCGATTAACGTCGAAGTGGCCGCTTAACGCACCTGACGGGAGGCAATCCTTGTCGGGAGGAGAAGTGCCCTCCCGACGGGTCTTTACTCTCATCCCGGCAGCGGAGTAGACTGAGAGACTATGTCAGAGACAGAAATCCCTCAGGGAGAGACCCTCGCCGCGCACGACGCACCGGTGGTGCACCCGAAGGCGACTCCCATTGAGAGTCGCTTTCTCTTCGTCGACGTCTCGGCCCTGCGCGCCAAGCAGCTTCGCCGCGGCGCCCGCGTCCGCATCGAACCGGCCGCCGACGAACTTCCGGCTCACAAGCTGATCAAGCCGGAACGTGTTGCCATGGAAGAGGTTAAGCAGGACCTCGTCCAGTGGTCCCTGCCCGATTTCAAGGTCGTGGTCGACTTGCGCTAAAGCCTGTCGGCTGCGTAGCCTGAAGCCCTCTGGAACCCCAGCGGGTTCTTCCTCGTCCCTTTCAGTACGATGATCGGACTCTTTGCACTAGCCGGCCTCTTGTTCGGTGGCTTTGCGTTGGCTGCAGTTTTTGGCCTGGTCTTCCTGGTCCTGAAGGTTGTCCTGTGGACAGTCTTCCTGCCCATCCGCATCCTCTTCAAGGTGTTCTTCAAGGTCCTGATGATCCCGGTGTGGCTCGCGATGGGCGCCGTGGGGCTCGTGGCGTCGGCCGCGGCGCTGCCGATCCTCCTCACGGTCGGCGCTGGAATCATGGTGCTCGGTCTCCTCGCCGCGGTCCTGGCGCTGCTGCTCCCCGCGATCCCCTTCATCCTGCTCGGCCTCGCCGTGTGGGCCGTGATGCGCCGCCGCCCGGTGGCCGTTTCTTGAAGTAGAAGGTTTCTACTTTCCCCTTTCCCCTTCCAGCCATAGACTGTCGCGGCAAGAATTGCCCGCGATATGGAAACCCCTCTAAGCCCAATGGAGTGGATGCGCCGCACCCGGCGCCTGCACGCCAACCGCGAAGGCGTCGTGGACGGCGCCGATCGCTGGTCCTACGGCGATTTCTTCGACCGTTGCGATCGCTGGTCGTCGGCGCTGCAGTCGATGGGCGTCGCGCCTGGCGATCGGGTGGCCTACATCGCCCCCAATACGCACGCCCAACTCGAGTCGTTCTACGCGGTCCCGCAGATCGGCGCCGTGCTCGTGCCGATCAACTTCCGGCTCATCGCCGACGACTTCCGGTATCTCATCAACCACAGCGGCGCGAAGGTGGTGTGCGTTGACGGCGATTACCTCGCGGCGGTTGACAGCATCCGTGACGACCTGAAGGGCGTCACGCACTTCGTGGCCCTCTCCGGATCCTGG
>JBDTMB010000302.1:0-7323 GCA_039934485.1 Vicinamibacterales bacterium
ACCGGCGCGAGCCATCGCGTGCTCGCGACGATCAGGCCGGGGTACGACGCGCCCACCAGCGGGCTGCGCCAGGAGACGTCAACGACCGTGAGACGGGGATAGGGGAACGGGCCAAGCCAATCGCCCAGCCGCTGCAGCGCGTCGCGCGTGGTGTCGACCACGCGTTGGGCCTGATCGTCGGCGCCCGGTTTCAAGAAGAAGCGGAGTTCGATCGGCGGCTGGCCCGCTGGCGTGAAGCGCTCGACGCGCGGCTCCAGTCCGGCCGTGAGTGACACCTCGTCTGGTGGTGTTTGCCTGGCGGCTACGGTGGTGGCCGCCAGCGCGACCGCCAGCATCCACGCCATCACGCGCCCGATTCGTCTGCTCCGCACCGCGCGTGTATAGTACAACGACGCGCGCGGCCACGCCGCAGTCGCGCTCTTCGACATAGTGATCTCTCGACGCACGTTCCTTCGCGGCACCGCGGCCGGCGCACTCCTGTGGCCGCTTGGCTCGCGAATCGGGGCGCAGGCCGCGCCGGCCGAAGTCCTGTACAACGGCATCACGCTGGGCTCACCCTGGCCGCCGCGCCTGCAGTACCCCGAAGAACATCCGGTGCTGCCGCCCTACCTCGCGGATCCGCCGGCGATCATTCCCATCGACACCGGCCGGCAGTTGTTCGTGGACGACTTCCTGATCGAGGAAACGTCGCTCGATCGCGTGCATCATCACGCGACCTACCATCCGGCCAATCCGATCGTGAAACCGGACCAGCCGTGGGAACTGAACGACGACTACGCCGAGCGCACCCACACCGAACCCAACCCGTCGGCGATGGTGTTCAGCGACGGCGTCTTCTACGATCCGAAGGACCGCCTGTTCAAGATGTGGTACATGGGCGGCTACGGCATGAACACGTGCCTGGCCACCTCGAGCGACGGCATCACCTGGGCCAAGCCCGCGTTCGACGTCGTCGCCGGCACCAACATCGTCAGCAAGGCGGCGCGCGATTCGAGCACCGTGTGGCTGGACCTGGAAAGCGCCGACCCGCGGCAGCGCTACAAGATGTCGCTCTTCAACGACAACCGGCTGCTGCTCTACACCTCGCCCGACGGCGTGCATTGGCTCCAGGTGGGCAGCACGGGCCGGACCGGCGATCGCTCGACATTCTTCTACAATCCGTTCCGGCGCGTCTGGGTCTTCAGCATTCGCGCCGACCAATACATCGGATCGGTCAGCGGCCGCTATCGCCAGTACGTGGAAGCCACCGACTTCGCCGCCACCCGCGATTGGTCGCGGCTGGCTCCCGTAGCCTGGGTCAAGGCCGATTCGAGCGACTACGCGCGGGCCGGCGTCGCCGAGCGCCCGGAACTCTACAATCTCGATTGCGTCGCGTATGAAAGCGTCATGCTCGGGCTCTTCTCGATCTGGCGCGGCGAGTCGAACCAGCGGGAAAAGATCAACGAAATCGCCGTCGGCTTCAGTCGCGACGGTTTCCACTGGCATCGGCCGGATCGCAGCAGCTTCCTGTCAGTGTCCGAAGAAGTTGGCAGTTGGAACTGGGCCAACGTGCAGTCGGCCGGCGGCGGCTGCGTGGTGGTGGGCGACCGCCTGCACTTTTACGTCAGCGGACGGCAAGGACGGCCGGGCACCGGCGCGCCGGGGGTGTGCTCCACCGGCCTGGCCACCCTGCGGCGGGACGGCTTCGCATCGATGGACTGGCTGCCCGGCGAGGCGCGCACGCTTCGTCGTGGGCCAGTCGCGGCCGGGACACTGATCACGCGCCCGGTGACTTTCTCGGGTGGCCACCTGTTCGTCAACGCCGACCTCACCGGCGGCGAGCTGCGCGTCGAAGTCCTCGATCGCGCGGGCCGCGTGGTCGCGCCATTCACGGCCACCGCCTGCATCCCCGTCACCGGCGACGGCACCCGGCTCGGCGTGTCGTGGTCCGCCGGATCGCTGGCCTCGCTGGCCGGGCAGCCCGTGCGATTCCGCTTCACGCTCACCAGGGGACGGCTCTATGCCTTCTGGGTCAGTGTGTGGCCGACGGGGCAAAGCCGGGGCTATCCCGCGGCCGGCGGGCCGGAGTTTGCCGGCGCCGTGGACGCGGCCAGGGCCTGATGAAAACCGCGCTTCAGCGGATGCTCGATCATCCGCGTACGCCTTCGGCCGCCGCCGCGATCACGCTGGCGATGGGCCTGTTCTTCGTCTTCGTCTGGGCGCCGCACCCCTGGGGCTGGCGCGGCATCGACCAATACGACGAGCTGGCGCGCGCGCTGGTCAGGGGCGAACCATTTCCGACGACTGACGTACCGTGGGGTTACGCCTATTACGTGGCGGCGTTCTATCGCCTCTTCGGCGCACACGCCTGGATCCCGGTGATGGCGCAAGCGGTGATCAACGCGTTGGTCCCTTTGCTGCTCTATCGCCTGGTCCGGCCCTTCACCACCCAGCGCGTGGCGGCGCTCTCGTCGGTTCTCGTTGGGCTCTTCTCCTTCAACACCGTCTACGCCTCCACGCTGTCCTCCGACGCCGTGTGCACCGTGCTGTTCCTGGCAGCGCTTCTGAGCTTCGTGCGCGCCGACGAGACGATGGCGGTGAAGTTGTTCGTGTTGAGCGGCGTGATCTCGGGCCTGGTTCCGCAGTTCCGCCCGAACATGATCCTGTTTCCGTTGGTGCTCGGCGGCGGCTACGTCCTGCTGCGGCGCACGTGGGCGCATGCGTGGCGCGTGGCGGTGTTCTGGGCCTGCATTGGCCTCGTCCTTTCCCCGTGGATCGTCCGCAACTACATGTTGACCGGCACCTTCCTGCCCACCAGCACGCACGGCGGCGTGCAGCTCTGGTACGGGACGCTGCAGGCCGGCCCCTACCTGGAGAGCCGCGCGCACAATCCACGCACAATTTTTGAATCCGCGCCCTTCACCTACACGAGCTTGTCGAACGTGCCCCTGGTCATTTCCATCGACCAGCATCCCTGCGTTCCGGCAAGCCAGCTGCCGGTCGCGCTCGTCTACTGGACGGACCGCCACGCGCAGCCGACGCGCGTCTCGCCATTCGAGCAACAAGGTTCGACCGTGCGCTTCGAAGTGCCGAAGCAGACCATTCCCACCGCGCTCTATTACTACCTGGAGGCTGGCCGGTTCACGGCGCCGTTGGACGGCGCGCTCAATCCGTACGTCGCGTTCGTGTCGGATGATCACCTGGGCGACCTCGACGCGCGCGGCGACCTGCTGGACATCTTCGACCTGATCCGGATGGCGCGCCACCTGTCGTGGGGTGAGCCGCTGCCCTTTTCCGACAAACTGGATCTCAACGCTGATGGACAGATCTCCGACCGCGATCTCTCGCGAGCCGTCGCGCTGCTGCTGCCCGAGGCCGTGAGCGCCGGCGTCTCACCCTTCACTTCGCTGAGCACCACGGATCACGCTTCCGTGATTCACCTCGTTGACCAGTCCACGATCTCGGTGCCGCGGACCTTCTCCGGCCGCCACACCGACCTGGCCGTTGAGGGCGGACTGGCCGGTGCGCTCGCCTCCCGGTGGCGGACCTTTACCGCCGCGGCGCGCGCTGACGTCCGCGCCCCCCTCGACACCTGTCCCGTCGTCGAGGCCGTGCGCGTCAACGACGTCTACTATCGCCGCGAGCCGCACCAGATGCGCCGCTACATGGCACTCGCGCTCGACAACATCGGGCGGGACCCGATCGGCTTCGCCCTGGCGTCGGCGTACCGCATGGTGCGGCTGTTCGTGATCCGCGGCACCGACGATACGGCGACCACGCAACAGTTCCGCTCGAGCCGACTCGCGTATGCGGCCGGAACCGTTTTCTCGTCCGCGTATCTGCTGGTGTTCGTCGCCGGCGTGATCGTGGCCTGGCGACAGCGCTCCGCCCTGCTCTGGCTGCTCGTGCCGGTTGCCTATGTCCCGCTGACGATTTGCTTCGTGCTCACGAACATGCGCTACACGATTACCGTGCAGCCGCTGATGTTTGTGTTCGTGGCGCTGGCGGTGGTGACCGCGCTCAGGCTGGAACCGCCCGTCGGGAGCGGTGGTGAGCGAGGGTAAGAAGGGAGACGGCCTTAGCGAGTGAGGCGCAAGTTGGCGCGGCGTTGGAGGACGAGGGCCCGGCCCACGAGGCGCAGCGACAATCGCGACGTGATCACCAGCACCGCTACGATCGCCGCATAGAGCAGCGACACTCTCCAGGTAAAGTCCGGATCGCGATAGAGCGACACCACGACGATGGCGGCGGCGGCCAGGCCGACGGCGACGCCCTTGATCACGATGATGCCGTCCTTCATACCAAAGTAGTGCCACGTACCGCGGTAGACGCCCACCGCAAAGAACGACAACAACTGCGCGGCCAGGATCAGCGGCAACGACGCGTAAAAGCTGTCGGCGTGTTGCATGTAGGCCTCGGGATCGAGGAGTTGCCGGTTGGTGATGTAGTAGGCGGCCACCACCAGCCCAACGTCGACGATCACCTCGACCACGCGACGCTTGTACATGAACGTGCCGGCGAGCGGGGTCACCGCGTCCGTCTTCGGCGGCGCGGCCGCCGTGGCGCCATAGACGCGGATGCGGACCAGGTAGACCGCGAACACGCACATGCCGGCGACAAACAGCGCGCCGGCCGCGATCGAGCCTTGCGTCGAGGTGCGAAGCGTGAGGCCGATCGCGCCGCCGATCGCGGCGAGCAGCCACAACACGAAGACGGCGTTGCGTTCCGACAGGCCGATGGCGACGAGACGATGCGACGAGTGATCGCGTCCGCCCATCGCCGGCGATCGCCCCGACAGCAGGCGCGCGACCGTCACCAGCGTGGTGTCGAAGATCGGCACCAGCAGGACGAACACCGGGCCGGCGATCACCGACACCACGTCGGAGCGGCTGCCGCGCACGCCGCCGGGCGTCAGGGTAAGGGTGGCGAGGCTGAATCCCAGCAGCAGGCTGCCGCTGTCGCCCATGAAGATCGAGGCGGGCGGAAAGTTGTAGAACAGGAAGCCAATCGTCGCGCCGGCGATGATCGCGAGATACGTCATCTCGGCCACGGCGTCCTCGCGCGTGACGCCGGTCCAGAACCCGGCGATCAACATCAGGGCCACCACCACCGCGGTCCCCGCGCACAGGCCGTCCATGTTGTCCAGCAGGTTGAAGGCGTTGGTCAGCCCCACCACCCAGGCCATGGTCAGCGCCGAATCGAGCAACCGCGACTCGAGCCAGTTCAAGCGAAAGCCGAAGTAGACCAGCGCGGCCGCCATCGCGACCTGGAAGATCAGCTTGGTGGACGGCTTGAGGGACAGGATGTCGTCCAGCAGGCCCAACGCGAAGATCAACATCGCGCCGCTGAGCGGCACCACCATCGCCGCCGCGACGCCGGTCATCAGCGAGGCCGCCAGGGTGGCCATCGCAATCGCGACACCGCCGAGCAGCGGCACCGTGCTGCGGTGCCAGCGATCGTTTCGCGGGTGCGCGACGACGCCAATGCGATGCGCCAGGATTCGACAGAACGGCACAAGGATCACCGCGGCCGCCAGCGCGATGAGCAGCGCCTGGAGGATACCGCCGATCATCGGGCGCCGCCCCCGGGCAGGAGCGGCGGCAGGACTTGAGTCTTGAGGAAATCGAACAGGACGTCGGCCTTGACGCGATTGGAGTTGCCGAGCGAATGGCCGCCGGCAGCCGGCATCTGCGAGGGATGGTAGTGAAGAAACGCCCGCGTCGAACTGACCGCGGGCGTGCCCTTCCCGAGTACCTCCAACATCGCATCGTCATCGCCCAGGGTGCCCCCGTCCACAAACCGATCCGCGCCCGCGCACACGATTGGCGCCATGTTGATGAAGAACATCACCCGGAACGCGCCGCTCGCGTGCAGTTGTTGCAGGCCGTCAACGGCCTCGAACCACGATGCCAGTGAAGGCGAGCGCCCGCGCAGTGCCCTGGCCAGTTCGGTCGGCGCCTTACTGTTGACATCGCTCTGGGCTCCTGGGCAAACGAACTCGGCCGCGTTCGAGTCGTCGATGAACTCCGCCGGACTGAGGATCCGGGCCGCATCCTCGCCGCCGGCCGTTGTCTCGAGCAGCTGGTCCTCCGTGGCCAGGTGCTCGATTCGTTGCTGGTCGACCTTGTCGGTCATCAGCTGCCAGCGAAGGGTCAGGTAGGCGCGTTTGTAGAACTCGTACGAATACATCGTCCGCTGGACAATCGCCTGCATGGCACTGCCGAGACGACGCGCCAGTGAGGGCTCGGCAACTCGCTCGTTCGCCGTGAAGTCGTTGGGATAGAACCCCACCACGACCAGGTCTGGCGAGAACGGCCGGCCGACCTGCTCGAGGTAGGCGAGTTCCTGCGAGGTGTTGTAGCCGGGCACGCCAAGGTTCCACACCTCCCACTTCACGTCCGGGCGCCACGCCTTGAGCCGCTCTTCGACGAGAAACGGATAGGTGGTGGCGAACGGCGCGCCGTGGCCGAACGTGACGGAATCACCGAGGACGATGATGCGAAACGTTCCGGGCGGCTTGGCGAGCGTATATTCGCGCTCGTCTCGAAACCCCAGGTTATTGATCTTGACCGGCACACCGGCGAACCAACCTTGATAACCGGGCGCCAGCCGCTGCCCGCGCAGCGGGTCGCTCAAGTAGAAGCCCGGCCTCCCCTTCTTGTCGTCCCACGAGTAGCGCACCCAGGCCTCGACCATGGCCATCGACACCACGACCGCCACGAGCGTGGCCACGATGACGATCCGGACGGTCCTGAACGACGGAATCACAGCCACCCTTTCCACCTGTACTGCACGATGGCGAGATACTCGTGGAGAATGCCGACGATCTGGTCGGCATCGGCGCCGTTGCTGTGCAGGTAGAACTGGCTCTGCGTCACCGGCGTCGGCGTCACCGTGACATCCGGCGCTTGCTTGCGCCACGTCATCGTGGCGCGACGCATGTGGTACGGCGAACTGACCAGCAGGATCCGGTTCCAGTGATGCTCGCGCAGGATGCGATCGGTGAAGGTGACGTTCTCGAGGGTATTGGCCGCGCGCTCCTCGAGCAGGATCGCGCCGGCCGGCACGCCGTTGTCCACCGCGACCGCCTTCATCACTTCGGCCTCACGCAAGGTGAAGACATAGCCGGAGGAGAAGATGATGTGCGCTGCGTAGCCGCCCTTGTAGAGCGCCACCGCCTGCGAGACGCGCTCCTGGACGCCGACACCCGCCTTGCCCGACTCGCCGACGCCACCGGCAAACACGACGATGGCGTCCGCGGCTTGGGGAGGCGCGGACACTTGCAGCGGCGTCGCCGCCCACCAAAGCACCGGCGTATAGAAGACGAGGATGATCGCGGCGGCC
>JBDTMB010000303.1:0-7303 GCA_039934485.1 Vicinamibacterales bacterium
CGAGAACGTGGTCTACATCGCCAACGGCCAGGACCCCGAGCACGGCGAAGGCGTGGGTCATGCTTACGCGATCGACGCCACCAAGCGCGGCGACATCACCGAGAGCGGCCGGCTCTGGCACTTCGACAAGATCCGCCGATCGATTTCCACCGCCGCGATCAAGGACGGCTTGATCTACCTGGCCGACTTCAGCGGCTTCCTCCACTGCCTCGATCTCAAGACCGGCAAGCCGTACTGGACGCACGACATGTTCGCCGCGATCTGGGGCTCACCGATGATCATCGGCGACAAGGTCTACCTCGGCGATGAAGACGGCGACGTTGCCGTGATCGAGCACAGCAAGACCTTCACGCTCGTCTCCGAACAGAACATGGGCAGTTCCGTCTACGCCACGGCGGTGCCCTCCAACGGCGCGCTGTTCGTGATGAACCGCAACCAGCTCTACGCGCTGGCCGAGGGTGCGCAGCTGAAGAAGTAAAAAGTGAAAAGTGAAAAGTAAGAAGTAAAGAGTAAAAAGTAAAAAGTGACGCGGCGCGATTTCCTGATGGCCTGTGGCGCGGTGGGGGTGGTTCCGCGCGGCGTGTGGGCGCAACCTTCCAGGCCGGTGGCCTCGCCCGCCGACGCGTGGCCGCAGTTTCGCGGCACGCCGTCCTTGACCGGAATCTCCGCAACCACCATCGCGCCGGCGCCCAGGCTGATGTGGGCCTGGGAAGGCGGCGAAGCCTTCGACTCGTCGGCGGCGATCGCCGGCGGCGCCGTCTATGCGGGTACGGCGTCCGGTGAACTGATCGCGCTCAACCTGTCGGATGGCGCGCTGCGCTGGCGCTACAAGGCCGGCGAACCGGTCGGCGAGTCGTCGCCGTGCGTCGCCGGCGGCCGGGTGTTCGTCGGCGACCTCAATGGCGTGATGCACGCGGTGAATGTCGCGGACGGCACGGCGGCGTGGACGTTCAAGACCAGGTCCGAGATCAAGTCCTCGCCGGTGGTTGCCGGCGATGTTGTGCTGATGGGATCGTACGACGGCAACCTCTATGGCCTGGGCGCCGCGGACGGGAAACTCCGCTGGACCTATACGACTGAGAATTACGTCCACGGCACGCCGTGCGTGGTCGACGGCGTGGCCCATTTCGCCGGCTGCGACGAGGTGTTCCATGCCGTCGACGTGCGCACCGGCCGCGAGCGGATGCGGACCTCGGCCACCGCGTACACCGGCGCGTCGGTGGCGATCGTCGATCGGGTGGCGTATTTCGGCACCTTTGACAACCAGGTGCTCGCCCTCGACCTGTCGACGCGAAAAGTGCTCTGGCGCTACGAGCATCCCGATCGCAAGTTTCCGTTCTATTCGTCGGCGGCCGTGACTGATGGCACGGTGGTCCTTGGCGGGCGGGATCGCATGGTGCATGCGCTCGATGCCAAAACGGGCAAGGCGCGATGGACCTACATGACCCGCGCCCGGATCGATTCCTCGCCGGCGATCGCCGGCGGCCGCGCCTATGTCGGCTCGAATGACGGCCGCCTCTACGCGCTTGATCTGGCGACGGGGAAGGTGGTGTGGCAGCACGAGGAGGGCGCCGCGCTCAGCGCGTCGCCCGCCCTCGCCTCGGGCCGGATGGTGATCGGATCGACAGAAGGCCGCTTGCTCTGCTTCGGATAGCTGAAGCCCGAAGCCCGAGAAAGCCCTACTTGAACTCAATGGTGATGATCGGGCCGTCCACCTTGATCCCCTTGATGTCCTTCAGGTAAGGCTTCACTTCCGACAGCGACGCGTCGGGTCCGAGCTTGCCCTGCAGCGCCTTGAACTTGGCCTCGTCCGCAAGCAACGCCGCCATGTCCATCTCGAGAAGCGTGATCCGTGACCCTGTCACGTACTCGGCGTTGGTCTTCACGATCGTGCCCACCGGTTCGACGGCAATGTTGATCTTGAAGCCGTCGAACATGGTTTTGATCATGTTCATGATCATCGGGTTGCTCAGGTCCGGCATGCCGCCCGGCTCCGGCGCGTCGGCCTGCTTGCCGGTGCCCGGCTTGTCCTGGAAGGCGATGGTCAGCACGGAGGTGCCACCCTGCCGGGCGAACTTGAACTTCACCGGGTCCTGGCTCTCCTTGCGCTCGCCCATCCCCGGCTCGGTGCCGCCGCTCATTTCGGGGTTCTGGTTGACTTGCACCAGGTTGATGTCGTCGAACGAAAAGATCGCCTTCATGCCTTCGAAGCCGCCGGCCGTCATCGGCTCGGCCGACACCAGCTTGACGCCCTTGCCCATGCGCTCGGCCGTCCGCTTGAGCTCGGCTTGGTTGATCGGATTGGCGCTCTGACCGTTTGAGCCGGGCATCATCGACTTGAGCGCGGCCATGTTGACGAGGGTGGTTTGTTCAACCGTGCCGCTGCCATCAGGGTTGACCTTGATGAGCGTGGCGCTGTTGATGCAACCCGAAAGTGCGACGGCGGTGGCGGCGGCGAGCAGGACGCGAATCGGGCGCATAACAGGTTCCTCCGGCAGGGTAGCTCCCATCATACCTATACTGTGGCATGGCGAAAGAAGGGGACGGCCGGACGGCGCTCGTGACCGGCGCCTCCGCGGGCATCGGGCAGGCGTTTGCCGAACTGCTGGCGGCGCGCGGCTACGCGCTGGTGCTGACAGCCCGGCGGCGCGATCGCTTGGAGGCGTTGGCCAGCTCGCTGAGCGATCGATACGGCGTCAAGACGTTCGTCCACGTCGCCGATCTCGCCGATCCCGCGGCGCCCGCCCGCCTGGCCGACTGGCTGGCCGCGCAACCCCTGCGCATCGACTTTCTGATCAACAACGCCGGTTACGGCGTCCCCGGGACCTATCTCAAGCGTCCGTGGGCCGACCATCAACGTTTCATCCAGGTGATGACGACCGCCGTGTGTGAGCTGACCTACCGGCTGCTGCCCGTCATGTACGAGCGCGGCTGGGGCCGGGTGATCAACATCGCGTCGGTGGCGGGCCTGGTGCCGTCACCCGCGGGGCACACGATGTACGGCGCGTCGAAGGCCTTTCTGGTCCGGTTTTCAGAAGCGCTCAACGCCGAGGGCCGCGACCGCGGCGTCAACGTCACGGCGCTTTGTCCCGGCTTCACCTACACCGAATTCCACGACGTGCTCGGGACCCGCGAACAGATGAACGGGGTCCCGAAGTGGCTGTGGCTGAACGCCAACGACGTCGCCCGCGAAGGCTATGACGCGGTGATGCGAGGGGAGTCGATGCACGTCAACGGCGGCATCTACCGGTTCCTGGTCTGGATGGCGGGCGCGATGCCGCGAGGTGTGACCAAATGGGTGACGAGCCGGGCCGGGCGCAGTTACCGCAAGGCCTGACCGAACTTCGCCCTTTCGAATTCGTATAACCAGCCGTGGATGCTGTGCTCAAGGACGTTCGATACGCGGTGCGCGGGCTGCTCCGCAGTCCCGGCTTTGCGGCAGTCGCCATTCTCTCCCTGGGCCTTGGCGTTGGCGTCAACACGGCGATGTTCTCGCTGGTGGACGGCCTGCTGTTTCGTCCGCTACCCGTCGAATCACCGGCCACGCTGGTGGATGTCTTTACCTCCGGTGGCGATGGCGACGAGTTCGCGACCTCCTCGTATCCCGATTTTCTCGACCTCAAGGCACAGAACACCGTCTTCAGCGACATGATGGGCTACAGCCCGATGTTCGCGCCGCTCGGCCTCGGTGATCGTTCACGCCTGGTGCTGGGCCAGATTGTGACCTCCAATCACTTCGCCCTGCTCGGCATCCAGGCTGAACTGGGCCGCGTGCTGGTGCCGTCCGACGACGACCCGGCGGCGCCGCGCGTGGTGGTGATCTCGCACCAGATGTGGGCGCGCGAGTTTGGCAGCCGCGGCGACATCATCGGCCAGCCGCTCGCGCTTCGCGGTCAGCCGTACACGATCGCCGGTGTCATCCCCGCCACATTTACCGGCGTCGTGCCGATCCTGCAGCCAGAACTCTGGCTGCCGATTGCGCACGCCGAAGAGGTTGAGCCGGCCGGGATCAACGACAGCGTGCCGTCACCAACCGGCAAGACGCGGCTTGAGCGGCGCGGCCAGCGCTGGCTGTTCATCAAGGGCCGCTTGAAGCCGGGTGTCACGGCGGCGCAGGCGCACGCGAACATCGCGGTGATTGGCACGCAGTTGAGCGCGGCCAACCTGCAGACCAACAAGGATCGGAAGATGTCGGCGGTGCCGACCACCGAGGTCAGGCTGCTGGTGCCCCAAGCGGGCGGCGCGTTGTCGATCGGCGCCGCCGGCGTGATGGCCGTGGTCGGCCTCGTGCTGCTGATCGCGTGCGCGAATGTCGCCGGGATGTTGCTGGCGCGGGCCTCGGCGCGGCGCCGCGAGATCAGCGTCCGGCTCGCGATCGGCGCGAGCCGGTGGCGCTTGATTCAACAGTTGCTGATCGAAGGCCTGGTGCTCGGCAGCCTCGGTGCGATCACCGCGGTCGCCAGCGCCTGGGTGCTGATCCGCGCGCTGCTCTCGGTGGACCTGCCGCTGCCCGTGAACATCGCCCTCGACATGCGGCTCGACGCGCGCGTGCTCACCTTCTCCATCGTCATCGCCGTCCTCACCGGTTTGCTGGCGGGACTGCTCCCGGCCCTGAAGGCGTCGGCGCCGAGCCTGGTCGCCGACCTTCGCGGCGACGGGCCGGCCGCGCGTGTCGCCGGACGGCGGTGGTCGTTGCGCGATGCGTTGGTGGTGAGCCAGGTCGCGCTCACGGCGGTATTGCTGGTGATGGCCGGCCTGTTGCTCAGGAGCCTCGGCGCCTCGGAGCGCGCCGACGTCGGGTTCCGCACCCACGGCCTCGCGCTGCTGTCGTTCGACACCGACATGGTCCGTTACTCGGCGGAGAAGGGCGAGCAGTTCTGGAACGACGCGCTGGCGCGCGTGCGGGCGACGCCCGGCGTGGAGTCTGCCGCCAGCTCGTCGCCCACCATCCCGTTCGAGTTCAATTTCAGCCAGCAGGAGTTGTTGATCGACAACCGCACCTATGCGGACGGCAAGAACGGCGAGGTCATCGAATACCGATCCGTGTCGCCTGGCTATTTCGGCACCCTCGGGATCAAGGTGATCGAAGGCCGCGACGTGGCGGACGCGGATCGCCGCGACGCGCCGTCGGTGGCGTGGGTCAACCAGACGATGGCGCGAAGGTATTGGCCGAACGAGAGCGCGATTGGCCACACCTTTCGCGTCAGGTCCACCAACGCCCAATTCGAAATTGCCGGTGTGACCGCCGATCACAAGAACCACGGCGTGCTCGAGAAGCCCGCGTCGATGGTCCACTTCGCCACGGCCCAGCGCCCCTCGCGTTACAACACCCTGATCGCGCGGACCAATGGCGACGCCGGCGCCTTGCTGTCGCAAATGCGCCGCGATCTGCTGGCGATGGAACCCGGGCTCGTGTTCATGAACAACCGCACCATGGACGACGGCCTGGCGGCCAGCCTGATGCCGGCGCGCGTCGGCGCGATCCTCGCCGCGGGTTTCGGCGGTCTTGGGATGTTGCTGGCGGCGATCGGGCTTTACGGCGTGATCGCGTTTTCAGTGGCGCGGCGCACCAGGGAAATCGGCGTGCGCATCGCGTTGGGGGCCCAACCAGCCGGCGTGCTCGCCATGGTGTTGCGCCAGGGCTTGGTGCTGGTCGCGATCGGCATCGTGGCCGGAGGGGTGTTGGCCGCCAGCGCCGGCCAGGTCATCAAGGGGTTGTTGTACGGCGTCTCGCCGCTCGATCCGGTGGCCTGGGGACTGGCGATCGCGGCGATGCTGGCCGCGTCGATGCTCGCCAACCTCGTTCCCGCGCGTCGCGCCATGCGGGTCGATCCGATGACCGCCCTCCGTACCGACTAAGATTCCGGTTGCTGATTACCATCCTGCCAAACATCGCTCGGGACACGATTTTCGTTTGACCTGAGCAGCGTCTCTGGAACGGGGCCCAGGGCCTCGGGTGGACATGGGGAAAACGTGAGTATACTTTCCCCTTCACACCCATGAAGATATTGATTCGCATCGTGCTCGCCCTCGTCCTCGTCGTCCTCGTCGTCGCCGGCGTCGGCCTCGGTTACCTGTTCGTCGTGTATCCGGTCTCACGCCCACCTAGTGCGATCAAGGTGGAGGCCACGCCGGAGCGGCTGGCGCGGGGGGAGTACCTGGCGCTTCACGTGACTGGTTGCATCGGTTGCCACTCCGAGCAGGACCTGACCAAGTTCGCCCTGCCGATCAAGGCCGGCACGCACGGCAAGGGTGGTGAACTGTTCGACGAAGAGAATGGCCTGCCGGGAAAAATCTACGCCAAGAACATCACGCCGGCCGGGATCGGTGCCTGGACCGATGGCGAGCTGATTCGCGCGATCACCGAGGGCGTGTCGCGCGACGGCACACCGCTGTTTCCGATCATGCCGTATACGCACTTCGGCCAGCTTGCCGAAGATGACGTTCACGCGCTCGTCGCCTATATCCGCACGCTGAAGGCGATCGAGAACACGCCGCCGGCCCGCACGCTGAACTTCCCGATGAACCTGATTACGAGGATTATCCCCGCGCCCGCGGCGTTCAAGCCGCGGCCGGCGCCGAGCGACAAGGTGGCCTACGGCGCGTACATGGTCAACGCCGCGTCGTGCAGCGAGTGCCACACGCCGATCGACGATCGTGGCCAGCCGCTGCCAGGCCGCGAATTCTCCGGCGGCACCACGTTCAGGAACCTGGCGACGCGTTTCCGTGCGACCAGCGCCAACCTGACGCCGGACGCCGACACCGGCATCGGCTCGTGGACGGAGCAACAGTTCATCGACAAGTTCAAGGGCTTCGAAACGCCGTCCGGCACGGTCCTCACCGAAGCGGAGCAGCGGCAGAACACGATGATGCCGTGGACCAATTTCGCCGGCATGAGCCGCGAGGATCTGGCCGCGATTTACGCCTATCTGCGCACAGTGAAGCCGGTGACCAACCGCGTGACCAAGTTCCCCGACGCGCAACCCGGCGCCGGTCAATAGCGATGGCGTTCGAAGCCCTCACCGGCGTCTACAACATCACGCCGACGCCGTTTCATCCCGACGGCACGCTCGACGACGCCAGCTTGCGCAAGCTCACCGCCTTCACCCGCGGCACCGGCGTGAACGGGATGACGATTCTCGGCGTGCTGGGCGAAGCCGACAAGCTCACCGAAGGCGAGCGCGACCGCGTCACCGCGATCGTCATCGAGACCGCCGGCAAGGGGTTGCCGATTTGCGTCGGCACCACGCACGCCGGCACCGACGGCTGCATCGCCCTCAGCCGGCGCGCGCAGGAACTGGGC
>JBDTMB010000304.1:0-7287 GCA_039934485.1 Vicinamibacterales bacterium
CCGCGGTGGGCGCAGCGGGCGGGCGCGGCGCGTCGGCGGGCGGCGCCGGGGCTCTGGTGGAGACGATGATGTGGTGCACGGCGGCGCGATCGCCGGGCTTGATTTCCCACGCCTGGATCCAGCGGTCCTCCGCAAAATTCGCGGGGACTTCCAGGTACTGGTAGGGCACCGTGCCCGTCGCCGGGATCGGATAGTCCTCCTGCATCGACAACACCACGTCGGGTTTGCCGATGTTCCAGCCCTCGATGTAGACGGGCGCGGCCGGCAGATCCGCGGGCGCGCCTTCAGGCGCACCGGCGCCGACCCATCGGCTGATGGTGGACTTCTGCGCCTCGGTGAGCCGGCGTTCGTTGGCGAAGTGTCCGTACGCCGGGTCCGCGTGCCACGGCGGCATCGTGCCGTCAGTGATTTTTGCCGCGATTGACTTCGCCCACGGCCGCGCGTCCTTGTAGGTCAGCAGGGACATCGGCGCGATGTCGCCCGGCCGGTGGCAGGACGTGCAGTTGGCAAAGAAGATCGGCGCCACATCCTTGTTAAAGGTCGGCGCCGCCGCGCCGGCTGCAGTTTGCGCGGAGGCCGGCAATCCTGCCCACGCGCCCAGCACGACCGCCATCGTCACAACATGACTTGCCTTCATGCAACCAACCCCTTGTCTTGTGGGGGCAAACCTTCAGGCTTGCCCGGTCTTATGTGAAGCTTGCCCGGGCCGCGTCTTCGTTGTCAAACGTGTCGAACACCGTGAGGAGCTTGGTAATCGTCAACAAATCCGCGATGCGCTGCGTCAGGTTGACCAGCTTCACGGCGCCTTTTTCACGGTTCGCGATGAGCGAGCAGCGGACCAGTTCACCGAGGCCACCACTATCTACGTATGGCACTTGCGCGAGGTTCAACAGGAGCTTGCGCTGTCCCTGGGACACCAGGCTGGCGACGCGGTCTCGCAGCACCGCCGCGCCATCGTCGATCGTGAGCTTGCCGGACAGGTCGAGCACGGTGAGGTCGCCGAACGTGCGGGTGTTGATTTGCATAGGGGGTCCTTTGGCGAGTCGATTCTACTGCGGCCACGGCGGACGCGGGCGATTACCTCCGATTGAACAGGAACTCCTGGACCTTGCCGTCGGGGGTGCGGTACATCAGCGTCCTGATCGGGGTCTGACCCACGAGCAGCCGCACTTCCGACACTTCCATCCCGCCGCGCTCGCTCGTCGGCCCGGTTTCGACGCCGCTCACAGGGCCGGCATCGACGAGAGACTTCGACATCACCGCCAGGCGCGCGGGCGTGAGGAAGGCGCTGAATTCATCACCCAGCAGGGCGCGATCGACCTTGCCGGCGCGGATTTGCGCCAGCAGATCGAGCGCCACGTCCTTCGCCGGCGGGCCGGCCACGGTGGGCGCGTCGGCCGCGGGCATCATCTTGGCGAGGATCGCCTCGGAGATCGTGTTGATCGCGCCGCCCGCCCAATCGAAGTTGGCCATCACGACGACGGCGGATTTCGAGGACGGAATGAATGCGTTGGTGGCGTTGAAACCGCTGACGGCCCCGCCGTGCTGAAGCACCAGCACGGGTCCGCGATCGCGGATCCGCTGGCCGCACCCGTACCCGCTCGAGCGGCCGTCCGACAGCGGCCGCGGCGTGGTCATCGTCTTCCACGATGCGGGCGAGAGCATCCTGCCCTCCATCAAGGCAAGGTCCCAGGTCATGAGATCGGTGGGCGTGGACCAGATGCCGCCGGCCGCGCCGATCCAGCCTTCGCCTTCAGGAATCGAAGGCTCGGCCTCGCCGAGGCCAAGCGGCGTGTAGCCCTCGGCCAATCCGGCATCGCCGCGCCTGGGTTCGAAGCGCGTGTGCGCGAGCGCCAGCGGCGTGAAGATGCGGCGCTGCAGCGCCTTGGCCATCGGCTCGCCGCCCGCCTTCTCGGCGATCTGGCCGAGGATCAAATAGCCGGTGTTGCTGTAGGAGTAGCGGGAGCCCGGCTCGAAGTCGAGCGGACGCGAGGCGAAGGTCTTGATCACGGCGTCGCTCGACATGGGCCTGGCCATCGGGCGATCGACGAAGTCGAGCGGATAGTAGTCGCGATAGCCGGAGACGTGATTGCCCAGATCGCGCAGCGAGATGTCGGCCGCGCGCGTGAGCGCGGGGGCGTACTTGGCGACGCGATCGTCGAAGGAGAGCTTGTGCTCCTGCTCGAGCTGCAGCGCCGTGGTGCAGGTGAACTGCTTGGTGATCGAGCCGACGGCGAACAGCGTCTCGGGGGTGACGCTGGTCCTGGTGGCCGTGTTCGCGAAGCCGTAGCCATTCGCGAGCACGACCTTGCCGTCCCGCATCACGCCCACGGTGACGCCGATCGCATGTTGATCGACGACGACGCGGGAGATGAAGGCGTCCAGATCCGCTGGACTTAAGGATGTTAGGGCGGGCGGTGCCGGTGCCTGGGGTGCCGAAGGTGCCGGGGGTGGTGCCGACGGCGCGTGTGCCGTGCATGCCGTCGCGGCCAACGCGAGCGCAAGCATCATTGTGAGTCTCATCAGCGTGCTCCACGAATGTTGACCGGCGCGATCGGTAAAGTCACCGTTCGCCGCGCGGATGTGTAGATCGCCACCGGCCACTGCCGTTCCTGTCCTTGTTGTGGGTCACGTGGTAGAAGCGGTTCGAAGTCGACGATCAACGTGAACGCTTCGCTCTCGCCGGAAGACACCGTGGCGATTCCGGTGACGCTGGCCCAACCCGGCGCGACCTGCATCACGCCGAACTGGTCCGCCCGGATCGTCGCCTTCGCGTTGGGATCTTCCATCCGCAACGTTCCCGTCGCGGCGCGAGCCTTGGGCTTCTGCGAGACGTCGATGCCCGGCGCTTTCACGCGTCGCTCGGTCGCCGTTACCATCGCCCGGCTCGGCATGTGCGCGGTGCGAATCTGCGCGTGGCCGCCCTGGGCGCCGGTCGCCTTGCCGTCGCGGACGGCGATCGCTCCGTTGACGAGCACGTAACGGATGCCTTCTGGAGGCGCGGTGGGATTCTCGTAGGTGGCGTGATCGATCACCGTCTGCGGATCGAACGCCGTGAGGTCCGCGGCCATGCCCACGGCGATGAAGCCGCGGTCCACCATGCCGATCGTGCTGGCCGGCAGTCCCGACATCTTTCTGATCGCCTCTTCCCACGACATGATTTTCTGTTCGCGGACGTAGCGGCCGAGCACGCGCGGGAATGAGCCGTAGAAGCGCGGATGCACGCGCGTGGCGGTGGTCGCGCCGCAATCGCACGCCATGGACGTCACCGGGTCCTGCAGGATCTTCACGAGATCCGCCTCGATACCGAACCTGAGGATCGCGCCGGGATCGCCCTTCTCGATGATGCGCAGCACGGTTTCGCCGGCGCCGGCGTTCATCTCCTTCATCACCTCGGTGAGTTCCTGCTGCGTGCGCGGCAGATAGACGCCTTGCGGGCCGCCAAAGCGCGCCGACATCGCCTGTTCGGATTCGGCGACGATGCGGGCGCGCGTGGCAGGATCGGCAAAGCGCTTGAGCATGGCCTCGCGGCCGCCTTCCTGCGCCCAGCCAGGGACGATCAGCGCGCCCAGCCCCGATTGACCGGCGAGATACGGATACGCGTCCGCGGCGGTGTAGTGTCCATCCTTCGTCGCCTTCGCCATCGTGGCCAGCACCGCCGCCGCGGTGCCTTGCTCGATGCCCTGCACCTTCATGTGCGTGACGATCGGCACGAGGCCGCTCTTCTGGCCGATCGCCACCGTTTCGGTGATGCCGACGCGCGAGCTGTAGTTCGATTCGGGCGTGATGCGATCGTGATTGGTGAAGTTAGTACGCCACGGCCTGGCGGCGTCCACCACCTTGATCACTTCCTCGGTCTGCGCGAAGTAGCCGGGCTTGTAATCGAGGCCCGCCGACACGCCCCACGCGCCTTGCGCGAGCCCGGCCGTGATCATCTCGCGCATGCGATCGATCTCCGCGGGACCCGGCCGCCGATCGGAATCACCGACCACGGCCTGCCAGATCGAGTTGAAGCCGATGAAGCCGCCGATGTTGATGGCGAGCCCGGCCTTCTCGAACCGCGACATCTGCTCGGCGAGGTCCACCGGTCCGCCGCCATCGGGATTGGTGATCTCCGTGGTCACGCCCTGCAGGAGCATGTTGACGGCCGTCGGCAGCGCGTCGGGCGACGGGTGCGCGTGGATGTTGATGAACCCCGGCGCGACGAAGAGCCCGCGCGCGTCGAGGTCAACGGCCGCGGTCGCTTTCGCCAGGTCGCCGATCGCGACGATGTGCCCGTCGCGGACGCCGAGGTCGGCGTCGTAACGAGCGCCGCCGGTGCCGTCGAGGATCGTGCCGTGGCGAAGAACCACGTCGAAGGTTGTTGCCGGCGCCTGGGCGAGGCCAACGACCGACAACAGCAACCCGAGTAACGCGGTGCGCTTGGTCATTCCGGAGCAGATAGTAATCGACTATCCGCGCGATGGACCAGAAACAGGTCGCTCTGCCGGATGGCTTCTTTCAGCAGGTCCGCATCGAGCGCCCGGCCGGCCGCGGCGCACTGGCGGGCCACTTCGGCCTTGAGCCTGGACTCAGCCACATCCACCAGTTTCAGCACCGCGTCTGTACCGTCACCTTGATACGCCGCCCACGAGGCGAAGAGCTTGGCCGCGAGATACCGAGCCACCACGTTCCCGAACACCGGCCAGTCCCTGGCCACGCGTTTGCTCAACATCGCAATCTGGGCCGTCTCCCAGTCACTGAATTCCTGAAAACTCATGAGCCTGGTGGCCGACGCGAGCGGCGGCAAGGACTCGCGCGCGTCGAGTCCTTCGGGAATCTCCAGCCCCGCGATCGGCGGCGGCCCTTCGACGATCTCGATTGGTCCGTCGTGCTCGAAGAGAAGCGACGCGGCGGTCGGACAGTAATGCGACAGCGTCACGTGCACGCCACGTTGATCGATCAGGCAAACGTAAGGAAAGTGACGGCAAGCGGACGGCTTCGCGGAATGAATCGCGCACGACTGACCCACATGAAAGACGCAGTGGTCATTGTCGCCAATTGCCAGCGTACCGGCGACGTCCTCAGGCGCGCCAGAGAGAGGGACTAACCACAATTCAGAATTCGGCTTGAACTGAAGGACTGCGGCCGCACGCTCTCGTTCGATCGGGATCGGCCACCCCGATGAACAACACGCGCCGCTATTGCGACACGCGTAGGGAACGTGGAAGTTTAGCCAGTGATAGCGAACTCGATCGACGCCCATGCCTCAATTCGTATGATGCCCCAGCGCAAGGCGCTAATTCGCGCCATGAGTCACGTCCCGAGCCAAGCACCAGCGGTCTAGGTTGGTTGTCGGGCAGCGCCGCAAGAATCCAATTCCAGATCGACTGCATGCCTACCTACTTCGCGGATGTTACGCCCGACATGTCTTGCAGGGCTTGTAGAGCGCACGTACGGCTTCTTCGTGCGTCTCGAATTCGATTCGCTTTGAGTGCGGCACGTATTCAAGCCAACGGCAGCCCTCCCTGTGAAAAATCAATCTGTTCATGCTCGCGAAGTAGCGGCAACGCTCGTACATCGCGAGTTCGCGGCGAAGCTCGGCGATCTTCGCGTGCGCGGCAGCGAGGTCAGTCTGCTTGCGGTCAGAGTCCAGGTTCCTAGGTTCAACGTTCATCGCTCGTCTCCAGCCTCACTGCTGCGCTGACGCAGGGGCGAAAGTGGCGCGGACAAGCAACCGCGCACGAACGCCACGATAGCCCACGGGGTTGCCGCTTGACAAGATGAAGGAAAGGCTAATAAACACTTTTAATACATATACTTAACAGATTCTATGAGTACATAGATCATGTACTTATATAGCCTCGACGTACTTAAGTACATGGCATTCGTTTGCAGGCGAAAGTCCCAATATATGTACCCACAAGTACTTTGTACTTAGTGGGCAGCAGTGAGTAGATTGGTGACCCGCAAGAATTGCAAGCCGATCGGCCGCAATGGGTTCAGCGCACATCGATCTCGTACAGTGAGGGTTTCCGGTCGGCATTGATGGCGTGAGGAACCAAAGTTGCCGACGTTGCCCGTAGTAGCATGCGCCAGTGAAGCTACCGGCGGGAGAGGCCGCCATCGTCGATCGGCAGAAGCTAGTCGACTACGGCTTAAACCCAGAGCACCCGCGAGGCAAGCACAAGGCCACCGCCGTCGTTCGCAGTCTGTGGATTGTCCGCCGCGGCGAAACGGCTCCGCGTTTGACGAGTTGTTTCGTGAAGTAGAGAGTGCAGATGGCCAACACGACACCTCAGCTTCTGGACGTTGTCGCGCTCTTGTCGGACCTGCCGGCGCAGGGCCTGCTGCGCGGCCAGGTCGGGACCATCGTGGAACTCCTGGACGGCGCCTATGAGGTCGAATTCTCCGACGACAAGGGGAAGGCCTACGCCGAACTGGCGCTCGAACCAGACCAGCTCTTGGTCCTTCATCATCGGCCGCAGCGAGCGGCCTAACCTCGCCGAAGGCTTGCAAGAATTTGCAAGCCACAAAGCGGACATCTCACCGATCGCCGACGGTGGCGAGACGCCGTCCGGGTGGGGCCTTGAACTGCTACTACTCCACCTCATCGAGGGCCAAGCGACGCATCCGGTCGATATCGAGAAGGCACTTGCCCGTGACTACGCTCAGGACCGCAAGAAACGTGACCTGCAGCTCCTTCGCGTCCTTCGTGGTTATTTCACACCGAGCGCCGCGATGCGCGACTGTTGCCACGCCTCGATGTCGGCGGTCGTCAGCGCGTCACCGTGGTGGAGCGTCCAGTTGAGCGCCGCGATGAGGTCGTCGGCGTCTTCCATGCCCACCGCCAGCCGGATCAATCGATCGAAACCGCTCCGCTTCAATTCCTCCGCCGGCGTGAAGTATTCGGACACGGTCTTGTGGTGATTGACCTTGGTCGCCAGGCCGTCAAACGACAGCGCGTACCGCACCACGACGCAGGTGGCCAGGACATCCGCGAAGTGCCGCGTCCGCTCTTCATCCGCGCCGGCCACGCGGAACGACAGCAGCGACCCCGGACGCGTGTAGTACGTGCCGATGGCCGCGGCATCCACGTGCGTCGCTAGTGACGGATGAAACACCTCGCTCACCTTGGGGTGCGCGGCGAGAAACGCGGCGACGCGCGTCGCAGTGGCGGATCGACGGGCGTGCGCCGGCCCGGCGCCGTCGAAGCCCGGCAGGATCGCGGCGGCGCGCCGCCAGTCGAGAATACCGCCGCGCATCGCCATCAGGTCCATCACGCTGTTGGCGAATGGTGAATCACGC
>JBDTMB010000305.1:0-7273 GCA_039934485.1 Vicinamibacterales bacterium
GTCGGCGATCACCTGCTGGTCAACAAGTTCATCTTCGCGCCGACGGCGTCGGCGATCGAGCGGATGCTGCTGCCGATGCGCCCGATCGAACGCGGCGACGTGCTGGTGTTCAAGTTTCCCGAAGAGCCGGACCGCGACTTCATCAAGCGCGTGATCGGGTTGCCGGGCGACACGCTCGAGCTCAAGAACCAGACCATCCTGATCAACGGCATGCCGCTCGTCGAGCCGTATACGCACTACCTGCTCCCGCCCGCCGGGGAAGGGGAGACCGAGACACTGGATCTGCGCCGCAAGTACGGCCCGGTGACCGTCCCGCCCGAGCATTACTTCATGATGGGCGATAACCGCGACGATTCACAGGACAGCCGGTATTGGGGCTTCATGCCGCAGTCGTACGTGAAAGGCCGCGCCCTGTTCATTTACTGGTCATTCGAGACGCCCGAGGACGGTTCGGCCCCCCCGGGCGGGCCGTTGTGGATGCTCACCCACCTGTTCAGCGGCACCCGGTGGGGCAGGCTATTGCACCAGATTCATTGACCCGATAAGCAAGGGCGTGAGCTCCATAAGCCTATGACGACCATTATCAAGCTGATAGTCGCCCTCCTTATCACCTACGTCGTCGCCCAGGTTGGCATGGCTGCGTACAAGTACTACCAGTTCGAAGACGCCGTCCACGAGGCGGTGTTGTTCGCGCCGCAGGCCACTGACGCCGACATCGTCGCCAGCATTACGAGCCTGGCTGGGGACCAGGACGTTCCCTTGGACGCGTCCGACATCCAGGTCACGCGCACCCAGAATGAAGTGAAGGTGCAGATGAGCTACGAGGAGGACGTCTCGTTGATCCCGGGCCTCTACGCCAAGACGTGGACGTTCAAGCCTTCGACCTCGGCGCGTATCCTCATTGGCGTGGGCGGCAACGCCAAACCGCGCCGCTAGGCCGCGGATGACGCAGATTACGCCGACACGCTCCTAGAGTCGCGCCCGGGCGCCGGCCGCCTGCGCGGCGACGCGCGCCGAAACGCTGTCGGTGGCCGCGGCCGTCGCCGTCTTGAACGACAGGTCTTTCAGGCTTTCCAGGTTAATTCGCACGTTGGCGTCCGCGCCGGCGGCCGCCGCTTCCAGCAAGCCGATCGCGACGCCCACGTCGCTGGCGGCGGACCGATTGCCATTGGCCGCCACCACCATCGCCACTTCGATGCCCAGGGCGCACTGCGTTAGCGTCTCGAGCGGCGCGGTGGTGGCGAGTTGCAGCGCGCGCTCGATCGCCGCCGCCCGGGCCGCCTTCTCCTCGTCGCTCGCCTTGGGCAAGCGATACGCGCCCATCACCTCGTCAAACGCCGCGGTGTCGGCGTCGGCGAGCTGGACGAGGCGATCGCGAACCGCGGTGAGCGGGGCCCGCGCCTGCGCCAGCGCCGCCTTCTCGTCATCGCTGTTGGTCCGGGATTTGGCGAGTCCTGCGACCATGATGAGGAGCGATGCCCCCATCGCCCCCGTGATGGCCGCCGCGGTGCCGCCACCGGGCGTCGGGTCCGGGCTGGCCAGGGCGTCGAGGAACTGCTGAACCGTGAAGGTGGCGAAGGTCACGAAGACGATCTTAACCCGACCACGCGACTCGTCCGCGCTTGACCACGCGATCGATCACCGGCGCGCCCACCCGCAACAGGTCCGACAGCGCGCCGCGAACCACCACGGCATCGAGCTGCTTGCCGGGCTCGAGGCTGCCGATGTCGCCGGCCCGATCGAGCGACGCGGCCGCGTTGATCGTGGCGCCGATGAGCGCTTCTTCGAGGGTCATGTTCATGCCGAAGCAGGCCAACGACATGACGAACGGCATCGAGGTGGTGAAGCCCCCGCCCGGGTTGAGATCGGTGGCCAACGCCACGGCCACGCCCTGGTCGATCAGCATTCGCGCCGGGGCGAAGCGCCCGAGCTTGAGGAAGAACGCCGCGGCCGGCAACAGCGTGGCGACGACGCCGCGGCTGGCCATCTGCTGCGCGCGCGGCTCGTCCACGAAGATCAAGTGATCGGCGGAGCCGGCTCTCACTTGCGCCGCCACTTCCGCGCCGCCACTCAAGCCGAGCTCGTCCGCGTGGATCCGGGCCTTCAGCCCGTGCCGCTGCCCGGCTTCGAGAATGGCGCGTGATTCCGCGGGCGTGAAGACGCCGTCTTCGCAGAAGACGTCGCACCATTCCGCAAGGTGCTCGGCGGCCACGGCCGGGAGCATCTCGTCGATTACCAGGCGAACGTAGTCCGATCGTCGTCCGCGGAACTCCACCGGCACTTCGTGCGCGCCCATGAACGTGGCGATCAACTCGATCGGCTGCTCGCCGGCAAGCGCGCGAATCGCGCGCAGGATCCGCAGTTCCGACGCGAGGTCGAGTCCGTAGCCGCTCTTGGCTTCCGCGGTGGTCGTCCCCGCGGCGAGCATCGCGGCCAGGCGCGGCCGCGCCAGCGCCACCAGATCCGCTGCGCTGGCCGCGCGCGTCGCAGCGACGGTCTTGACGATGCCGCCACCACCAGAAGCGATGTCCGCGTAGGTGGCGCCTGAAAGACGCCGTTGCAGTTCGTCGCGGCGATCGCCGGCGTAGATCAGGTGCGTGTGCGGATCGACGAACCCCGGGACCACGGTGCACCCGCGCGCGTCGATTTCCGCCGCGCCAGGCGCCAGCGTGATTGCGCGCCGGCACTCATCGGCGGATCCGACAAAGACGATGCGGCCGTCGAAGCCGGCCACCGATGCGTTGGCGATGGCGGCGATCTGGCGTTGCGCGGCCCCGGTCCGCGGCCCCGGTCCGGCACAAGTGGCGACGAGATCAGCATTCGAGATGAGGAAGTCGGCGTTCATGCGGGCCGCGTTTGATCTTAGCCGCGGATGCCGCCGATCGCACGATAGATACCAGGGCCGCAGATGACGCAGATCGAATCGTCAATACCAGGGCCGCAGATGACGCAGATCGAATCATCAATACCAGGGCCGCAGATGACCCAGAAACGATTGGGGGTTTGGCAATCTGATCTGCGTCATCTGCGGCCCTGGCCCTTATCTGGGTCATCTGCGGCCCTGGCCCTTATCTGCGTCATCTGCGGCTCTGGCCCTTATCTGCGTCATCTGCGGCCCTGGCATTGCATCTGTGTTTATCTGTGGCGCGCATATAATCACCGCGAGCTTTGGCCCTGCCCCCCGGCACCCGTCTCGGTCACTACGAAATTCTCGACCTCCTCGGCGCAGGCGGTATGGGCGAGGTCTACCGTGCCAACGACACGCATCTGAAGCGCGCGGTGGCGATCAAGGTGTTGCCGGCCTCGGTGGCAGGCGATGCCGATCGGCTCGCGCGATTCCAGCGGGAAGCGGAAGTCCTGGCCGCCCTCAATCATCCCAACATCGCCGGTATCTACGGGCTCGAGAAGACCCAGGACCTCACCGCGCTGGTGATGGAATTGATTGAGGGCGACGACCTGTCTCAACGTCTCGGGCGCGGCGCCATGCCACTCGACGAGGCGCTGCCGATCGCCCGGCAGATCGCCGAAGCGCTCGAAGCCGCGCACGAACAGGGCATCGTCCATCGCGACCTCAAGCCGCAGAACATCAAGGTCAAGGCAGATGGCTCGGCGAAGGTCCTCGATTTCGGGCTCGCCAAGGCGTTCGACCCGATCGCCAGCGCGAGCGGCGAGGCGATGAACAGTCCCACCATGACGGCACGGGCGACGCAGATGGGGATGATCATCGGCACCGCGGCGTACATGAGCCCGGAGCAGGCGCGCGGCAAGGCCGTGGATCGCCGCGCCGACATCTGGGCCTTTGGGGTCGTGCTCTACGAGATGGTCACGGGGCGGCGCGCCTTTGAAGGTGAAGAGATCTCGGACGTGCTGGCGGCCGTGCTGAGGCAGGACATCGACTGGACCGCGCTGCCCGCTACGACGCCGCCGCGATTGCGACGATTGCTCGAGCGCTGTCTCGATCGCGATCCGAAGCAACGCCTGCGCGACATCGGCGAAGCCCGCGTCGAGATTGCGAAGGTCGAGTCAGGTGCGCCGGATGGCTCCGGCTTCAGCGCAGCGTCCGCGCGCACCATGGCCCCGGCCCCGCTGTGGAGACGCGCCATTCCTGTTGTGCTAGGTCTGGCTCTTGCCGCAGTCGCCGCCGTTGCCGGGTGGACACTCAAACCGTCGGCGCCACCGTCGACAGTGGTCACACGGTTCCCGTTCACGCTTCCCGAAGGCCAGCAGTTTACGAATACTGGACGCCAGGTTGTTTCGATCGCTCCGGACGGCAGCCAGTTCGTCTACGTCGCCAACAATCGCCTCTACCTCAAGCCGATGGCGGAAATGTCGTCGCTCTTCATCCAGGGCACGGAGGTCGCGACCGGGGTAATGAGTCCCGTGTTTTCTCCGGACAGCCGGTCCATCGCCTTTTACTCGAACACGGACAAGACGCTGAAACGAATAGCGGTCAGTGGCGGCGCCGCAGTCACGATCGGCGCGATTGATGCACCGTTCGGCATCAGTTGGGGGACGGATAACGAGATCCTGATCGGTCAGGGAGCCAAGGGGATTGTCCGGATCTCGGCGAGCGGCGGCAAGCCGGAAACGATCGTGACCGTGAAAGAAGGCGAACAGGCCCACGGTCCCCGGATGCTGCCGGGCGGCAACGCGGTCGTGTTTACGCTGGCAACAGCACTCGGCGGCTCAGTGGGCCTGGTGGATCGATGGAGCAAGGCACAGATCGTTGCCCAAGCGCTGAAGTCCGGTGAGCGCAAGCAGTTGATTGACGGTGGAAGCGACGCACGCTACGTCTCGACCGGTCACCTCATCTACGCACTGTCCGGCACACTTCTGGCCGTACCCTTTGACGCGCAGGAGTTGACGGTGACTGGCGGACCGGTTCCCGTCATCGAAGGTGTAGCCAGTGCGATTTCCATAACCGGTACATCGCAATTCAGCGTTTCGGACAACGGCACACTCGTCTTTGTTCCCGGCGCGTTGGGGTCTCAATTGCAACAACAACTGACCTGGTTCGACCGCACCGGCAAGACGCTCGAAGCGGTCGGAGACTCTGGCACATTTGCAGGCATCAATCTGTCTCCCGACGGAAAGCGGTTCGCCGTTCACCGTCATGAAGGGTCGGGTGGGGACATCTGGGTGTATGACGCCTCGCAGCGTACGTCGATGAGGCTGACCTTCGAACCGTCACAGGACAATGGCATGCCGGTCTGGTCGCCCGACGGCAAGCGGATTGCCTTTCCGTCTCTCCGAAATGGCAAGTGGGGTCTCTATCAAAAGAACGCCGATGGGACGGGTGCTGAAGACCTGCTCGTCGAATCGGCGTTGGTGAAATTCCCGATGGCCTGGTCCCGCGACGGGCAGTCGATTGCTTTCGTCGTTGCAGACCCGAAGACCCTCATGGATCTATGGTTGCTCCCATTGACCGGCGATCGCAAGGCTACGCCTCTGCTGGATTCCAGGTTCGTCGAAAACTTTCCTCAAATTTCGCCAGACGGGAAGTGGCTGGCGTACATGTCCAGCGAAAGCGGCACCAATCACATCTACGTCAGATCTTTTCCCAAAGGCGACGGGAAATGGCAAGTCTCAACGGGCGGATATGGAAGCTTTCCAAGATGGCGCAGTGATGGAAAGGAACTGTTCTATCTCACAGGGGTGGCTCAAGGCCAAGTCATGTCCGTCGAGGTAAACGGATCGGGATCCAGCTTCGTCGCGGGAACACCGGCCGAGCTGTTCGAAACCGGTACCTATGGATCGGCGGCTCCCGGACATCAGGGCAATTTCTTCACCTATGCCGTTTCGCCTGACGGGCAACGTTTTCTGATGCCGCAGCCCGTTTCCGGAGCAAAGGGCAACGTGGCGCCCACGATCAACGTGATCTTGAACTGGACCTCCCTGCTCAAGAAGTAGGCATAGCCACTTCCATCAGCGACCGGGCGTCAACGCTCGGCGGGAGCCGCCGCCGGTTGGCTTCGTCGTCGCAGACCCGAAGACCTTGACGGATCTGTGGCTGTTCCCATTGAACGGCAATCGAAAAGCAACCGTTCTCAAGGGATGTCCGTCGACGTAAACGGATCGGGATCCAGCTTCGTCGCGGGAACACCAGCCGAGCTGTTCGAAACCGGAACCTGATCTTAGCCGCAGATGACGCAGATTACGCAGATGGGTGAGTGGCGCCCGCGCGCGCGTCGCGCGCGCGAGAGAAAGACCGAGAGGCCCACGAAACGAGCCGCTGATGTTCTTCGGTCGAGCGGTTCGTTTCGTGGGCCTCTCGGTCTTTCATCAGCGGCTTCGCCGCTGGCGCCGCCGCCCGTAGGTCCAGCCCGCGAAGTCAGGAATCTGTGTCAATTGGTGACCTGTATTGCGTTTTGTCTGCGTCATCTGCGGCCCTGGCCGTTTATCTGTGTTCATCTGTGGCGTTCATCTGCGGCCCCGAGCGCAGCGAGGGCCTGGTCGCGACTGAAGCCCGCGATGCGGACGCGCTTGGAACGCGAGCGTTCGCCGGAGACGATTTCGATCGATCGCTTGGGAATGTCGAGCGCGCGCGCCAGCACTTGAATCAGCTCGTCGTTGGCGGCGCCATCGACGGGCGCGGCGGCCAGGCGGACCAGCAGCGCCTCATCGCGAAGGCCGGCGATGCCGCTCCGGCCCGCGCGCGGGATCACGCGAATGTCGATGAGGCCGTCGTTATCCGACCTGGCTCTCAACTTTGGGCGCGACATCCGCGGCTCGGGGCGCCTGCGCGGGCGCCGGCTCCGCGGCCCTCGGCCGGTGGAGGAGGACGCGGTCCTCGCGGGCGCGGGCGTCCTGTTCCTTGATGAACTCGAGCGAGCCCTTGAGCGTGCTGACCAGCGACTCGATGCCGGTTTCCACCTCGCGGCGTTTCATCCGCAGGTTGTCGATTTCCCGCTGCACGTCCTCGAGGCGGGACTGGGCCTTCTGCAGCAGCAGGTCGGCGCGGCCTTCGGCCTCACGCAGGATCAGGGTGCCTTCCTGCGTGGCGTGTTCCTTGATCTCGTCGGCGAGCTTCTGCGCGGTGAGCAGCGTGTTGCGCAGGTTGCGCTCCTGCCCGCGGTGTTCGCCGAGCACGGCGTCGAGCTTGGCGACATCCTGGCGCAGCTTGTCGTTGTCGCGCAGCGCGTTCTCGTAGTCGTCGGCGACCTCGAGGAGAAACGCCTGCACTTCGCCGCGGTCGTAGCCCCGCATCACGGTCTTGAAGCGCTGCTGCCGGAGGTCGAGCGGTGTGACTTTCATGTCAGTCTCTTTGGTTATT
>JBDTMB010000306.1:0-7242 GCA_039934485.1 Vicinamibacterales bacterium
CGGGCGACGGCTCAAGCCATCGCCCTCCACCACGAGCACGGCGCTGCCTTCGATCACCGGGCTCACCAGCCCGAAGTCGCGGAGCGCGCCGAGCGAGGGCAGCAAGGTCTCGTCGATCCCCACGCCGCTGCCGACAATTTCGACGGACGTCTGTCCCGCCACGGTCTCGAGCGCCATCGAGAAGCCGCGCACCGAGCTTTCGTTGGTCAGCTGGATCGCGATGACCACGGCAATCCCCAGCGCCACGCCGATCACGGTGGTCGCCGTCCGCACGCGATTGGCCACGAGCGGCCGCAGGATGAATTGCCTAAACAGCCGCAACAAGCTTGCCGTCCTTCATCCTGACGATGCGCTTCGCGGCCGCGGCGACCTCGGCCGAGTGCGTCGCCAGCAGGATGGTGACCCCCATCTCGCGATTCAATTCGCCGAGCAGCGCGAGCACGCGGGCGCCGTTGTCCGAATCCAGGTTGCCGGTGGGTTCATCCGCCACGAGGAGCTTCGGCCGGTGGACCAGCGCGCGCGCGATGGCGGCCCGCTGCATCTCGCCGCCCGACACCTGTTGCGGGTAATGATCTAGCCGGTGACTGATGGCCACGCGCTCGGCGAGCGCCCGGGCCCGCGCCTGGGCGTCGTCCGGCGCCATTCCCGCGAGCAAACAGGGCAGCGCGATGTTGTCGCCGATCGTCAGCGTCGGCAGGAGGTTGAAGAACTGGAAGACGAACCCTACCTCTTCGCGCCGCACCCGCGTCAGCGCATCGTCGCCCAGCTCGGCGAGATTGCGGCCGTCGAGCCGCAGCGTGCCGGTGGAGGGGCGATCCATCGCGCCGCACAGGTGGAGGAGCGTGGACTTGCCGCACCCTGACGGTCCCATCAGCGCCACGAAGTCGCCCGCCTCGAGCGCGAGCGACACGCCGTCAAGCGCGGTCACCCGCGCTTCGCCGCTGGTGTAGATCTTGGTGAGGGCGTCGGCGGCGAGAACGGGCATCTCCCTCCATGTTACCCGTTCGCTCGTGGGACTCGGCGCTCCCGCCTACGCGCGGTACGCGTCGGCGGCACGAGTCGCGCCTCGGAGGACCGCACGCATGAAGAGGCCGTGCGGGCGGAGCGTAATCTTCGGCTCTGGAACGGGTGGCGGGTCGTCGGTGGGAACCAGCCGGATTCTCTGGGCAATCGTCGCGAGCAGCAGGATCAACTCGGTCCAGGCGAACGATTCGCCGATGCAGATGCGCGTCCCGCCGCCAAACGGGAAGTAGGCGAATTTCGGCCTGGGCGCCGGCGTCCCGGTCCACCGCTCGGGCTTGAACGACTCCGGCGATTCCCACCACCGCGGATCGCGGTGCGCCACGTACTGGCTGACCAGGACGAGGTCGCCGCGTTCGACGGCGTAGCCGCCGATGACATGGCGCTCGATCGCCCGCCGCCCGATCGTCCACGCCGGCGGAAAGAGGCGCATGGATTCGGAGACGATGGCGCGCGTCCATTCCAGCTTCGGCACGTCTTCCGCGGCCGGGGTGCGGCCGCCCAGCACGTGGTCGAGTTCTTCGTGCAGCCGCCGCTCGGCGTTCGGGGCGGAGCCGAGCAGGTGCCACGTCCAGGCCATCGCATTGGCCGTGGTCTCGTGACCGGCCAGGAAGATGGTCATCGCCTCATCGCGGATCTGTTCGTCGCTCATCCCGCTGGCGGTGGGATTCTCCGGATCGCGCGCCGCCACCAGCATCGAGACCAGGTCATGCGCGTGGAGGGAGGAGGCTTCAGCCTCCTCCGCCCGCCGCTCTTTGATAATGGTGCGGATGATCCGGTCCAACCGCTCGCGTGCCCGCTTCATCCTGATGAAGACGGGCAACGGCAGTTGTTCGAGCGTGCCGATCATCGGCACGAACAACAAGTCGAAGCCGGCCACGACGTCGGTGAGCGCCGCGCGCACTTCATCGGCCTGGCCCTGGACGTTGCTCGAGAACAACGTCTCGCCGACGATGGCCAGGGTGAGCGCGCTCATGTCGCTGGTGACGTTGAGGCGCGCGCCATCCTGCACCGAGCCCGCCCACCGCGTGGCGTGGCGGACCATCGCCTCCGCGAAGCCCTGCACGTGCTGGCGATGGAAGAGGGGCTGGATGGTGCGCCGCTGCTTGAGGTGATCGGCGCCTTCGTTGGTCAGCAGGCCCCGGCCAAGGAGCCGCCGCGCGCGCTCGAGGGCGATGCCCTTGGCGAATTTCTTCGCGGAGACGACCAGCACGTCTTCGATCCATTCGGGCTTGCTGACGAGGAAGACTCTCTGGCGCGCAAACGACACGCCGACGATGTCGCCGTAGGTGCGGGCCATCTCGGTGACGAAGCCGAGCCGGTTGTTGCGGAACTCCCAGAAGCTGCCGCCGGGAAGCCAGGTGCGCGGACCGGGAGCGACAGGGAGGGCGGGCGCGGCAACGGCCATGACACCCAAGTGTGGCACGGTCTTGGGACTCGCCGCTACGCGGCTCGTAGGACTCGCTTCGCTCGTAGGACTCGCCTCGCTCGTAGGGCACCGCTTTAGCGGTGCCAGTGGGGCTCGCTTCGCTCGTAGGGCATGCCGTTTACGCCCGCCTACGAGGGACGAATCAGGCTCACGATCACTGGGTCCGTGATCTTCCGGTCCTCAGCCAACATCAGTGCCTTGACCAGGATGTCGGACAGTCCGTCGTCCCCCTCGAAGGGGAAAGCCGCATTGCGCCTTCTGGCCGGCGCGAGGACGATTGGCAGGTATCGGCCACCCGGTTCGATCTGGACGTGGCCCGAGCCGAGGTGGATCTTGTAAGTCGCCAGATCGCCCCGCACGACGACGAAACGATCCTCCAGCGAGAGTCGATCGGCGAGCGTGAGCCGGGGAATCAGCAATTCGAGGACGCCGCGTCGCGTCTTCGCCGGTTCGGGCAAGTCACCGTCAGAATAACGCTGCCAGTAGTCGCCGTGCTCCGCAAGGTTGCGGCCGCGCCACTCGGGATCGTTGCCGATACTGCAAACGGCAATGAACAGGTCCACGTCGCGCATGGCTTCGGAGAAGGCCACGCCAGGCACGTCCGCGAGGGGCAATAGCACCCGGTCGCGGTAGAAACGCACCTGGCCGGTGCGGACGACACGGAAGACCCCCGACTCACTGAGTCTCGTTCGCTCCGCCGGCGCGTCCACCTCGAGGTGGACGTCAAGGTTCCAGCGCCCGAGTGTGCGGATCGGCGTATTCGCCGAATCCCAGTCGCCCTGGAGCATGTAGCGCCAGCCACGCTCGCGACAGAGCGCCGCGAACTGATGCTGCTGAAGCACATGATTGGCGAAGCGGTTCGAGCCGCCCTCGGCGCGCTCGGCGTCGGTCGGGGTGTAGACCTCCCGATGCGCCTGCTTGAACGGCTGGACCACCCCATGGCGATTGAGCCAGGTGCGCCAGGTCAGCACGAGCGGATGGGGAGAGCTCAGGGGATGCCACAGCTTCACCGACGTTGCCGGCGAGAGCCACTCGAGTGGCCGATCGTTGACATCGACGATGCGGCCGGCGCGGAGCGCGCCGAGCGCGCCGCGATCGTCCTCGGAGAACATCCAGATGAGGCGTCGCGACATCTCACCGACCAGCGGGTGGTCGAGATAGTGCTGCCGCCACTGCTCGAACGGAATCTGGCGATCCGATTCGATCAGGTGTTCGACGCGCGCCTGTTGCGCCGGCAGAATCCCGGCGATCTCCTCCAGTTCCTCCGGGGTGATTCCGGCCCGCGCCGCCGCCTCTCGCATGGCGGTGTCCACCAACTGCCGCGCGACGGCGTACTTGACGCGCAGGCGAAGGCGTCCGAGCTGCGTGACCGGCCCGGTTCCGGGCAGGCGCGCGAGCACGCGAATGCAGGCATGGCCCACGCGCGCCGAGACGGCGCCGTGGTTGGGGATCTTCTTGAGGCAATGCGTGGCGAGATCCGCCAGCGCCCGCGCGACGTCGGGTTCGTCGAAGGCGCTGAGGGCCCAGACAAATCCCTTGAGGTAGCTGGCGTCGCGCTCCGGGACTGGCGCGGTCGCCGGCGCTCCCGGCATCGGCCCGAGGTCCAGCCACGCGATCGCGCGCGCCAGGAAGTGCGCTCGACCGACCGCGTCGAGATGCACGAGCAGTTGCGCCTCCCATTTCTTCGGGGGTGTCGCGTCAGACGCCGTGAGCAGGTGCCTCACCAGCTCGCGCCACGCGTCCTGGCGCTCCTCGTTGGCGATGTCCGCCAGCACGCGCGCGCTCCACGTGCCTCCCGGGAGGAGCCGTGGTTGACTCCCGCTGAGCATGTCGTTGATTCGGTCCACGATCTTTCGCGGTCCCCGGTAGGTGGATCCTGCCATCGCCGACCGAAGCCTCTGTAGCGCCGCGATCTCCCGCAACGTGAGCGGCCGTGATGCCAGGCGAAAGAGGGCCGCCATTGGCATCCAATGCGCATAGTCGCTGCCGATCGCGGCGCAGACCTCGATGATGGCCGCCAGGCGGTCGGGTGGGAGGTCGAGCTTTAGCTTAACCAGGGTGTTGATGACGTCATGGGCGAGGAGGCGTGGCCAATGCTCGACCAGGTGTCGTCCCCGGGTCTCGCGAAGCAGTTCACCGAACGCGACTTCGAGCACCGCCACCTGAAGCGCCGGCGCGCAGTCGTTCAGGATTCGCTGGCCGGTGGGGAGCAAGCGCCAATCGGGAAAGCCGCGGGTGTCGGGATCGGCCTCCTGTCGCAGCGACGCGTAGAGTGCCTCGGCTTGCTCCGTCGTGCTCACGCCCCGAAAATCTACCATGGCACACTGCGCGCGGCGTCGATGAGGCGTGACACACGGCGGGCGCCCAGGGACTACGATCATCCCATGTCAAACCAGCAATTCAATACTCAGGATGGAAAACTGGCGACGAGCCATTGACGCCCTCACGACTCGCAGCGGGGATCCTCGCACTACTGGCTATCTCGTGCGGAGGCTCCGCCGGGGCAACCGGTCCAACCGGGACCGGGTCCTCCTCGGCAGTTGCCGGGAAATGGACTGGCACCACACCCGACGGCATGATCATTGACGTTGTCAACGGCCAATGTCCCCGTTCGTTCGACGTGGAATTCAACTTCACGTCCAGTCGCACTGGCGAAATCGGCACTGCGACGACCCGGCTGCGGGAAACGCCGTGCCTGGACGTGCTTAACGGCGTGCATTCCTATTCGCTGACCAAGGGAAACGTCACCGCCGATTCGATCGCGTTTAACTTCGGGAGCGGCGCGTACATATTTACCGGAACGTTTGCCGGCTCGCGGATGACGGGCTCGTTCTCGATCACCGAATTCCCGCAGAGCGGGCACTTCATCGTCACCCGGCAATAACCGCTGCCGCCTCCGCGCGACGCGCTTCCGCGAGGGAGTAGTATTCCCGCATGAACCGTCGCGCCTTCCTCCGCAACACCACCGGCCTGGTGGCCGCTGCAGCTCTCGATCCCTTCCCGGCGCATGCCCAGGCGCCGGCCGCGCCGCCGGCGAAGACGGTCCGTACCACCGTGCTCGAGATTGGCTATCACGAGAGTGGCGACGCGTCGGGCTTCCCGGTGATCCTGCTGCACGGCTTTCCCGACGATGCGCATGCGTATGACGGGGTGGCGCCGATCCTCGCGAAGGCCGGTTATCGCGCGCTGGCGGTCTACCTGCGCGGCTTTGGCCCGACGCGATTTCTCGAGCCCAAGGCGCCACGCATGGCGGAGCAGGCCGCGATCGGGCAGGACGTGATCGACTTTGCCGACGCGATGAAGCTGCCGCGCTTCGCGGTGGCGGGCTTCGATTGGGGCGGCCGCGCCGCCGGAGTCGCCTCGGCACTGCATCCAGATCGCATTCGCGCTGCGGTGTTGATCGGCGGCTATTCGATCCAGAACACCGTGACGCCGCCCACCGCGCCGCCCAATCCCGAAGGCGTGCGCCGCTCGTGGTACCAGTGGTATCTCAACACCGAGGTTGGGCGCGCCGGGCTTGCGTCCAATCGCAAGGGCTTGTGCGAATTGATGTGGCGCGAGTGGTCACCCACATGGAAGTTCACGCCGGAGACGTACAACCTGACGGCGGCGTCGTTCGACAACCCCGACTTCGTGGATTGCGTGGTGCACTCCTATCGCCACCGCAACTTCAACGCGGCGGGCGAGGCGCGGTTCCTGGAAGTGGAGCAGGCGCTGGCGAAGCGTCCGCCGATCACGGTTCCCACCATCGTCGTCCATGGCGGCGACGATGGCTTCGGGCGGCAGGCGCCGGGAATCACGGCGGGGGAGCGGGCGCTCCTGCCGAAGATCATCGACAAGCGCATCGTCGAGGGCGCGGGGCATTTCGTGCCGCACGAAAAGCCGGAGCCGGTGGCGCAGGCGTTACTGGACGCGTTGTCGGCGACAAAGTGACAGTCGTCGGGCCCCGCGACCGTCGTAGGGCACCGCAGTCGTAGGGCACCGCTTTAGCGGTGCCTCCGGGCTGCCGCCGCCGCTATTTCAATTCCACCGCAATTCGGTCCGCTGGTTGCGCCGACGCGTTCTCTTCCACGTGCGTCGCGGCCCCGCTGATCCGCACGTCGTCGGCCTTGGCGTTCGGCTGATCGTTCAGGTAGACGACGACCCGGTTCAGCATGTGCTCGTGGTTCTCGCCTTTTTCGTGGGGCCCGTAGTGGACGCGCAGCACGCGAACGAATTCGTTTTCGAATTCCACCTTGTAGTGCCTGGCATCGACGGCGACGGGATCCAGCTTGGTCGTGGGCGCCGGACCGGCCGGCGGGCCTTTGAGGTCGATTTCGAGGATGCGGATTGGATGGTCGCTGGTGTTCTCGGCGGTGTAAGCGCCGCCGGCCGGGCGCCAGCGGACATCGCCGCGGTGGAAATCAATGGTCGTCGTCTGGTCGCCTTCCTTCACCGTCATCACCCCATCGTCCAGGTACACCAGCACGCGGTTGGTGGCGTGGCCGTTGCGGGCGATGGAAGGGGTGTGTGGCTGCAAGGTGGCGACGATGACGCGCGCCTGCGGGGTGTCGAGCCGCGGCGTGATGACCGCTGGCGCGGGCGGGTTCTGCGCGTTCAGGGCCGGTGAAACGAGCAGAGCGAACAGGAGCATGGGTGGCGTCCGGCGCATAGTCTCGACATCCTACACCTTGGAACTTGCGAGACAGCCCGGCTTTAGCGTACGATTGGGGTTCGTTTTCGTCAGGAAAGTCCTGCCATATTCCTCGGTAGCTCAACGGCAGAGCATCCGGCTGTTAACCGGAGGGTTGCTG
>JBDTMB010000307.1:0-7202 GCA_039934485.1 Vicinamibacterales bacterium
GGCTCGCCCCATCCGCTAGCCGGAGCTCTCCAGCGGTGGACGGCTGAGATCGCTGGTCTGAAGGAAGGCGAGGCGCTGGACAACAGGCCGGCTGACTACTTTTACGAACTCCTAGCCCTCGATCCATTCAAGTCCGCGATCAAAGAAGAGAACGCCGCAAGGAACCTCGCGATCTTTTCGCAGCTTCTGAACGTCTTCCAGAGCTACTACCACTACACGGTCGTCACGTTCCGCAATCGCGAGTTCCTGCGGCTGCATTTATTCAACAGCTTTCTGCGACTTCTACACGAAGGAGGTATCAACGAATACGAGGACCCGGACCAGCCATTCCCAAAGGGCTACGTACAGGTGATGACTATTCATCAGGCGAAAGGCCTCGAGTTTCCCGTTGTCGTCGTGGGGTCGCTGAGCACCCAGCTCTCGAGCCCGAAGCAGATTGACCGCGACCTCGCACCTTTCTACCACCGGCCGCCGTTCGAGCCTGAGAGCCGCGTCACATTGTTCGATCGAATGCGCCTGCATTACGTTGCCTTTTCGCGACCCCAGCGAGTTTTGGTGCTTGCGGCGCACGAGCCGCCGAAGGATCACTTTGCGCCGATCTGGCAAGGTCTTCCCCAATGGCCCTACGTAGAAAAGGAATTGCTCACGGCCCAGCGCTTTGAAATCCGCGAGCGCATGCCGGTCAAGAAGACATACAGCTTCACTGGAGACCTGAAGATCTACGAGACGTGCCCACGTCAGTATCAATTCTTCCGCGAGTATGATTTCACCCCCTCCCGTTCAGCCGTGATTTTCTTCGGCTTGCTCGTGCATCAGACGATCGAAGAGATTCACCGAATCGCAATGGACGGTCGGCTTGACACCCTCGACGAACCGCGCATCCGTGAGTTGTTCGATCGCACGTTTCGGTTCCTCTGCCTGAGCGACGTCCGCCCGATCGGTGACAAGGCGCGCGAGGCTGCCTTCGTGCAGGTCGTGAACTACTTCAAGCAGAATCAGCCAGAGATGCGGCGGGTCATTCAGACCGAAGTGGATGTGTCGCTTGAAAAGGATGGTTACATTCTTGCGGGGAAGGTGGACCTGCTTCTCGGCGGCGATGGCAAGTTGGAGCTGCTAGATTTCAAGACGTCGCCGCGCCCGACGAACAGCCCAGAACTCATCGCGAACTACGAGCGCCAGCTCTGTACGTACGCTCATATCCTTGAGCGTCGGCACAACCGACACGTCGACCGTCTGCTGCTCTACTGGACGTCCGAACCGCGTAAGCAGGACGCGCTCATGGTGCTTCCCTACGATCCGCGACAAGTCGAAGAGGCTGGCCGCCACTTCGACGAGACGGTACATCGAATTCAATCGCGGGACTTCACGGTCAGTTCCCCGCCTGAGGCAGCGATCTGCAAGGAGTGTGACCTTCGGACGCTCTGCCATGCCGAAGGCATCATCTCAAGAGAGGCCCGCGGCTGATGGCGTCGGACTACGCAGGTATTCGGGCTGACAACGAGCGCCGTTACGGGACCGATATCGGCCGAATCGGCCCGATGCTGCTTGCAAATCGCTACGGCGACCGCACACATTTCATCTTCGAGCTGCTACAGAACGCCGAAGATGCTCTGGCTCGTCGTACTGGCTGGGAGGGCTCCAGGGCCGTCAGCTTCGTGCTCGGCGAGAGCTCGCTGCGGATCTCGCATTCGGGAAAACCTTTCGACGACCGCGACGTCCGCGGCATTTGCGGAATTGCGGAAAGCACCAAGGACCTGACGGCAATCGGCCGGTTCGGCATTGGCTTCAAGTCGGTGTACGCCTTCAGCGATCGTCCGGAAATTCATTCAGGCACGGAAGACTTTGCCATCGAAAGCTTCGTGTGGCCGGTTGCCACGCAGCCCATCGGCCAACGCGTGGAAGAGACGACCATCGTTCTGCCACTGCGGGAAGCCGATAGCGCGGCAAGAGAGGAGATCGCGAACGGCCTTCAGCGACTTGGGCCGAGTACTCTGCTGTTTCTCCGCGAGATCGACGAAATTGCCTGGGCTGTCGAAGGTGGGCCTTCCGGGATCTATCTCCGCGGCAAGCCCGAGGCACTTGGCCAAATGGGACGGCGACTTACGGTCCTCGGGCAGGAGGAGGGCAAAGCTGATCTCGAAGAGACGTGGCTGGTCTTCTCCCGAGAGGCGACCACTGATGACGGCGTCGTCGCAGGTCAGACAGAGATCGCCTTTTCGATCCGCCCGATAGCCGGGTCCGAGCGTTGGTCCGTACAGGCCGTCAGCGATTCTCCGCTCGTCGTGTTTTTTCCGACAGTCCTAGCGACGCATCTCGGCTTCCTGGTACAAGGCCCCTACCGCACGACACCGAGCCGCGACAACGTTCCAAGCCGCGACGCTTGGAACCGTCACCTCGTCGAGGAGACAGCGACCCTGCTCGTCGAAGCGCTGCGCGCGTTGAGAGACGGAGGCCTGCTAGACACGGCGGCACTTCGATGTCTGCCGCTGGACCGGGCGAAGTTCCCCGAAGGCAGCATGTTCGCCCCATTGTTCGATGCGGCTCACGCAGCGCTCGCGTCAGAGGCGCTCCTGCCGACGTCACTGGGTGTGCACGCCGCTGCTCGGAACGCGAAGCTCGCGCGGACTCAGGAACTGCGGGAACTTCTGTCGCCAGTCCAACTGGTGGCAATGTTCGGCGCGGGCGCCGGAGAAATGGCGTGGTTGAGTGGAGAGATCTCGCAAGATCGCACCCCGGAACTGCGCCAATACCTGATGCGCGAGTTGGGAATTGCGGAAATTACGCCGGAGAGCATTACTCCAAAGCTCGACGCGCCGTTTCTGAGTGCGCAAACCGATGATTGGATTGTCCGGCTCTATGAATTCCTGAACGGCCAGCCGGCTCTGCGCTCGCGTTTGGGCGGCCTGCCGCTGGTTCGCCTCGAGGACGGTGCGCAGGTTACGGCGATGCAGAACGGACGGCCACAGGGATGCCTCCCGAGCGCTATCGAGACCGGATTCCCTACGGTGCGACGGACCCTCTGCGCAACCGACGGGGCCCGAACGTTCTTGCGGTCGCTTGGCCTGACCGAGCCAGACCCGGTGGACGATGTCGTCTGGAACGTTCTTCCACGGTATAAGGGCCAGGAGGTGGGGGTTCAGGACGAGGACTACGAAGCTGATATCCGTCGTATTCTGGCCGCGTTCGGCACCGATTCCAAGGCCCAGCGTGACAAACTGGTTGCCGCTCTGCGCGATAGTACCTTCGTCAGAGCGATCGACGCCGGCGAGGGGACAAAGTGGTTTTCGCGGCCCAATGGCGTTTACCTGGCAACCGAACGGCTGAAGGAACTGTTTGCAGCCGTGCCAAGTGTCCTCATCGCAGATGATTCGTATGCTTGCCTTCGCGGCGAACCGGTTCGAGATCTGCTAGTGGCGTGTGGCGCTGCTCTCCATCTTCAGCCGATTCCTATTGAGACTAAATTTACGTGGGAGCAGCGGCGCGAAATGCGCGTCGTGGCTGGCTGCGAGAGCAACTCCGGCGGCGAGACGATTGAAGACTCTACTCTGCGAGGTCTCGGCGAACTGCTTGCCGTGTTCCCGAGTCTCGACCTCGAAGCCAGAACCAGGAAAGCGGCCTTGCTATGGGAGGCTTTGAGCGACGTCGAAGATCGCCGTGGCACCGGCACATTCTCCGGGACCTATCGTTGGACCTACTACCACGGTCGGATCGCGACATTTGATGCTGACTTCGTCCGGCAACTTGGAAGGACGGCGTGGGTGCCGTCCGCGAACGGCAACTTGCAAACGCCCGAATTCGTCATCTTCGACACTCTTGGTTGGAAACCAAACCCGTTCCTGCTTTCGAAAATCCGCTTCAAGCCGCCGATTCTCGAGACCTTGGCGAGGGAAGCCGGCATCGAGCCCGGTATTCTTGATTTGCTGAAAAAGCTCGGTGTGACGAGCGAGGCTGATCTGCGGGCTCGACTCGGCGTGGAGGACCAAACCGAAACGCCCGATACTGGCGTCCCCGGCGACGTCAACGATGCGCTGAAGAAGCTACTTGGAGACGCGCCCGACCCAACGGCGCCTGTTCCCGATCCGATCGGTCTGGAGCCGTCCGGCACAGCCAATGGTACGAGCGGCGGCACGGGGACCTCTGGTGGGGCGGGGTCTCGCGGTACCGAGGGCACGGGGACTGGTAGCGGTCACCCCGATGGACGTTCCGGAAACGAGAGTGGCGGCCCTGGTAAACGATCGCCTGGAAGGGGCGGCGGCAGGCCGTTCATTTCGTACGTCGGCGCGCACCCGGATAGTGAGGACGCTGACCCGGACGGCCTCGACCAAGCGGCCCGCATGGCCTTGGAAGAAAAGGCCATCGCCCTGATCTTGGCAGGCGAACCAAATTTGAGACGCACCCCGACGCATAATCCAGGATTCGACTTGTTCGAGGCCGCAAGGCAGGACGGTCGGCCGGTACGCTGGGTCGAGGTAAAGGCCATGACAGGTGGCCTCGACAACCGGCCCGTCGGACTCTCGCGAACGCAATTTGATTGCGCCCGTGAGCACGGCGATGCTTACTGGCTCTACGTCGTGGAGCACGCTGGCGATGAGAACGCCCGCGTCGTCCGCATCCAAGACCCCTCAAGCAGGACGCGCACTTTTACGTTCGACCGCGGCTGGCTCGACGTCGCCAACGTGGACACTGATCCACACGATCAAGAGGAATAGACACGATGGCAAAAATCGATATCACCAAAACCGAGCTGGTCTGGCCGGGCAAGTACAACGAGGACGGCACTCTCAAAGACGTGCCCCGTGTCAGCCTGCCATTTCAAGTCATCGAGACCGTTAACGAGAGCCGCGCTACCCGCGAAGTCAAGAAGCGCGGCGTGCAAGGCGGGCTCTTCGACGTCTACGACGGCAAGGAGGGCGATACCTTCGAGGCGGGCTGGCGGAACAAGCTCATCTGGGGCGACAACCTGCTTGTGATGGGGTCGCTGCGCGAGAAGTTCGCTGGGAAAATCGACCTCATTTACATCGATCCGCCGTTCGCAACCGGTGCGGACTTCTCATTTTCGGCGCCGATTGGTGAAGGTGACACCGAGGTGTACAAGGAACCTTCAATCTTGGAGGAGAAGGCTTATCGAGACACTTGGGGTCCACGAGGAGAGTTGTACGCCGGCTGGATATTCCAGCGCCTTGAGCTGTGTCGTGAACTACTAAGTTCCAAAGGCTCATTATTCGTTCATCTCGATCCGACTGTTGTGCACATGGTCAAAGTGATGTTGGACGAGATTTTCGGTCATAGCGGAGAGAAGTCTGACGAACCGGGCTTTCGCAATGAGATCGTGTGGTGCTACAGCGGTGGCGGCATACCGAAACGTGAGTTTCCACGCAAGCATGATGTCATTCTCTGGTTCTCAAAGGGCACAGAGTGGACTTTCAATACTCAGTATCGCCCCTACTCGGAGGGAACGATTCAGCGTGGCAGAACGGCAGTCAAGGGAGACGCTGCGAGGCTCCGTGAGGAAGGCACACCAGTGAACGACTGGTGGCCTGACGTGAAGCGCATCACGAGTCCTACGGATCCAGAGAAGCTGTACTATGACACGCAGAAGTCAGAAGAGCTGCTTGAACGAGTACTTAAGGTCGCATCTGCGAGCGGTGACCTCATCGCCGACTTCTTCTGTGGCTCCGGCACCACGCTCGCTGTCGCCGAGAAGCTTGGTCGCCGCTGGATCGGCTGCGACCTCGGACGCTGGGGTATCCACGTCACCCGCAAACGGCTGCTCGGCATCGAGAACTGCAAGCCTTTCGAAGTGCTGAACCTCGGCAAGTACGAGCGCCAGTACTGGCAGGGTGTGACCTTCGGCGAAGCGAAGGGCAAGCCCCTGGCCGAGCAGGCGCTCTACGAGTACCTCGCCTTCATCCTCAAGCTGTACGGTGCCCAGCCCGTGGCTGGAATGGCGCAGCTTCACGGCAAGAAGGGCAAGGCCATGGTCCACATCGGCGCCGTGGACGCGCCGGTCACCATCGGCGAAATCGATGCGGCTTTGGACGAGTCCGCGAAGCTCAAGCAGAGCGAGCTGCACGTGCTCGGATGGGAGTGGGAAATGGGCCTCTACGACCTGATGGTCGAGGCCGCGAAGAAGAAGGGCGTGAAGCTCCTGCTCCTGCAGATCCCGCGCGAAGTGATGGAGCAGCAGGCCGCCGCCAAGGGCGACGTCCGCTTCTTCGAGCTGGCCTACCTTGAAGCTGAGATCAAGCAGTCGAAGAAGCTCATCGCGCAGGTCGCGCTCAAGGACTTCGTCATTCCCAACACCGAACTGATACCCGAGGACGTGCGAAGCAAAGTGAAGAAGTGGTCGGACTACATCGACTACTGGGCGGTGGACTGGGACTTTCAGAGCGACACCTTTATGCAGGGCTGGGTCGCTTACCGCACCCGCAAGGAGCGGAAGCTGCCGCTCGTTTCCGATCAGCACAGCTACGAGAAGCCGGGTAAGTACCGCATCCTCGTCAAGGTGATCGACATCTTCGGCAACGACACCTCGCAGGCCTTCGACGTGGTGGTCAAGTAGCCATGGCCAAGGCCGTCATCGCTTACGACAAGGACCTGCCCGAGATTCCGGGCCGCCGTCCGTGGGAGAGGCCGACCTCGTACCTGGTGAAGGACGCCGCCTCGCCCACCGGCTGGCGCGTGGACGACTCTGGTCGCCGCCCGACCCGGCTGCTGCTGGTGCCGAAGATTCGCGCCGCGGTGGATGCCTGGCGCGATGGGGGCTACGCGGGGGCATCCGACGTTACGAAGCGTCTCTTCGAGTACTGGTTCGAGGAGGATCACGAGGTCTCCGGCTTCGGCGTCCCCTTCCGCTACTACTTCTGCCAGCGAGAGGCGATCGAGACCATGGTGTGGCTGGTGGAAGTCGCGGGCATCACGGACGCGCAGGCGCTCATTCAAGCCCACGCCGAGGTCTACAAGAAGGATCTGCTGGCGGACAATATCGTCTTCCAGACCACCATGGACGGCCGGCGACAGATCCGTCGGTACGTTCCAGAGCTCGACGCGGAGGGATTGCAAGACCTGCCTCCGGAGAACCTGCGCCGGTACGCATTCAAGATGGCGACCGGCACCGGGAAGACTTGGGTGATCGCCATGGCGGTGGTCTGGTCGCACTTTCACAAGAAAATGATCGCAGGCTCGCCGCTCTCGACCAACTT
>JBDTMB010000308.1:0-7187 GCA_039934485.1 Vicinamibacterales bacterium
TCACGGGCTCAGGTGCGGCCGTGGCCGTGGCGGGCGGCGCGGTGGCGCCGGCCGGGTTGGCTGCCGTTTGATCAACCGGCTGCGCCGCTGCGGAATTCCGGCTCGCCACATAGGCGCCGATGCCGCCGGCGATGGCGGCAATCACCAGCACGGCCACGCTCGCGCCCACCAGCCAGGTTGTCTTGGTGCCGGGCGCCGTGACCGTTGATCGTTGCCTGGGTTGAGCCGGCAAGCCCGCGACGGGCGGCTTTGGCGGCGACGTGGTGCCCGCGAATTCGGCGGTCGGCGCCGTGGCCGCCGCCGCATACGCCGACGTGTTGAACCCGGAACCGGCGATGGGGGCGTTGCCAGACGGCAACACCACCGTGGCCGCATCTTGGGAAACCGACGCCAGCGCGGCCGGCATCGACTGACGCGACGCGGAATCCCGGCGCAGGCGCTTGAGGTCGGCGCCGAGATCGGCGGCGGTCTGGTACCGCAACGCGCGATCCTTTTCGAGCGCCTTCGAAATGATGCGATCCAATTCCGCCGGCACCAGGGGGTTGAAGGAACTCGCCGGCGCCGGATCGCGATTGAGAATGCCGTCGAACACCACCGCGGTGGTGTGACCCGGGAAGCTCTGGCGTCCCGTCGCCATCTCGTACAACACCACGCCGAACGAGAACAGGTCGGTCCGCGGATCGACATCCTCGCCGCGCGCCTGTTCCGGCGACATGTAGGCGATGGTGCCCACCGTCGTGCCGGCGACGCTCGAGAAATGGTCGGGCACGGCGGTGTCGTGCCGGGCGTCGAGGTGGCGACCGCCCCTGCGGAAATCCGGAGAGAGCTTGGCGAGGCCGAAGTCGAGGACCTTCACCGTGCCGCGGCGGGTGAGAAAAATGTTCGCCGGCTTGACATCGCGATGCAGCACACCGCCGACGTGCGCCGCATCCAGCGCGTCAGCCACTTGCGTGGCGATGTCGAGCACTATCCGCATCTCGAGCGGTTTGCCGGACAGCCGCCGGTCGAGCGGATCGCCGTCGAGCAATTCCATCGCGAGGTAGAGCTGCCCGTCGTGCTCGTCGAACCCGTAGATGGTGCAGATGTTGGTGTGATTGAGCGACGACGCGGTCCGCGCCTCGCGCTTGAAGCGCTCGATGGCCTCGGCGTCCGAGGCGCTCCCGGCCGGCAGGACCTTGAGCGCGACCTGGCGTCCCAGCTTGAGATCCTGGGCGCGGTAGACCACGCCCATGCCGCCGGCGCCGAGCTGGTCGACGATGCGGTAGTGCCCGAGAGTTTGGCCGATCAGATCGTTAGGCACGGCGCGGATGCTCATCGTATGTCCGTAACGCCTTGACAGGGAAGGGGGCCAACGGTAGAGTCAAGATTCTGAAACGTCATTCCGCATGATGGAATCATCGCCCCTTCCCGCCGCCCGTCTGTCCGGCACCCTCACCTCCATCGACAAGGCGCTTGAGGTGTGCGAGGTGCTGAGCGGCATGCCCCGCGGCATGAGCCTGGCCGACCTGGCTCGTGCCCTCAAGCAGCCGGCGTCCACCGTGCATCGGTTGCTCGGCGTGCTCAAGCGCCGCGGCTACGTTCGTCAGGACGACGAGACCCAGCGCTACGGCCTGACGTTGAAGATGCTCGACTTGAGTTTCCGGTCGCTCGGCCGCTCGGAACTGCGCCTGCACGCGTATCCGATCATGCGGGAGTACGTCCTGCGGACCCCCCACCGCGGGTTCATCGCCATTCCGTCGAGTGGCGAAGTGACCTACGTCTGGAGCACCGGTCCCGACGAAGTGGCGATGCGGACGGTGTATGGGAAAGACATGCCCGGCCACTGCGCCCTCTACTTTTCGCCGCGGCAGGCGACGCGGCGCTTGAGCTGCCTGAAGCTGGCCACGCAAACGGAACTGAGCAAGCCCGAAGCCACCATCGTCCGCCTCGGGCCGCCGCCGGTGCAGCCCGACGCGCTGCAGCGCCTGTTCTGCACCTGCGCGCCGGTGCGCGACTACACCGGCCACGAGGTGGCGCGCGTCGGCCTGTTCGGCCACGGCGACGACGACGCGCCGATCCTGACGGAACATCATCGCGGCGCGTGGGATCTGGCGCGCCGCATTTCAATGCGGCTGGGTCACCTGCCGCCCCCACTGGAGAGCACTGCGTAATGGCTTACATCATCACGGAACCGTGTATTGGAACGAAAGACTCGGCGTGCGTCGACGTGTGTCCCGTCGATTGCATCCACCCCCGCAAGGACGAAGGCGATTTCGAGGCGGAAAAGATGCTCTACATCCACCCGGATGAATGCATCGATTGCGGCGCCTGCGTGCCAGCCTGCCCGGTGGAGGCGATTTTCGCCCTCGACGAGGTCCCGGAGAAGTGGAAGAACTACATCGAGATCAACGCCAAACACTTTCAAAAGTAGGTTCCATTTCGTCTAGAATCCCGGAAGAGGGGAGTGCGGTCTCCGTGCTCCCAGGGTGCCCCGGTTGCGCCACCAGGGTGCGTGAAGGTTCCCGAAAGAGGGTGGTATGACTTTGCGACCTCGCTTTCTGCTGGTGGCCGCCGCCATGACGGCAACACTGGTGTCGGGTGTCTACGGGCGCGCGCCAATCAACGACGCGGAACTGCAGTTCCAGCTCGGGACCCTGCTGTTCGACGAAACGCGGTATCGCGAGGCGCTCGACGCCTTCCGCCTGGCGACGGCGGCCGAGGACAAGTCGCTGGCCCTGCAGGCCAGGGTCGGCGTCGTCAAGTCGGCGCTGCGGCTCGGCGAATTCGCCGAGGCCCAGCACGAAGCGGCCACCCTTAAGACCCAGGCGCCCAGGAATCCCGACGTCCTGTCGATCCATGCCGACGCCCTCTGGTCGGCGGGCCTCTTCGACGAGGCCGACGCGGAGTTCCGCGACGCGCTGTCGATCGAGCCGGATCTGTCACGCGGCCATCACGGCCTGGCCAAGGCCCTCGCCGCGCAGGGCAAGCTCGACGAGGCGCTCAACGAGGCGCAGAGCGCGCTGAAGCTGTCGCCGCGCGACGAAGAAATCCATCACACCGTCGGCACGATCTTCGAGCGCATGCGGCGCTACGAACAGGCAGCGGCCGCCTACGGCAACTACGTCAACCTGCTGCCGAACAAGGACCGCAGCGACAAGGCGGCGTGGTCGCGTTCGCAGATCCGCTTCCTCAAGTCCTTCGGCGAGCGCGAGCCGATCTCGATGGAACCCGCCGACGAAACCGCGCTGCACACCATGGACTTCCGCATCGTCGACGACAAGGTGCTGGTCAAGGTGAAGATCAACGGCGGCCGCGCGCAGGACTTCGTGCTCGACACCGGCTCCGAGCTCACGACGATTTCGCGGCAGACCGCGGCCAGCGCGGTGGTGCGGCCGATCACCTACACGCTGAGCGCCGGCGTCGGCGAAGTCGGCCTCCGCGGCCTGCAGCTTGGCCGCCTCGATACCTTCGAGATTGGCACGCTGACGCTGAACAACGTGCCCACCCTGATCAAGGCGCCGGCGTTGCGCGGCATCCCGAAGCGCGAAACCGAAAGCTTCTCGCCACTGGCGCTGGGCCTCTCGTTGACCATCGACTACGCCTCGCACAAGCTGTCGATTGGCCGCCAGCTCCCCGAGGAGAAGGCGGAGTTCACGCTGCCGATGCGGCACCACCGCCTGTCGATGGTGCGCGGGCTGATCAACAAGACCCGCCCGACGTATTTCGTCGTCGATACCGGCGGCGAAGTGATTTCGATCAGCAAGGCCACCGCCGACGACATCGATCCGCCGACGGCGCGCAAGATCGCGCTGCGGGTCTATGGCACGTCGGGTTGGGATCGGGATGCGTTCCTGATGCCGGGCGTGAACCTGAAGTTCAACAACATCCTGTTCGACAATTTCTCGGTCGTGGTGTTGAACCTGCAGGCGCCGAGCGTGCTGCTGGGGTTCCAGGTCGGCGGCATTGTCGGCCACCGGTTCCTGAGCCCGTACCGCGTTTCGCTCGATCTCGATCGCAGCGTCGTGCGGCTGTCGAAGTCGGGCAACTAACAGCTGGAGGCTTGGGCTTTAGCGCTGCTGGAGCTGCTGGAGCTGCTGGAGCTGCTGGAGGGCGGGGGCTTTAGCCCCCGCCTGCGACGCCTACAGCCGCCGCCCTCTTTTACGCTTTAACCGCTCGGCGCGCCGTTCGTGCGCCTGCCGGCAGGTCTCTCGGTCCTCATCGTTATCAATCAGCAACGGCGCCACCGGCTGCGCCTTGCCCTCGCGATCGATCGAGACAAAAGTCAGGTAGGCGCGGCTGGTAAGCTTGCGCTTGCCGGTCTCGATCTGTTCCGAGAACACTTCCACTTCCACTTCGAGCGAGGTCGTGAAGGTGCAGGTCACCCTGGACTTGAGGAGGATCAGGTCGCCGACCTTGATGGGATGGATGAACTCGAGCCCGTCGACGCCCGCCGTGAGGGCGAGCGTGTTGGTGTGCCGATGGCAGGCGATGGCGCCGGTGATGTCGATGAGGTGCATCACCGCGCCGCCGAGGATGAACCCGAGCGGGTTGGAATCGTTCGGCAACACGACCTGGACCGTTTCTGCCGTCGACTCCTGCCAGCGCTTGGGTTTCACACAGGAAGTATGAAGTCAAAAGTGAAAAGTGAAAAGTGGTTTTCACCTTCTACTTTTCACCTTCTACTTTTCACCTTCTACTTTCTACCAGTCGTAGCCAATCCACATCGTGAACTTCGGCCGGCGGAATTCACGGCTGCCGCCCGCCTGCGCGAAGACCACGTCTTCCCACTGCGGGTTCATCATCGTCCGCCATGACCAGTCGAAGTGGAGCGGGAAACCAAGGGCAAAGGTCGCCAGGCTGATGCCGTAGGACGCCCGCGCGTCGACCAGTCGGCGGCCCGCGATCTGCACCGGGGCGCCATAGATCGGCTGCTGCGTCTGCAGGTTGTAGTCGATGATCGGCACCTCGACCGACGATGCGCTGGTGAAGAACTTCCAGGGCTGGCCTTCGAAGTAGGCGCCGCCGACGCCGGCAAACAGCGTGGCGCGCACGCCGCCGAGGACCCCGATCGGCGTGGCCATCGCGTCGATCAGCGGGATGCGCAGTTCCGCGTTGGTGAAGAACGCGTTCTGCCCGATGAAGGACAGGTAGTCGTAGCCGCGAAGTTCGGAGTTGCCGCCGAAGTAGGTGTAGCCCGGGCTGGTGCCGGTACTCTTGTAGCCGCGCGCCCGGATGGCGAACAGGCCGGTGGAGCCCAGCCGGAAATACTTGCGGGCGTCGCCGTCGAAGGTCTGGCGCGACAGGCTGTTGCCGATCTTCGGGGCAATTTCGTACGACAGCCGCATGGTGCTGCCCGACAGCGGGCCGAACTCGCGGAAGATCGTGGTCTCCTGGACGAACGCGACGCCCAGGGGCGCGATCATGCCGTTGTTGAAGAGCGTCCGGCCGAACTGCTCCTGCTGGTACTGGTTCGAGTAATCCTGCAGGGCCGGGTCGTTGTAGCTTTCGTTGAAGTAGTTCACGCCGCCGGACACCTCGACGCGGCGGTAGCGGTTGAAGGGGTAGATGGCAAAGAGCGTCCCGCCCTGGATGGTCTGCGTCGCGGTGGCCAGGTCGCGGTCAATCAACGACGCATACGCGGGATCGTAGAAGACGCCCGACGTCTGGCCGTAATAGAACTGCGTTTGCGAGTAGCCCTGCAACGCCCATTGCAGCCGTTTCTCCTGGTTGACCCACGTGCCCGAGATGGTTCGATACTGCGACACCGACGAGACGAACAGGTTGAACTGCTGGTCGCCCAGCACGTCGGTGAAGGCCACCTGCGTGCCGCCGAAGACGTCGCCGCCGCTGGTCACGCCCAGCGCCACGGGCGGGCGTCCTTCGAGGAAGAGTTTCTCGAACTTGCCCTTCTTCTTCTTGTTGTCGGCGATCATGGTGTGGCCGATCGGCGCCTGGAAGTCGACGATGGGGCCGGGCGAGCCGAAGTCGGCCGACGCGACCTTGGTGATCTCTTCCTTGCGTTCGAGGATGTGCAGGCCGTAGTCGCCCTTGAGATAGGTGACAAACGCCACCTTCGATGGAGCGCCGCCCTCGTGCAAGACGACCGGGCAGAGGTTGCCGGCGAGCGCGTCGGTGTACTGCTTCAGTTCACCGTTCTTGAGGTTCAGCGTCCACAGGTTGTAGATCTGGCCGTTCTTCGCCACTTCCGGATCGATCGGCTCGGCGGGATTGACCGCGGTGGACGAGAACACCAGGGTGTTGTCGTCGATGAACTGCGGCCCGCCGTCGTCGTGGGTGCCGAAGGTGATCTGCGTCTTGTTGCTGCCGTCGGCGTTCATCCGGAAGATCTTCTCGTTGCCGCTCACGCGCACCAGGTAGACGAGGGACTTGCCGTCAGGCGCCCACGTCGGCGCGTAGCTGGCGAACTTGTCCTTGCTGACGTTGACGACTTCCTTGGTCTCGAGATTCACCGTGTAGATGTTGGCCGAGCTGTCGCGCAGCCCCGAGAACGCGATCAACTTGCCGTCGGGCGAGAAGTCCGGTGATTCCGGCGAGTCGACCGTGGTCATCGGGATGCGCACTTCGATCTTGCGCGTGATCACGTTCTGCACGATCAGCGAGCGGTCCTTCTCGGTGCGCACGAAGTAGGCGAGGCGGTCGCCCTGGTTCGACCACGACATCCACGGCACCGAGTTCCAGCGGCCGCCAGGCGTGGCGAGGTATTCAAAACCGCTCGACTGGTCGAAGCCCTTGGTGAGGTTGCGGATCACCTGGCCGTCCTTCGCCGAGATCAACACGATGTCGAGCTCGCGGTCGCGGCCGTTGCCGGTCATCGCGGCAATCAGGTCGCCCGAGGGCGACGGCTCGATCGACAGCACGTTGGAGAAGCTGCCCTTGCGCGGATCGGGCGCGAGGTCGCGGCCGTAATCCGCCGGCCGCTCCTTGTCGCGGAACGGCTTGAAGCGATCCTTCAGGTACTTGTCGAACTGCTGGTCCCATTCCTCGGGCGTCATCTGGAACGCCTCTTGATACGCATCGTCGCTGCCGCCGATCACGCTGCGGCGCAGCGCGAACACGTAGGCGCGGACGCCTTCCTTGCCCCAGCGTGCCTCCATGAACTCGAACGCGGCGTGGCCCAGGTTGTAGATCAGCCGCGGGTTGCTGAAGCCGCCGTAGTCCTGCATCTCGCTCATCTTCGGCACGATGTC
>JBDTMB010000309.1:0-7159 GCA_039934485.1 Vicinamibacterales bacterium
CAAACGGCACCCGCCACGCGAGGTTCTCGCCCTTCGGCGACCATTTCGCCGGCAGGTTGGTCTCGGTCGAGCGCCCGTCGCGGCCAGGGCCGCGCCACTCCGGCCAATCGGACGCGCCGAGCAGGCTGTTGCCCGCCGCGAAGAACGCGGCCACGAACACGACCCGGCGAAGGCTCAAGATCCACTTGGTGCGGAGCATGATGCGGTTACGCACTCCTCTCACAGCGTGTTTACGATCCAGCGGTTTCATGATGACAGCTTCTTCTAGCAGGTTGCACGGAAGAGCCAGACCAAACACGCCTACGAAATCATATAACCTATTTATAATCAACACTTTATACTGTTTACGACCCGGTGAAGGCTCATCCATTCGTGCAGGATGGTGGACAAGAGCGCGTTAATGTCTTATATTGTCCTATCAACTAGTGAAGGTCCAAGAGCGTCCGATACTACGGAATGGGCGTAATCTAGTGGAGGGACTCCCCATCCCCCGTCAGCCCGAAGGGCAGAAGTTTATGAGACGCGTGGTTCGGCTCGCAGCAATCGGATGCGTGATCATGTTCGGCGCCACTCTGGCCGCACAGCGCGGTACGGCGACGCTCGTGCCGCCGCCGCCTTCCGGACTCGTCCCCGGCCTCAAGTTCGTCCAGGCGTGGAGGCCCGATGGCAGCGGGATGACCAAGATCGTCGGCACCGTCATCGACATCCGGCAGGTCCCGGTCAAGAACGTCAGCGTGCGGTTGCGAGACATCGTCACGGGGCAGGTCGTCGCGGTGTCCATCACCAACGACAACGGTGAATACGAGTTTCCGGACATCGAGCCCGGGACGTATGTCGTCGAGATGTTCATCGGCGATCGTTACGTCGTCGCGTTGAGCAACGCCGGCGCCATCGCGCGCAATGAAACGCTGCAGACGGTCATCATCCTGCCCGGACGGTGGGATGCGGCTGCCCAAAAGGTGGTGCCCATCCGAAACTTCGGCAGTTTCGTGGGCATGAGTTCTGCCGACACGCTCTCCGCGGCGACCTTGACGGTCGCGGGCAGCCAGAATATTCCAGCAGCGGACCCCGGTGAACCGGTGTCGCCTCGTTGATCAGCCGAGTTGAGAGTTACCGTTGAGCGTACCTGAGAAACCTGTAAGCGAACCGCCTGTCGTCTCGACACCGTCGGCGCCGCCGTCCATGGCCAGCCTGCCGGTGGAGGCGGAGCCGCACATCCTGGATCGCCTGGCCGTGGTCTATCGATACCGCTGGGCCGCGATCACGGTGTTCACGCTCGTCGTCGGCTGGATGATGGTCGACAGCTATACGCAAATCCCGACCTACCAGGCCTCGGCGCGAATCCTGATCGAGGATCCCAATATCGACCTGAACACGCCCGCGCAGATGATGCAAAACGTGCAGCCGCAGGATCCCGAGGTCTACCAGCAGACGCAGCTGCGCATCATCATGGGACGCGACCTGGCGCAGCAAGTCGCCGCCAAGCTGGACCTGGGCAAGGTCGCCGAGTTCAACGGACGCGGCCCGACGCCCACGCAACTGGCCCGCGGCATCTCGCTCATCAAGTTCTACGCCACATGGCCGTACCGGATGGCGATTGCGTCATCAGCGAGCCCCACCCCGAAGGCCCTCGCCCCGGCCGGCCCCGTCGACGCCAGCAGCTACGCCGACGCCCTGGCCTCGCGCCTGGGCGTCTCACCGGTCCGCGGCAGCCAGTTGATGGACCTGACCTACGATTCCGCGGACCCCGAGTTCGCCGCCCGCGCCATCAACCAGTACGCCGACGAGTACGTGGCGCGCAACCTGTCGCTGAAAGTCGCGGCGCTCGAGAACAGCGCGCAGTGGCTGACCGGCGAGGTCGCGCGTCAGCAGGCCAAGGTGCAAGAGAGCGAGCAGGCGCTCGCGCAGTATCGCGAGAAGCAGGACGCCGGCGCCCTGGACAGTTCGCAGAACATCGTCGTCGCCCGCCTCACCCAATTGAACGACGCGGTGACCAAGGCGCGCACGGAACGCATCCAGAAGGAAGGCCTCTGGAAACAGATCCAAGCCGCCGGACAGGATGCCGACTCAATTACCTCGGTGATCAATAACCCCTTCATCCAGACCCTGAAGGGCCAGGTCACGCAGTTCCAGCAGGATCGGTCACGCATCTCCGAGCGGTATGGCGAGAAGCACCCTGAGTACCTGAAGGTTTCCTCGCAGCTGGCGAGCGCCGAGCGTCAACTGAGCGATGAGATCAAGAAGGCCCAGGTCAACGCCAAGAACGATTACGACGCGGCGGTCACCCAGGAACGCGTGTTGAACGAGAACCTGAACGCCCAGAAGGTGGCGGCCACCGACCTGAGCCGCAAGGGCGTCGACTACTCGGTGATGTTGCGCGAAGCCGAGTCCAACCGCGAGATTTACAACCAGTTGTTGACCCGCGAGAAGGAACTGCGCGTGATCGCCAACAGCCGCACCAACAACGTGCGGGTGGTTGACCGGGCGGACGTGCCGGGTGCGCCGTTTACGCCGAACCACCGCACCGACTGGATGTACGCGCTCGGCTTCGGCCTGGTGCTCGGCCTCGGCGTCGCCGTCGGGCTCGACTACATGGACGACACGGTCAAGACGCCGGAGGGCATCTCGCGCCGCCTGAAGCTGCGGGTGATGGGCCTCGTGCCGTCGGTCCGCGGGGAGCGACATCCGTTGATCTCCGGCCCGGTGCCGCACGACTTCAGCGAGGCTTACCGTTCGATTCGCACCGCCCTCACCGGCCAGCTGAACACGCAGGGCACCAAGATTGTCGTGGTCTGCAGTTCGCAACCGCTGGAAGGCAAGACCACGACCGCGGTGAACGTGGCGATGGCGCTGGCCGTCGGCGGGTCGCGGGTGCTGCTGATCGACGCCGACATGCGCCGGCCGAGCGTGCACAAGGCCATGCGGATGAGCAACGACCGCGGTCTGTCGCAGTTGCTGGCGGGCCAGGCCCGGATGCGGGAAGTGGTGCAGCGCACGCACGATCCCAACCTGCTGGCGATCACCGCCGGCCGGACGCCGGCGAACCCCTCGGAACTGCTCGCGTCGGACCGGATGCGCGCGCTCATCTCGGGGCTCGAGACCGGTCCGTTCGACTGGGTCATCATCGACACGCCGCCGGTCCTCGCCGTGACCGACGCCGTGATCATCGCCCCGCTCGTCAGCGCCGTCGTCTTCGTGATCGGCTCCGAGATGACGCGGTGGCGCCTGGCGGAACGGGCCGTGGAAATCCTGCTGTCGAGCAATCCGCGCCAGGTGATGGCGGTGCTCAACAAGGTCGACTTCGCGCGTAACCGGTACTACTATTCGCGCTATTACGGCCACCAGTACAAGAACTACTACGCCGAATCGCCGGCGGCCTGATCTGTGCAGCGCGCGCTGCTCCTGCTGCTCATCGCCGTGTCCTACCTGCTGTTTGCGGGGGGCCCGGCGTGGACGTCGGGCCCGCTGCTGGCGCTGGCTGCCGCCACCGTGGCAGTGGCGCCGCGCCGCACCCTGTCTTTCCCGCGTGTCTTCAGGCCGCTCGACCTTGCGCTCGGCGCGCTGATCGCCGGAATCGTGCTGCAGATCATTCCCTTGCCACCGGCCGCCGTAGCGGTGCTGTCGCCGCATGCGGCCACCGTGCGAACGACACTCGACATCTCGCCACTCGGGGCAGCGACGCCGACCTGGACCACGCTGTCACTGGATGCCGCGGCCACCGTGAGCGCCCTCGGGCCCCTGATGCTCGGCACCGTCGCCTTTGTGAGCACGCGATCGGCGTTCCCCGCAGGCGGCTCGCGCCAGTTTTGCCGCTGGCTGGCATTGATCGGGGCGGCGGCGGCGCTCCTGGCGCTGTATCACCGGTCGGTGGCGACGGGCCTGGTCCTCGGCGTCTTGCGCCCCGAGGCGCGAAGCGCGAATCCGTTCGGCGCCTTCGTCAATCGCAATCACTTCGGCGCGTGGCTGCTGATGATGTCGGCGCCGGTGGCCGGCTACCTGGTGGCGCACGTGAAGACGCATCCCGGATACCGGACGCGGGGCCTGCTGCGCGAATCGCTCACCTCGGGGGGGTTGCTCGTCGCCGTGGCAGGCATGATGATGGTCGGCGCGTTGTTGCTGACGGTGTCCCGATCCTCGCTGGTTGGCCTGGCGGCGGCGGTCGGCGCCGGCGCGCTGTTGGCGCAGCGGCGGTTGCACATCAAGTCGATCAGTCTTCGGCTGCTGTTCGCGGGAGTCGTGGCCGCCGTGTTGATCGGCGTATTGTTCGTCGATCTGCGTTCGTGGGCACAACGGATTGACGCCGGCTTTGTCGAAGAAGGCATCGGCGCGAGCCGCCGTGTCATCTGGGCGGAGACCGTGCCGATCGTTCGTGACTTTCCAATCACCGGCACCGGCGCCGGGACCTTTTCACCGGCCATGGTGGTCTACCAGCAAACGCGCTTGTGGGTTGGGTCGGTCCAGCGATGGTCGCACTTCAACAACGCGCACTCGCACTACCTGCAGGTGGCTGCCGAGGGCGGCCTGTTGCTCGCGCTACCAGCCGCGGCCGGACTGATCCTGCTCTTCGCGCTCGCCTGGCGGGCCATCAACGGCGATCGTGGTGAAATCTTCTGGGTCCGGGCCGGCGCGGCAGCCGGGCTTGCCGGCGTGGCCGTGCAGAGTATTTGGGAAGTTCCGCTCGTCATGCCCGCCAATGCGATCGTCTGCGGCGTGCTGGCGGGACTCGTGCTCCACCAACGTGGCGACCACGGCGCCGGCGACACGCCGCGCGCCTGGCTCGCGAGACCCTGATGCTGATCGTCGGCCTGAACGCCTATCACGGCGATGTCGCGGCGGTCGTGCTCCGCGACGGTGTGCTGGTCGCCGCCCTCGAGGAAGAGCGCTTCGCCCGCATCAAGCACGTCGCCGGATTTCCGGCGCTGGCGATCGCCCGCGGCCTGGCCATGGCCGGCGCCGAGCCTGCCGACGTGGATGTGTGGGCGGTGGCCAGGGGCCGCCATGTGCACCTGATCCGCAAGGCGTTGTTCGCCATCACGCACCGGCCGGGGGCGGCGCTGGTCCGCCAGTATCGCAACACCGCCGGCAAGGGCGCCGGCCTGCCGGCGGTCATCGCCCGGACGTTCAAGCTCGATCCGGCCAGGGTGAACGCGCGGCTGCGGTATGTTGAGCATCACCCCGCCCACCTGGCGAGCGCCTTTCACATGAGCGGCATGCCCGAGGCCGCGTGCTGCGCGATCGACGGCTTCGGCGATTTCGTCAGCGTCTCGGTCGCGAAGGGCGCGGGCACTCGCCTCGACGTGATCGATCGGGTGTATTTTCCCCACTCGCTCGGGCTGCTCTATTTGGCGATCACGCAGTACCTGGGCTTCAAGAAGTACGGCGACGAATACAAGGTGATGGGCCTCGCGCCCTACGGCTCGCCCTCGCACGCCGAGGCGATCGCCCGGCTGCTGCGCCTCGACTCGGGCGGCGGCTTCAGGTTGAACCTCGAATACTTCAGGCATTGGACCGGCGAAGTGTCGATGACCTGGGAGGGCGGCGAGCCCACCGTGCCTGACGTCTTCACCGATCTCCTCGTGAAGTTGTTAGGCCCGGCGCGGCGGCCGGACGACGAGGTCACGAGCCGGCACCAGGACCTCGCTGCCTCCGTGCAGCGCGTGTTCGAGGAAGCGGCCTTTCATGTCCTGCGCGGCGTGCACGCGCGAATTGGCGGCGAGACGCTGGCGCTGGCCGGCGGCTGCGCCATGAACAGCGTCGCTAACGGGAAGATTCGCGCCAACACGCCCTTTCGCGACGTCTTCATCCAGCCGGCGGCCGGCGACAACGGCACCGCCCTCGGCGCGGCGCTCGAGGCGTGGCACGCCAGCGGCGATCACCACGCCTTGCCGCGGATGCCGCACTCGTACTGGGGCACGGCGTACGAACCCGGGGCGATTGCCGAGGTGATTCGTCAGAGCGGCGTGGTCGAACAGGGGCGCGCGGAGTGGGCCACGCTCGACCACGAGGAGGATCTCTGCCGCGAAACCGCCGGCCGGATCGCCGCCGGCGACGTCGTCGGCTGGTTCCAGGGCCGCATGGAATGGGGCGCGCGCGCGCTCGGCAACCGCAGCATCCTCGCCGACCCGCGGCGCGAGGACATGCGCGACATCATCAACCAGAAGATCAAGTTCCGCGAACGCTTCCGTCCGTTCGCACCGTCGATCCTCGCCGAGGCGATTGACGACTACTTCGTCGGCGCCGTCCACGATCCCTTCATGATCCAGGTCTATCCGGTGCGGCCGGAGAAGCGCGCGCTGATTCCGGCCGTGACGCACGTCGACGGCTCGGGCCGGCTGCAATCGGTCAGCGCGGACAGCAATCCGCGGTACTGGGCGCTGATTCGCGCGTTCCAGGCGGAGACCGGCGTGCCCGTGCTGCTGAACACGTCGTTCAACGAGAACGAGCCGATCGTCGAGCGGCCAGAGGAAGCGCTCGACTGTTTCCTCCGGACCGACATGGACCTGCTGGTCATGGGACCGCACCTGTTGCGGAAGAAGCGCTGATGCCGGCCGGCGGCGCCGCGCCCGCGCGCGTGTGCTATTTCAACCGCTCCTACTGGCCCGACACGGGGGCGACGGGTCAGTTGCTGACCGAGCTGGCCGAGGATCTCGTCTCGCGGCACGGATTCGACGTGACCGTCGTCACCGGCTATCCGGTGGCGGAGGCGGGCGCCAGGCTGCCGGCGCGCGAGACCCGCAACGGCGTGCGCATCATCCGGGCCTCGGGGACGACGTTTTCACCTCGCCGGTTTGCCGGGCGCGCCGTCAACTACCTGACCTACTTCGCCTCGGCGCTCTGGTCGGCGCTGACCTTGCCACGACCCGACATTGCCGTGGCCCTGACCGATCCGCCGATCATCGGCCTGGCTGCACTGGCCGCCAGGCCTCGACACGGCATGGTGTTCTTCTGCCAGGATATTTTTCCGGAGGTCGCCGCGCTCCTCGAAGACTTCCAGAGCCGCACGGTGAACGCCGTGCTCGATCGCGTCAACCGTTACCTTGTCGCGCGAGCCACTCGCATCATCGCGCTTGGCGACACCATGGCGGCGCGGCTGGTCGAGGGCAAGGGCGCCGACCGCGCGCGGATCACCGTGATTCACAACTGGGCCGACACCACGGCC
>JBDTMB010000310.1:0-7117 GCA_039934485.1 Vicinamibacterales bacterium
CGTCTTCAAGTCATCCACAGATTAAGGGGATTACAAGGACTCGGACGGGCCCGCAACGCCCGGCTTCGCCGGGCGCGAGGTGGAGTGAGAGGGCGAATTCGAGAGAGCCACCCACTTCGCAGGGCTCGCTCGAATTCGTCCTCTGACTCCACCTCACGGCCGAAGGCCGTCGCGGGCCACCCGCCCTTGTTCGCGTCCGCTGCGCTGGCGCCTCAACTGGATCATGAATTTCGAATCCGTGAAATCCGTGTAATCTGTGGATGCATTTTGTGAGACCAGCATGACCTACGAAACCGCCATCGAGCCATTGCGCCCGCGCTAGAATTTGCCCAGTGTCTTCGCTGCGTCTCGATCCCGAGCAACGTTTCACGTGCGCCAGTTGCGCGCGGTGCTGCACGCGGCCGTGGGAAATCGTCGTCACGCGGGCAGAAACCGAGACGTATCGACAGAAGCTGGTGGGGCGGTGGTTCCGAGAGTGCGCGGACAGTGCGGAAGGCACCGAACGCGATCCGTTTGAACCGATTGCCGGCACCGGGGGTTTTCACCGGATTCGCAAGCGCGAGGGCGGCGCGTGTGGCTTTCTGTCTTCGGCCAATCGCTGCCGCATCCATGAAGAGCTGGGCGCCCGTGCCAAGCCGTTAACCTGCCGCCTGTTCCCATTCAGCTTCCACGCGGTGGAAGACGATGTGGCGGTCACGGCGAGCTTTGCGTGTCCAACCGTTGTCGCGAACGAAGGCGATCTGATTGCGTCGGGCAAGACACTGGATGCAATCAAGGAACTGAGGACGGAGTGGTTCAGGACGTATCCCGCTCCAAGTGCGCGCCTTCAATATGTGCAGGGCCGCAGCCTCAGCACGGCGTCGCTCAAGATCCTCAGGGCCAGCTTGCTCCAGCTGCTCGACCGCCAGGATGGCTTGCTGCGGATGGCGCTGTTGCTCGAGGATCTGGCCCGGCCCCGCGTCGTCCGGCTGGATGACGAATCGTTCGCCGAGTATCTGGCGCTCACCGCGCCGTTTGCCGCCACGTCCGACCAGCCGATGACACCCCGCGCGCCCTCGTGGAACGCGCGGCTGATGCGGCGCGGGTTCTTGTTCCTCGTGGCCGCCACGCAACTTCAAATCGAGCGCCAGCGCAGCGCGGGGTCGAGCTTTGGAATGCGGGTCCGAATGTTCAGGCTGCTCGCGCACTTCCACGGCCTGGCGGGAAGCGTCGGCGCGTTCGATCTCCGGCTGGGCCGGGATCTCGCCGTCGATCTGAGCGATCCGGAGATTCAGCCCCTCGTGCACCACTACCTGCGCTCGACGATCCAGACCCTGGGCACCGGCGTGCGCCCGGTCGTGGACGAATTGGCGGTGGCCGTGTCGTCGCTCAACGCGGCCTGTGCACTTGCCAAAATGAAGGCCGCGGCCGCCGGTAGTGCTGTGGATCGGAGAGTCTTCACCGAAGCGCTGCTCGAGGCCGTCGATGTGACGCACGCCGACTACGGTCTGATCGCGCGGGCCCTGACCTTTTTCGCGGCCGGCACCGAGTCGCTTGACGCATTTCGAGCGGCCAGCGGCCCGAAGTCCGAAGCCCCCGAAGTCTGAAGCCCCCGAAGTCTGCAGCCCCCGAAGTCTGCAGCCAGAAGCCTGCTAGAATCAGTAGTTCGATGCCTCCACAGTTTGTTTACACGATGAAAGGGCTCGGGAAGGTCTATCCTCCCGACTCGCAAGTTCTCAAGGACATCTGGCTGTCGTTTCTGCCGGGCGCGAAGATCGGCGTCCTCGGCCTGAACGGCGCCGGCAAGTCCACGCTCCTCAAGATCATGGCGGGCGTCGAAACCAGTTTCATCGGCGAGGCGTTCGCCGGACAGGGCGTCTCGGTGGGCTACCTGTCGCAGGAGCCGCAGCTCAATCCCGCGAAGGATGTCCGCGGCAACGTCGAAGAAGGCGTCGCCGAGATCAAGGCGGTGCTCGACCGCTACGACGCGATCAACGCCAAGCTCGGCGAGGAGATGTCGCCCGAGGAGATGGAGAAGGTCCTCGACGAGCAGTCGAAACTGCAGGATCGGATCGACGCCACCAACGCCTGGGACCTCGACTCGCGCCTCGATCTCGCGATGGACGCGTTACGCTGCCCGCCGCCTGATGCCGATGTCTCCAAGCTGTCGGGCGGCGAACGCCGCCGCGTGGCGCTGTGCCGCTTGCTGTTGCTCTCGCCGGACCTGTTGCTGCTCGACGAGCCGACCAACCACCTCGATGCCGAATCGGTGGCGTGGCTCGAACGCTTCCTGAAGGACTATCCCGGCACGGTGGTCGCCGTCACTCACGATCGCTACTTCCTCGACAACGTCGCCGGCTGGATCCTCGAACTCGATCGCGGCAGCGGCATTCCCTACGAAGGCAACTACACCGGCTGGCTCGAGCAGAAGTCGAACCGCTTGCAGCAGGAAGAGAAGACCGAATCCAAGCGGCAGCGCTCGCTGCAACGCGAGCTCGACTGGATCCGGATGTCGCCCCGCGCCCGCCAGGCCAAGGGCAAGGCGCGCCTCAACGCCTACGAACAACTGCTCGCCGAAGACACCGCGCAGAAGGTCGACACGGTCGAGATCTACATTCCTCCCGGTCCGCGCCTCGGCGATATCGTGGTCGAAGCGCGCGGCCTGCGCAAGGCCTACGGCGAGAACGTCCTGTTCGAGAACCTGACGTTCACGCTGCCTCCGGGCGGCATCGTCGGCGTCATCGGCCCCAACGGCGCCGGCAAGACGACCACGTTCCGATTGATCACAGGACAGGAACAGCCCGACGCCGGGACCCTGCGCCTCGGCGAGACCGTGCAGGTCGGCTACGTCGATCAGTCGCGCGACGCGCTCGACGCCGGCAAGTCGGTGTTCGACGAGATCACCGACGGCGCCGAAGAGCTGACGATGGGCAAGAAGACCGTGGCCTCGCGCGCCTATGTCTCGTGGTTCAACTTCAAGGGTGGGCAGCAACAGCGCAAGGTGGGGACGCTCTCGGGCGGCGAGCGCAACCGCGTCCACCTCGCCAAGCTGTTGCGCAAGGGCTGCAACCTGCTGCTCCTCGACGAGCCGACCAACGACCTCGACGTCGACACCCTGCGCGCGCTTGAAGAGGCGCTGCTCAACTTCGCCGGCTGCGCGGTGGTCATCAGCCACGACCGCTGGTTCCTCGATCGCATCGCCACGCACATCCTCGCGTTCGAGGGCGACAGCGAAACCGTGTGGTTCGAAGGCAACTACCAGGACTACGAGGCCGACCGCCATCGCCGCCTCGGCGCCCAGGCCGATCAGCCGCATCGCATCAAGTACCGGAAGCTGACTAGAAGTTAGAAGTTAGAAGTTAGAAGTTAAAAGGCAGAAGTCTAAAGGCAGAAGGAGACGGACATGAATCCAGACCACGCGAAATTCCTGACTGAGACGCTCGGCCAGCAGCTGCAGACCGAGTGGATGACCACCTACAAGGTGATCGAGGCCATTCCCGAAGGCAAGAAGGACTGGAAGCCTGAGCCGGTGGCGCGCACGGCGTGGGAGCTCGCCCAGCACCTGGCAGTGGCCGACGTCGGCTTCCTGCATGCGGTCATCGCCAACGATTTCACCAACACCTTCCCGGGCAAGACCACGGCCACGACCGCCAGGCAGCTTGCCGACTGGTACAAGCACGAAATGCCCAAGGCCCTCGAGCAGGTGCTGGCGCTGGATGGCGCGCACATGTCGAAGATCGTCGAGTTCTACGGCATGAAGCTGCCCTCGGCGTCGTACGTCCTGTTCTGCCTCACGCACATGATTCATCACCGCGGGCAGCTGGCGACTTACCTGCGGCCGATGGGCGGCAAGGTGCCGAGCATTTACGGCGGCAGCGCCGACGAACCCTACAAGGGATAACCGTTCGCCGGGCCACGACATGGTTGCCGCGAAGTCCACCATCTCGTTGTGCCTGGTGATCGTCGGTGCGCTGGTACTGCCAGCCGGGCTGCGCGTGATCAACCGCTTCGCGCCGGCCGCCGGCGTCGCGCCGAGCTACCTGCCGTCGATCGAACAGCCGCGGGTCCGCGAGCCCTTCGACGAAGCGACCGCGGCGCAACTGCGCGAGTCGCGGCCCGACTTCGTGGTGATCGGGGATTCGATGGCCGGCACCCGCATCGTGCCCGGCCACATCTCGCGAATGGTCGGCGGGCGTGGCGTGGCGGCGCTGCTCTATCCGGGCAGCAGCGTGGCGTACTGGTATCTCACGTTCAAGAACCTGGTCGCCAACAACCCGCCGGTGCGGGCCAAGGCGGCCATTTTCTTTTTCCGCGACGACCAGCTGACGCTGGCGTTCCAGCGGGTGACGCCCGGGTCGCTGGATCGGGTCGCCCGCGACCAGGAGCCGGTGCTCGACCGGGTGCTGGCGGCCAACGCGCTGGGCACGTTCGCCGGCGTGCATCGCGCCGTCCAGTCCGCATATCACGGTGAACGGACCCGCGAGTGGCTGGCGCCATTGCTGGCCCAGGCCCCGGCGCGAATCGTGGCGCCCGGTGAAGATCCGAAAACCTTTCTCGAATCGATGAACACCACGCAGTTCTCCCTCGAGACGCTGCGCAAGACGACGGTGGCCGATCTGCCGGAGTCGACCGAGGAGTCGCTGGACTTCCCGGGGGTCGTCGGCCATTCGTTGTTGCCCGAGATCATTCGCCTCTCCGAAACCTCGGGTGTACGCGTGGCGTTTATCCGGGTGCAGCGGCGTCCCACCGCCGACGGGCCGCCCCCGCAGTCTGCAGCGCTCGTCAAGTATGTGCACGACTTGCGGGAGTACCTCGCCGAGCATGGTGCCTATTTCCAGGACGAGTGGGGCGATCCCGATCTGCCGCTGTCGATCTACGGCGACGGCGATCACGTGACCAATGACGCGCGGATCCCCTACACCGAGCACTTCTTCCAGAAGAACCGCCGGCTGTTCCAGTGATCTTTCACAGCCTCGACTTCCTGGCCTTCTTCATCGTCACGCTCGCGGCCTACTGGTCGCTGCCGATGCGCGGCCAGAACCTCCTGTTGCTTGCCGCCAGCTACCTGTTCTACGGCTGGGTGCACCCGTGGTTCCTGTTGCTGATCTTCGCCACCACGTTCATTGATTACTGGTCGGCGAGGAACATGGCCCGGCGGCCGGAGCAGAAGCTGGCGTGGCTGTGGCTCAGCATCATCACCAATTTCGGGATGCTCGGCTTCTTCAAGTACTTCGGATTCTTCGCGGAGAACGTGGCGGCCGTCGCGGCGTCGGTGGGCTGGCACGTGCCGCCGGCGGCGTTTGCGATCCTGCTCCCGGTCGGGATTTCCTTCTACACCTTCCAGTCGATGAGCTACACCATCGACGTCTACCGCAACCATGCGGCGGCGCGGACCAGCTTCGTGGACATGGCGGCGTTTGTCTCGTTCTTCCCGCACCTGGTGGCGGGGCCGATCATGCGTGCCACCAACCTGCTGCCGCAGTTCGAGCGCGAACGCCGATTTTCGGCCGCCGCGGCGCGCGACGCCACGGTGTTGATGGTGTGGGGCTTCTTCAAGAAGCTGGTGATCGCCGACAACGTGGGCGTGATCGCCAACAAGGTGTTCGCGCTCGAGTCGCCGGAGTTTCCGGTGTTGTGGGCCGGCGTCTTCGCCTTTGCGATCCAGATCTACGCGGACTTCTCGGCCTACACCGACATCGCGCGGGGCGTGGCGAAGTGGTTCGGCTTTGACCTGATCAGGAACTTCGAGCATCCCTACCTGGCGGCCAGCCCCTCGGAGTTCTGGCACCGGTGGAACATCTCGCTGTCGACCTGGTTCCGCGACTACGTCTACATTCCGCTTGGCGGATCGCGGGTGGGCGCGTGGCGCGTGGCGACCAACATCATGATCACGTTCCTCGCCTCCGGGCTGTGGCATGGCGCCAGTTGGAACTACGTGTTGTGGGGCGCGTATCATGGCGCATTGCTGGTGATCGATCGCATGGTCGGCTCTGTATGGTCGCCCACCGATCGCGCACGCCGATCGCTACGGATCGTCCAGGTCCCGGCGATGTTCGTGCTCACCTGCATCGGCTGGCTGATTTTCAGGGAAACGGATCTGCCGCAGCTGATTCATCACGTCCAGCTCAACCCGTGGGGCGCGAGCGCGCCTGGCGTGTTGACGGGGAGTTATCTCTTCCTGCTGGCGCTGCTGTATTCGGTGCCGCTGTGGGTGCAGGACTTGTGGGCCGAGCTGCACGGGCCGGACCTGTCCGCCGCGATCGAGCGGGCCGAAGCCCTGGTCAGCTGGCGGCGCACCGCCGCCCAGGCGGCGGTCTGCGGCGTGATGGTGGCGGCGATTGTCGTCTTGCGCAGCCAGGCCGCACTCGACTTCATCTACTTCGCGTTCTGATCGGCGAGGCGCCTCAGCCTCACCGCGCCGACGCGCGCGCCCAGCAGGCGCGTGTCGGGGCCGCCGTTGAACGACGCCGGCGACACCAGCGGCGTCACCTTCGTCCACACCTGATTGGCGCCGGCGCGCCAGCAATTGGCGGGAACATCCCACTCATAATCGGCCTGGCCGGGCGGCATCGGGCGCGGCGGAAACGTGCAGGCGTTGACCGCCAATGCCATCACCGGTTGCTGCGACGGCCGCGCGGCCGGCGTGGCGGTGATCGTCACGCGGATCGGACCGGCCGGGGCGACGCTGACGCGGATTGACGAATTCGCCGCGGACGTCCATCGAAAGGGATCCGGATCGCGTTCCGGTGAATGCCAGCCGGGGCCAAACGGCGGGGCCGAGGTCATCGGCAGGTTGGCCGCGGCATCCGGGCTGCGGCCAATGGTGAGATCCGCGCGCGACAGCCCCGGGCACATCGTCACCGGTGAGGTGCCGTCGGCGGTGGCGACGGCGACCTGCGGTGGTGCGGCGAATGTGAAGCTGACCGGATCGCGGCGGCCGGTTTCCCGGATGCGAACGGCCGTGACTGGGCCCACACCACTTCGCGCCGCGGCCAGGTCGAGTTCGGGGATGCCGATGCCGTCGTGCGGCACCACGCCGAGCTCGAAGGGGATCGAGCGCGGCTCGATGGCGGCAAACCGCACGAGCTGCGCGTCGGTCAGCCGCAGCACCACGCCGCCGGGCGCCGCCGTGAAGCCG
>JBDTMB010000311.1:0-7096 GCA_039934485.1 Vicinamibacterales bacterium
TTTGGTGGACGGCCAACAACAAAATCAAACACGAAAGAGCGACTGAGTTCTCGCGAGCCAATCTCAAGCATGCCCTAAACGCGATCGCAGCCCTGTATATCGCGCTGCTTCACCTCCACCGCGATAAGGCGGAGCACGCCGAACTCATCCCGAATCCGATCATGCTCAGACCCGACTCGGGTTACTTTCGCGGCGTGTCGCATGGCGCTTACGAGCCCGGGTTCGGTTATGACCTATCGTAAACGCAGACAAAGTACAGGTAGGCATGCCGAGCATTGTATGGGGGCGAGAACCACAGGAAGCATACGACGAACCGTACGAGTATGGCGCTCAAGAGCAATTCGCTCGCGAGGCGTCGAGGCTGCTCTGTCAACTGTACATACTGCTCAATTCTGAGCGACATCACTACGTGGCAGAGGATCGCTCGCCTAAGAAAGCGACATGGTTGCTCGCGATGGACGCGCTGGACTCGCTAAGAGAAGGCCTGGCAGCACTCCAACGGAAGGAACATCGGATCGCAGGAAAGCTGTTTCGCGACGTCCTCGAAAGCATGGATCTGGCGGCGTACTTCGGCGTCCGTAGCGACAAGAGCGGCAAGGCCTTGGCGAAGTGGTACCGCGATGAGTATGTGCCACACAGGGAGTACCGGGATCACTTTCGCACGATTCACGGAGAAGGGGCTGCCGAGCGTTTAGCTACGCTCTACAAAAAGCTGTCGCGCTTCACTCATCGCTCCTACGGTGCGGTTCTGGAGGGCTACACTCTTGGTCAGGGAAGCCGGTTGGTTCACGACCGAAGCGACGAGAGACTGGAAGGGACCGGCGAACGATCTCTGCGCATGTTGGTACCGCCTCAGACGATCGCCGCCTATTACGCGGCCTTCGCTGGGTTCGTAACGGAGTATGCAGAGGAGCTGGCGGTTCTTGGCCTCGTAGACGTCGAACTGATTAGGGAGGCGTTCTCATCTTGTTTGGAGATCGAGACAGTGCCACGTCGATTTACTCCACGGAGTTGGATTTTGGCACATCGCTCGGCTCAACAGGATTCGAATGTCAAGTAGGGTTACTCGCAGGCTTAGTGTGGCCCGATCGAAATCACGGACCAGTCGACCCGCGGATTACCATGTGGAATGTCGCCCGCCGGCAGTTGGGCACTTTACTTGGCGCTTCGCTTTACGGGGGCACCTCTACATAGCCGTGCAACTCGCGCGGGTCATTTGAAAACGGTTGGCGTCGGGATACTCCATGGAACCTGTGTTCACGCTTCAATGGCCGGAATACCTGCTCTCGCAAGAGTTGGCGACGCTCTTTCCAAAGTCGAAGCACTATTCGGTCCTCGTCCCCACATCGCGCCAGGAGAAGGGTATCGACCTCGCGCTCGTGTGCAAGCGGCCAGACTCGAAGTCCAGAGTCGCACTTCTGCAGGTCAAAGCGTCCCGCACCTATCCCCTCCAGCCGCCCAAGCGAGAATCGACGAAGAGGTATCGCTTTGGCACCTGGTTTAACCGATTCGACCCGTCACCGGATGCGGATTTCTTTCTCCTGTTCTGCATGTACCCGCGGGACACCGCCAGAACCAAGCGCGTCGACGCTGCGTGGTACCGGCACTGGACTCTCGTGTTCACTCTCGCCGAGATGGGAGACCTGATGGCATCCTGTCTCACCGTTGGCGGCTCCCCAGATCGTATGTTCGGGTTTGACTTCGATACTGAAGCCAAGGTCGTCCAGACCCGAGGCGATCAGAAGCGCCGGCAAATTGACTACACAGACCACTTGCTAAGCAATCGCGCGGCGTTGCTCAAAACTTTTCTAGACACCTAATGCCGCGCGGTCCAGTCAATCGCCTTCGGCCATCAGAAACACAATCACCACATGAATCTTAACGACCTCCTGAATGGCAAGGGCATCGACACCCAGCAGGTGATCGTGCTGCGGCATCGGCCTTACGAGACGGAACTCAACAAGGTGCTTCCGTGGCTGGCCGCGGAGAAGCCAGACGTGTTCAACGCCTATCAGCAGACCCAAGGCGAGAAACTCGAAAAGACGCTCACCGGCGCCGGATTCGTGGCTTCCTTCATCGGGCACAAACCCGGCAGGGCCCTGTTCGTCGGGCTCTATGAGATCGGCGCGTCAAAGCCCCTCACACCTGAGGAATTTTGGCGGGTGCCAGCCTACATCGAGATGAAGGCGCTCGGCATGCAAGGCTTCACAGGGGGCGACGGTCGATCTTCCATTCTGTGGTTCGACCTCAAACTGACGGACTTCTACGAGTCGTGGAAGGGCAAACTGATCGTTGGCTGGCCGCCTCCTGAGCGGTCATGGTGGCGCCGGGCTCATCGAAACGAAATTCCCGTCGTTGCCGTCCTCGAAGACAGCGCGCTCGACGCGGCGATGCCTGAATGGGATGAGATCGCGCTCACGTGGGACGAGCTTGGGGTGCTCCCGACGCGCTGGAGAGCCGCCCTCGCTCAATGGCGAGGCATTTACTACATCTTCGATTCCTCCGACGGGAAGGGCTATGTCGGCTCCGCGTACGGTCATAGCAACCTCCTGGGAAGGTGGCAGACCTACGCTGACTCAGGACACGGAGGAAATCGCTTGCTTCGACAACGTGATCACAGCAAGTTCCGCTTCAGCATCCTTCAGCGAGTCTCGCCGGATATGGACGACAACGACGTCATCAGGCTCGAGACAACATGGAAAGAACGACTCCACACCCGCCAGCCGTATGGGCTCAATGACAATTAGCCACTGGCGATGCGAGGGGCTGCTTTGCGCTCCAGAATGCAGCCGACCGGCATTCTGAAACCGGACCGCGGTTCCACGCCCTCCCCATCATTACGCCTTCGTCAGAGTCCTCAGAGCCGCGACCGCGGCGGCCACGTCACGGCCCCTGGCTTCGATCAGGTCCAGCAGTTCCGCAGGTGTGCGACGATCGGCCTCGCTCTTGCGGTTCGGGTTCACGGCCTTCAGGTCGTAAACGGCGCTCTCGATCGCCTCAGCCTTGTTCGTGGCAATTCGAGCTTCCTTCGAAAGGGCTGCGATCGTGCGCTCGGCATCCACTATCGCTCCTTCGTCGCGTGACTTGGCCTTCTTCAGTTCGGCCAAAGCCTCCTTGATCTTTTCCGCTTCCTGGGATTTCAGGTATGCGCTGTCCTTGAAGGGCTGCGCGTCGACAGCGGCTTTCGTTCTTCGCGCCGACAGGTCAAGAGTCCAAGACCGCTCAGAGTCTTCCCGCGTGGCGAGCTTGGCCGCGAAGTCCTCGAAATGCTTCAGCGTAAGCGGGGTCTTCTTCCCAACTTTCACGTCCGACAGGTCGTAGTACCAGATCTTCTCCGTCGCTTTGCCCTTCGTGAAGAACAGTAGGTTGGTCTTCACGCCCGCGCCGGCCGTGCTGAACACACCGCCCGGCAGTGAGAGGATGCACCACAGGTCGCACTCGTCGGTGAGCTTCCGTTTGGTCTTGACGAATGCATCCTCGTTCGTCCGGAACAGCACCCCTTCGTCGATGACCATACCGCAGCGCCCGCCGCCTGCCTTCAGTGCGCGGATGACATGTTGCAGGAAAAGCACCTGCGTGGCGCTGGTTCGGTAATCGAAATTCGTCTGCGCCGCCGCGCTCTCTTTTCCGCCGAACGGCGGATTCGTGAGCACGACGTCGAACTGCGTCGGCGCGCCCGCAAACAAGCCGCCATAGACCTCGTCGCCGGTGAGCGCGTTACCGTGCCAGATATTCGGCCGGTCGATCCCGTGAAGGATCAAATTGGCGAGCCCGATTGGATAGATCAGGTTCTCCTTCTCGCGGCCCCAGAACGTCTCCTGCCTGAAACGCGCGATCGCCGGGCCGGAGATCTTCGCGCCAACCTTCGGCTGCATGTACTCGGCTGCTTGCGCCAGGAAGCCGCCCGTGCCACAGCACGGGTCGTACACGGTTTCGCCGATCTTCGGCGCGATGGCGCGAACCATGGCCCGGATCACTTCGCGAGGCGTAAAGAACTGACCGGCGTCGGAACCCTTCTCGCCCATCTTCAGCAGCAGACCTTCGTAGATCTGGCTGAGCACGAACACGTGGGTTGGGTCGATGCCCTCATTGGTGATCTCGTGCACCTTGTCGAGCACGTCGAGCAGGTTCTTTTCAGTGTCGATACGCGTCTTCTCGACGCCGGACATAATCTCGGAGATTACCTTCTGACGCGCGGTCGCGTTCGGCTTGTCCTTCAGCTTCTTCAAATAGGGAATCAACTCGCCGTTCACGAAATTGATGAAGGCTTTGTTTCCCAGATCGTCGAGCTCTTTACGCTTGTTCGGCTTCGCACTCTCCGATGCGAGAGGCGCTGCCCAGTCTTTCCAGCGGTTCGGCTTTTTCAACGATGAGCTGTAGGACGCTCCGACCGCGTCGGCTTCCTGCTCCTCCCGGTCTTCAGTTTCATCAAGGATGCGGAGAAAGAGAATCCACGTCAGCTCGGGAACGTACTGCAGCGCGCTGGCAACGTTGCCACGTCGCATGATGTCGCAGATCGACCAGATGGCCGAGTCGACGGACTGTTGTGTCGCATGTATTTTGCCGTTCGCCTTTGCGGATGGCACAGTCGTCGTCTTGCGAGGCACAGTCTATGACTCTCCGTTGAATGCGGTGCGCAGGACAGCAGCTGGGAATGCGGTGATTGCGGCGAGTTCGGCGCGACATCTGGCGATGAGCGAGTCCGCGGCTTCAACACGGAAGGAGAGATCGTGGGCTAGAAGCCGCTGTTCGCCAATAGCGGGAAGGCGTAGCGGGAGAGAATTAAGATTCGACGTGTTGATTTTGTAGATGCCCGCAGCGGTGCGGGCGCGTGACTCGATCTCTCGCCGAACGGGCGCACTGCACCACAAGTACCAAAAGAACTTTGGATCGACGGCCTCGTTCAGATCCAGTCGGAACAGAAGATCAGGGAACAGCATCCGGTCTGGCAGGACGTCCGGTGCAAATGCACCTCGCCCCACCAGATCGCGATTTCCATTGCCGCGAACGACGTAGAAGCAGCCCGGTTCGAGCCAGTTGCCTTCAGCGTCAGCGTCACTGACATCGACCGGCTTGCTGGCCTCTAGGAGAAGTGTGCGTTCCCTCACGGCGGACAATGTGAGGCAACGCTTGTTCGAGGTCGGTCCGCCAGGCTTCGAGAGTCCCGTGCGGATCGGGCGTCGGACAAGAGCGCTAAGAGTCAACTCATCCCATCGACCCGCCTCGGACCGTTCGAATACCTCGCGCAGGTAGGCGGCCGGCAGCGCCTCGGCGGCGGCGAGGCGCTCTTTGGCGGCGTGTCGCGCGGCGTCCGCCGCGACCAGCGATGTTTGCAATTCTGCCGCGATACGCCGCTGATCGGCGATCGGAGGTAACTCAATAGGAACCGCCGCGACCTCATCGACACTAATGCGAGGAAGCTGACCAGTTGTAGTCACGACCCTTGATCGGCGAAGGAATGTCTCGCTTCGCATAAAGGCTGCAATGAAGTTCGTATCCGCCAGGTCTGGTCGGACATCGAAGGCAAATTGGTCCACAGACGAGCAACCGTCAAACTCAGCAATCCACACTTTGTTCAGGTAAGGGCGAAGATATCCGTACACGATCTGGTCCCGCCGGAAGGTGGGTTTCCGGCCCGTCAGTTTGCCAAGATCGATTGTCAGCGAACCGATGCGGCGGCCAGTGTTTGGTTCGATGTGCTCCAACCCAACCAAAGTGGCCTCGCCGTTCTCGCGGTCGCCTGGGTGGATGATCTCGTTATGCCGGAGAAGAACATCGCCGAGGCGTCGGGTTGGCCACCGGCCCTCGCCGGTCGCAACATTGCTCACGCTGCGAACATCCTCTCTTTGGTCTCGCGAAGGATCGCACGAGGCTCTCCTGCCGCGGCCATGGCCTGGAGCCCGCCCGCAGCGACAACCTCTGGGGTTTGCCAGATGAGCGGGTTTTCAAGTCCTTCGGTGCCAGCAATTGCAAACTGATCGGCGATCGCTTCAATTGCTCGCGTCGCGGGCGCCGGCATCGCATTGAGCCACCCCGCGTGCTTGTACCGGAACGCCAGCGTTCGGCTCTCGCGCGTTCTCGGAGCAAGACCGTACGCGAGATCGGCCAGGACGTCGTAGAGATCGTAGTCGTTCATCTGCTCGACCATTCGCAGGACGCTAGGCGAGTAGCCCGCACCGACGATTAACTCGATCATCTCCTCGCGGTCTGGCGGATTCACCCACCGCGCCCGGAAGTCCTCCAGCGTCGGACATTCGGCAATCAGCCGAGCCGACAACCCGGCTCTGTAATCGTCGATCGCGACAGGCATCGCCTGACCGCCTACGGGGGCGACAATGAACTGGCCGAGGCTATTCACCGCGACCTCGAAGCCGTCGACGATGACGGGAGGGATAGGCGGTGGCGGCTCGGGGCCAGGACCGTCGCCGCCTTCCGTGGGACCGTCAGGGCCTTTGGGCTTTGAGACGAACGGCATACCGAACAGCCGGGTGGCACCGGTATCGTCGTAAACGGTGAACATCAGCTTGCCGGTCGGTTCATCGATCCGCGTGCCGCGCCCGATCATTTGGTAGAACGAAATCGGGCTCTTCATGTAGCGGAAGAACGCAATGTTACGCACGCCCGGCACGTCTACGCCGGTCGTGAGCAGCTCTACTGTCGTCGCGATGAAGTGCGACGAAGCCGACCCGCGGAAGTCGGGCAGAGCGTCATTGCCGTACCCGGCCGCCGTGCATTTGAACGCGTAGGGATCCTTACGCGCGACGCCCTTCTGCTTGCACCATTGCGCGTACAGGTTGTTCATCGCCGTCGCCACATCGTCGGCATGCCGATCGCGGGCACAGAAGATGATGGTCTTCTGCAGCGGACCGCGCTCCGAATCGCTGGAAAGCAGCTGCGAGAACAGGTCGTAGCACATCGCGTTGACTCGATCCGGCAGGAGCAGGCTGGATTCGAAGTCGGTCTTCTCGTACGCGGCGGCGATTTCGGCCGCGGTCAGCGGTTGGCCGGTGTTCGCATTCCTCGGATTGCGCGCCATGATGTCGGCGGCGGTGATGCCCGTCGCGTCGAGGTTCACCTGGGCGAGCTGGATCTCGCA
>JBDTMB010000312.1:0-7095 GCA_039934485.1 Vicinamibacterales bacterium
GGAGAAGTGCACGTTCTGCGTGCAGCGCATCAAGGCCGCCAAGGGCGCGGCCAAGGCTGAAGGCCATCCGCTGGTGGATGGCGCGCTGCAGCCGGCGTGCGCGCAGTCGTGTCCCACGACCGCGCTGGTGTTTGGCGACCTGAACGATCCCGAAAGCCGCGTCGCCCGGCTGGCGAAATCACCGCGGGGCTCGAAGCTCCTCGAAGACCTCGGCAGCGAGCCGAAGGTCACTTACCTGGCGCGGCAACAGTGGTCGTGAACCGCACGCTGAATAAGCCGCTGGCCGACGACCTGGTTCGTCCGCTGTTCCACACCACGGTGTGGTTCTACGGCCTGGTCTTCGCGCTGGCCACCGTCGTGGCCTGCGGGGCGGCGGCCTGGGGCACGCAGATGTGGTTCGGCATCGGCGTGAGCGGCCTCGGCTGGCCGGTGTTCTGGGGTTTCTACCTCACCAATTTCGTGTTCTGGATCGGCATCAGCCATGCCGGCACCCTCATCTCCGCGATCTTGCGGCTGGTGAACGCCACGTGGCGGCGGCCCGTCACGCGCTGCGCCGAAGTGATCACCGTGTTCGCGCTGATGATCGGCGCGATGTTCCCGCTGATTCACCTGGGGCGGCCTTGGCTGGCGTTCTGGCTGATGCCGTACCCGAGCGCGCGGGAGATCTGGCCGAACTTCCGCTCGCCGCTGGTGTGGGATTTCTTCGCGATCAACACCTACCTGATTGGCAGCCTGCTCTTCCTGACCCTGCCGATGATTCCGGACATGGCGTTGGTGCGCGATCGGTCGACCGGGTTGCGGAAGCGGATCTACGGCGCGCTGGCGCTCGGCTGGCGCGGCACCACCAAGCAGTGGCACCGGCTCGAGTCGGCGATGCAGATCATGGCCATCGCGATCCTGCCGGTCGCGATTTCCGTGCACACCATCGTCTCGTTCGATTTCTCGATGGCGCCGGTGCCGATGTGGCACTCGACGATCTTCGGGCCCTATTTCGTCGCCGGCGCGATCTTCAGCGGCATCGCGGCGCTGATCATCGCGATGGCGGTGCTGCGCCGGGTCCTCAACCTCGAGGCCTACCTGCATCCGGTGCACTTCGAGAACCTCGGCAAGCTCCTGCTGCTGATGAGCCTGCTGTGGGTCTACTTCGTGTTCGCCGAGCGGCTCACCGTCTGGTACGGCAACGAACCCTCGGAGATGGCGGTGTTCTGGGCGACCCAGCGCGGCAGCTACGCGCCGCTGTTCTGGACGATGGTCACGTGCAATTTCCTGATTCCGTTTCCCATCCTCGCGTTCAGGAAGACGCGCACCATTCCGGGCGCCGTCATTGCATCGGTCACCGTGCTGGTCGGGATGTGGCTGGAACGGTATCTCATCATCGTGCCCTCACTGGGGCACAAGGCGCTGCCGTATTCCTGGGGGACCTATTCGCCGCAGCCGGTCGAGATCGTGATCATGATCTCGACCTTTGCCGCGATGGCGTTGCTCTACACGCTGTTCTCGAAGTTCGTGCCGATCATTTCGATCTGGGAATTGAAGGTCGGCGACCATCCGAAGCCGAAGCTGACGCCGGGTGAACTTGACGAGGCCGCCGGCCTGTGGCGGGTGCGGCCATGACCTCCATCTACGGGCTCTACAGCGACCCCAACATCGCCCAGCGCGCCGTCAATGGGCTGCGCGCCGCCGGCGTGGCCGATCGGGAAATCGAGGTGATCTCCTCCGAGCCCTTCGAGGAGTACGAGTTCAGCCACCGTGACAGCGCCACCTGGTTGTACTGGATTGCCGGCGGCGGCGGCCTCCTGGGCTTCGTGTCGGCCTACCTGCTGACGTCCACGACGCAGCAACTGTGGCCGATCAACACCGCGGGGATGCCGATCGTGTCGGGGATTCCCAATGCGATTGTGATCTTCGAGATGACCATGCTCGGGGCCATGCTGGCGACGGTGATCACGTTGTTCGTGAGCGCCAAATTGCCGTCGCGTGGGGGCAAGATGTACGACACCGAAGTGTCGGACGGCTACATCCTGGTCGGCGTGGAAGATCCTGCGGAGCACCTTGTGGATACCCTGCAACAGGCCCTCGAAGCCGCCGGCGAGGGCCGCGTGAAGCGGTCGGCGTAGTCTTGTCCACCGATTACACGGATTACACAGATTAAATGCGCAAGCGGTTGCCCGCGCGCGCTAGCGCGCGGGTCGACGGGCAAGAAGCGCCGTGCCACAAACCGGCGAGTCGGAATCGGGGCCGGCTTGTGGCACGACACTCCTTGCCCGTCACCAGCGGCTTCGCCGCTGGCAACCGCCGCCGCTCTGGGTCTCCGCGTCTCTGAGGCCCTTGTTTTGGTCTGCGCAATCTGCGTCATCTGCGGCTAAACTCTTTCGATTCATGCGCGGCGTCGGCGGATTCATCTGTGTAGCGATTCTCTGGTCTTCAGCGGCGGCGGCCCAGGCTCCCGTTGCTGCTGCTGCGGCGGCACGCAAGCAGGCCACCGCCTCGCGCGTGGCCAACGACGCCATCCAGGTGGATGGCCGTCTCGATGACGAGGCCTGGCGGCACGCCACGCCGATCACCGATTTCATCCAGAAGGAACCGACCGAGGGCAAGGCGCCCACCGATCCGATGGAGGTGCGCTTTGTCTACGACGACCATTCGCTCTACGTCGGCGCCAGAATGAGCAGCCACGACGGCGCCATCCAGGCCCCGCTCGGCCGCCGCGACAGCATCGATCAGACCGAACACATCCTGGTCGCCTTCGACACGTTCCTCGATCGCCGCACCTCGGTGGTGTTCGGCGTCACCGCGGCAGGCGTCCGCATCGACCGGTATCACTCGAGCGATACCGAAGACAGCTTCGACGCCGGCTTCGATCCGGTGTGGCGCGCCGAGACGCACATCGACGGCACCGAATGGACGGCCGAGTTGTGGATCCCGTTCTCGCAGCTGCGCTTCAGTACCCAGTCCGCGCAAGTGTGGGGCCTTAACATCCTGCGTTTTCGGCCGACGCTCGACGAGGAGGACTACTGGATTCTCATCCCTCGCACGGTGCGCGCCTGGTCGTCGCGTTTTGGCGACCTCGACGGCATCTCCGATCTCCGGCCGCCGCGCCGGATCGAGGCGATGCCGTACACCGCCGGCGCCTCGACGATTAACGACAATCGCGACCTGGCGAACCCGTTCGACGATGGGCGGAACCTCGAGGCGCGGGTAGGGGCGGACCTCAAGATGGGGTTCGGCCCCAACCTGACGCTCGACGCCACCATCAATCCTGACTTCGGGCAGGTCGAGGCGGATCCCGCCGAGGTTAATCTCACGGCGTTCGAGACCAGGTTCCCCGAGAAGCGCCCGTTCTTCCTCGAGGGCGCGCCGCTCTTCAACATCGGCCATCCCAACTTCTATTACTCGCGCCGGATCGGCGCGAGGCCCACCGGGCCGGCGACCGACGACTACGCGGACTATCCCCAGTCCCAGACGATTCTCGCCGCGGCGAAGCTGACCGGCCGCTTGCAGTCGAAGACGTCGCTGGCGTTTCTCACCGCGCTGACCAGTGACGAGACGGCGGAGCTGGCCAGCAAGGCGCTGCCGGGCGCGACCAGGGAAGTGCCCGTGGCCGCGCAGGCGTTTCATTCGGTCGGCCGGGTGCTGCAGGAATTTGGCAAGAACGCGTCCACCGCCGGCCTGCTGTTCGACTACGTGCATCGTGCGGTCGAGCCGGGCAGCCCGCTCGCCAGCCTGTTCTCGCGCGACGCCGCGGCGTTGGCCGGCAATACGCTGCTGCGCTTCAAGGGCGGCGAATACGAGTTCAAGGCGTCGGGCGGCACCTCGGTCGTGTCGGGCGACGCCAAGGCGATCGAACGGATCCAGCGGTCGAGCGCGCACTACGCCCAGCGTCCGGACCGCGCCTATTCGGTGCTCGATCCCACGTTGACGTCGCTTGGCGGCTATTCCGCCCAGGTGAACTTCGATCGCGTGAGCGGCCGGCACTGGCTGTGGGGCGCCAACAGCAAGCTCGATTCCGAAAACTTCGAAACCAACGACTACGCGCAGTTGAACGGCGCCGACGGCCTGCTGACCAACGCCAACCTGCGCTACCGGGAGACCAGGCCTGGCGACGTGTTTCGCAGCTACTCACTGAACACCGACGTGAACACCGACACGACGTTGCGTGGCTTGATGCAAGCCGGCCACCTGCGATCGACGCTGGCGCTGACGTGGAAGAACTTCTGGACCACCAACGTCGCCGTGCAGCGCGATTTCGACAGCATGAGCGTGTCGCTCACGCGTGGCGGGCCGCTGATGGGCCGCGGCCCCGGCTGGACGACGGTGGCGAACGTGGGAAACAGGGCCACGTCGGAAACGCGGCTGACGGCGGGCCTGGCGATCGTTCGCAACGATGACGGCGCGTCGATTGATCGCGTGAGCGGCAGCGTGTCGGTGCGTCCGGCGCCGCGCTGGCAGTTCACGCTCACGCCGTTTTGGGATCGCATCACCGAGCCACAACAGTACGTCTCTACCCTGGCCGGCGGGCGTCCCGAAACCTACAACAGCCGCTACATCTTTGCGTTCATCGATCGCAGCACGGTGTCGATGCAGTTCCGCCTCGGCCTCACGATCAAGCCGGACATGAACCTGGACGTCTACGCCGAGCCGTTTGCCGCCTCCGGCCACTACTACGACTACGGTGAGTTACTGGCGCCCGGCAGCCGGGACCGCATCAAGTACGGGACGGAGGGGACGGGTTTGACGATCCTGCCGGACGGCACGCAGATCGTGACCGCGGGCGATTCAACGTTCGCCCTGCGCAACCGTGACTTCAACGCGCTGTCGTTCCGCAGCAACGTCGTCTTGCGGTGGGAATGGCGCGCCGGGAGCACGCTCTACGTGGTGTGGCAGCAGAACAAGTCTGAGTCGGAAACCAACCCAGCCTATGTCGACGTGCGCGATACGTTTCGATCGATCACCGCGCCGGGCGCGAATATCTTTGTCGTGAAAACGTCCGTGTGGTTACCAGTTCACTAGGGGCGTCACGGACGTCAGCCACGGAGACCACGAAGGTCACGGAGAAAAACCATCTCCGTGTTCTTGGTGTGCTCCGTGGTTAGCGTCCGCTCTTACGATCCGAGCTTGTAGACGAGCAGCTCGCCTGGGTACGCTGGTCCGCTCACCGCCACCGCGATGTACTGCGTGCCGTTGATGGAGTAGGTCATCGGCGATCCCGTCTGCGGCGCCGGCATGAACACCTGGCCCGCATCCGCTCCCGTGGCCTTGTCGTAGGCGCGCAAGTAGGCGCCGCGCCCGCTCGGTGTCGTGTTGAAGCTGCCTTCACCGGCAATCAGCAAGGTCTTGGTCGTCAGCACGCCGACGCGGCCCGGCCGGCCGGTGCGCGGGATATCGAGGCCCTTCAGCGCGGGATTGTTCTTGATGTTGTCCGCCGTATCGCCGTGCGCAATCCGCCACAGCTGCTCGCCCTTGTTCATGTCGATCGCGGTGATGGTCGCGTACGGCGGCTTCACGAGCGGCAGGCCGCGCACGGTCAGCCCGCCGCCACCACCGCCGCCAGGTGCCGCGCCCGCGGGCGCAGGGGCCGGATTGGGGTTCCGCGCGGCGCCGCGCACGAACAGCATGTCGGAGCGTCCCTCTTCGGGCGGTGCCAGGCCGAGCGACGCAATCGCGACGTTGGTGAAAATATAGAAACGCTTGGTGTCCGGATCGAACGAGCCGCCCTGCCAATTCGCCCCGCCGGTGACCTCCGGCAGGATCAGCGTGCCGCGCGGGCCTTCCCACTTGGCAGCGACCGGCGGCGTGAAGATGGGCCCGAGTTTGTATTGCGAGACGAGCTTGACGGCCTCCTCGCGCAGCTCCGGCGTGAAGTTGATGAGATCGTCGGTCGTCACGCCCTGCCGCTCGTAGGCCGGCGGCTTGGTGACGAACGGCTGGGTGGGCGAATACCATTCGCCGGGGACCTCGCCCTTTTCCACCGGGCGTTCCACGATCGGCCACACCGGCTTGCCGGTCACGCGGTCGAACACATAGAGCCAGTTCTGTTTCGTCGGCTGCGCGACCGCCTTGACCGGTTTGCCGTCGACCACGAGATCCATGAGGATCGGCGCACACGGAATGTCGAAGTCCCAGATGCCGTGATGCACGAGCTGGTAGTGCCACTTCTTCTGGCCGGTCTTGATGTCGACGGCGACCAGGGATTCTGCATACAGACCCGATTCGGGTCCCCCCTTGGCCGAGCCGTGCCGATGGCCGCCGTAGTAGTCCCCGGTCGGCAGCTCGACCGGCATGTAGACGATGCCGAGCTCCTCATCGGCGCTCATCTGCGCCCACACGCCGGTGTTGCCGGTGTAGGTGCTGGCATCCGGATCCCACGTGTCGAATCCGGGTTCGCCCTTCATCGGGATGGTGTGGAAGATCCACACCCGCTTGCCGGTGCGGACGTCGAAGCCGCGAATGTAGCCCTTGACGTTGGTCTTGCTCTTTGGCGCGCCGCCTTCGCGGTGCGCGGCGCCGATGACGATGATGTCCTTCGCGATGATCGGCGCGGAATGGAGTCCAATCTCCGCGGTGTCGAGGTCGAGGCCTTCCTGATCGAGGCCGAGCTTGAGATCGACGACGCCGTTGGTGCCGAATCCAGCGACGGGGTTCCCGGTCTTCGCATCGAGCGCGATCATCTGGTAGCCCGGCGTGACGTAGATGACGCGTTCTTCCTGGCCGTCGGTCCAGTAGGACAGGCCGCGGCCCGAGAGCAGGCGTGGCGCGGCTTCACCGCGCTTGCCTTCGTTGACGCTGTGCATCCACAGCAGTTCACCCGTCGTCGCGTCGAGCGCGACCGCGGCGCGGCGCGTGCCGGCGGTGGTGAACAGGCGGCCGTTCGCCATCAGCGGCGTGGCCTGGAAGTTGAACTCGGCGCGCGGGCCCAGGCTGTCGGTCTTGAACCGAAAGGCCAGCTGGAGCTTGTTGAAGTTGGCGGCGTTGACCTGATCGAGCGGCGAATAGCGTGTGCTCTTGAGGTCGCCGCCATAGGTGGGCCATTCGCCCACTTTGGCCGGGGTCTGGCCCCGCATGGAGGTGGCGGCCGACGCCCGCGCCAGCGTCAGG
>JBDTMB010000313.1:0-7079 GCA_039934485.1 Vicinamibacterales bacterium
GGCCGCCGTAGTAGTCGTTGCTCGGCGTGCTCACCGGCATGTAGAGCAGGCCGCGGGCTTCGTCGAGGCTCATCGGCGCCCAGACATTGGTGTGGCCGGTGAACTGCCACGACCCGCCGTCCCAGGTGTTGTTGCCGAATTCGCCGCGCTGCGGAATGGTGTGAAACGTCCACACCTGCTTCCCGGTGCGCGCGTTGAACGCGCGAACATCGCCGGGCGGGTCGTTCTTGTAGGTGAGCCGGTCGCCGACGCCGTTGCCGAGGATGATCAGGTCCTTGTAGACGATCGGCGGCGAGGTGTTGGTGTAGTGCTTCTTGTTGATCGCCCACACCAGGCCTTCGCTCAAGTCGACGATGCCGTGCGTGCCGAAGCCGTCGACGAGTTGCCCGGTCCTGGCGTCGAGCTGGATCAACCGGTAGCGCGAGTTCAGGATGATGCGCAGACCGCCGCCCGCCCCGAGCGAAGGCGAGGGGTCTCTCCACGCGGCGACGCCGCGATGCGCGTAGCCGGTGCCATTCGGTGGTTGGCCGTCTTCATAGGTTTTCGGATCGTAGCGCCACAGTTCCTTGCCGCTCGTCGCATCGAGCGCCGCCACCTGGTTGTAGGGCGTGCTCACGTAGAGCACGCCGTCGATCATCAGCGGCGTGTTCTGAAACGCGCCGGGCCGGGTGCCGAATTGCGGCAGGTTCTTCTCGCCCGGCCGCCATTCCCACGCGATCGCCAGCTGGTTGACGTTGGCCGCGGTAATCGAGTCGAGGGCGGAATAGTGCGAGCCGGCCTGGTCGCCGGCGTAGTGCGGCCATCCGGACGGCGGCGATTGCGCCAGGCTGCCGCCGCTGGTGGCCGCCATCAACACGAGCAGTGCCATCGATTGGGTCAGGTGTCTTCGGTTCATCGCCGAAATGTTACACCCGCCGTGAAAGTCCTTCGCAATCGTCTCCGCATCGGCGCGCGTCATGAAATGCGCACGGTCTCGCGTTATTAATAGGCATAATTAAGCTTCTTAATGTGTGTATGCAGGACGACGGTGGTATCGCGTCGCAGGAGAAACGACATGGGATTGATGGATTTCGTCCGCGGCCAGTTGATCGAGATCATCGAGGGGACTGACGACGATCGCGATCTCATCGCGTGGCGGTTTCCGGACGGCGATCGCGAGATCAAGAACGGCGCGCAGCTCGTGGTCCGCGAATCGCAGCGCGCGCAGTTTGTCTATCTCGGCCAGTTCGGCGACACCTACGGCCCCGGCACGCACAGCCTGACCACCGCCAACATCCCGGTGCTGACGCGGCTGCTTGGCTGGAAGTACGGCTTCGAGTCGCCGTTCAAGGCCGACGTGTATTTCGTCAGGACCCGGCTCTTCACCGGCAACCCGTGGGGCACCTCGAACCCGATCATGCTGCGGGACGCGGACTTCGGCATCATCCGCCTGCGTGCCTTCGGCACCTACGACTTCAAGGTCGTCGACGTGCGCCAGTTCCTGCGCAACGTGGCCGGCACCGACAGCGAGTTCCGCGAAGCGGAGTTCGCCAACGTCATGCGCTCCCGCATCGTCAGCGTGTTCAGCGATGCGCTGGCGACGGCGAACATCCCGGCGCTCGACGTGGCGCGGCGCTACCAGGAGCTCGGCGAAGCGTTGCTCCCGGTGATCAACCCGGTGCTGCGAAAGTCGTATGGCATCGAGATCCCGAACCTGGTGGTGGAGAGCGTCACGGTGCCGCCCGAAGTGGAGAAGGCGATCGACACGCGCGCCGAGATGGCCGCCATCGGCAACATGAACGACTACGTGAAGTACCAGGTGGCGCAGGGCTTCAGTCATGGCGGCGCGGGCGGCGGCACAGCCGGCTTCGGCGCGGACCTCGCGGTGGGCCTGGTGATGGCACAGCAGGTGCTGAAGCAGGCGACCGGCGTGATGGGCGAGGCGACGGCGACCTCGCCCGGGCTGCCCGATGTCCTCAGCCCGTCACAGGTGGCGCAGGCGCTGGGCGTGACCGAGGCCAACGTGGCGGCCAGCCTCGAGTCCGGAGACTTGAAGGGGAAGAAGATCGGCACCGAGTGGCGCGTCACGCGCGCCGCGCTCGGTGAGTTCTTGAAGTGATGGGGGCGGGCAAACCTAAAGGTTTGCCCCCACCATTCGGGTCGCCCTACACGCGCTTCATCAACAGCGCAATCAACGAGCGCAGCCCTTCGCCAATCAGATCCGGCGCCTGCGGTGCATGGGGCAGCAATGCCGCCAGCTTCGCCATTGGCTCGCTCACCGGGGCGTCCGCATTCTGCAAATGCGCGATCAACTTCCCGGCCTGGCTGGTGTCGAGGATCGAGAGCGGCGATCCGCAATGCGAGCACACCGAGTCCCTCGCCAGGTCGATCGGCGCGCCGCAGTTGGAACAATTGATCGAAGCGAGCTGGCGCCTGAGTTCCTCTAATTGTTCCGGCGGCAGCGGCCTGATGAAATCCTTCTCGCGCAGGAAATCGTAGAACGAGATTTGCCGCCCGTGCCGGCGGGCGCAGCGCCAGTAGACGAAGGGCGTGTTGCGCTGGAGGTCGTGCGTCTTCAGCAGGCGGATCCCGCAGCGCGGACAGGCGCCATCGGGCCACGGCCGCGGCCTGGCCTTTTCCGACGCCTCGCCGATCAGCCTGAACAGCTTGAGCGTGGCGCGCGGCGCCAGCTGCAGGTTTTCGAAATGATCGAACCAGAAGGCCTGGCAATCCAGGCAGTAGTCAATCTCGACGCTCAGGCTCTGGTGCCCTTCGAACACTTCGGTGGTCATCCCCTTGCCGCACGTCGCGCAGGTCATGGCGGGATCTTATCGCGTGTTCCGTTCACGGTTTGTGGCACAATCCCGCGTCATGTCCCGCGCAGGTTCATGCGGCGCCCTCCTGCTGGCGTGCGGCACGCTGGTGTTCGCGCAAAACCCCCGTAACCAGCACCACGTTGGCCCGGAGGCCTTCGACCGGCGCGTCGTGACGACGGGCCTCGACAATCCGTGGGAGGTGGCGTGGGGCCCCGACAACCATCTCTGGGTCACCGAGCGTACAGGATTCCGCGTCACCCGCATCGATCCCGCCAGCGGGTCGAAGCGCGTCGCGCTCGTCCTGGACGATGCCTATCAAACTTCCGTGCAAGACGGCCTGATGGGCCTGGCCTTCCATCCCGACTTCCTGCGCGGCAAGCATCTCGACTACGTTTACCTCGCCTACACCTATGACGCGGATCCCGGCGCCGGCGTCACGCGCCGCATGCGGGTTCGCCGCTTCACCTACGATGCGCCACGCGAAGCCCTGACGGCGCCCACCGACGTGCTCACAGGCCTGCCGGCGCACGACGATCACGGTGGCGGGCGGCTGGCGATCGGCGCGGATGGGAAGCTCTACCTGACGCGCGGCGATCAAGGCGCCAACTTCCTCGCCAACTATTGCAACGTCAACCACGCGCAGGACCTGCCCACGCGCGCGCAGATCCAGGCGCGCGACTGGAGCAACTACCAGGGCAAGATCCTCCGCATCAATCTCGACGGCTCGATCCCCGAAGACAACCCGGTGCTTGCCGGCGTGCGCAGCCACATCTACACCTATGGGCATCGCAATCCGCAGGGCCTGGCGGTCGGCCCCACCGGTCTCTTGTATGCGTCCGAGCATGGTCCCAGCACCGACGACGAAGTGAACCTCATCACGGCGGGCAAGAACTACGGCTGGCCGCGCGTCGCCGGATTCCGGGACGACCAGGCCTACGTGTGGGCGAACTGGTCGGCCTCGTCGCCGGTGCCGTGCCCGACGCTGAAATTCAACACCCGCGTCATTCCTGCGTCGGTGCCCCAGGTCTCCGAGACCTCGTGGGAACATCGCGACTTCGCGCCGCCGCTGGCGACCTTCTTCACGGTGCCGGCCAACTACGACTTTGCCACCGACGGCAACGCCACGATCGCGCCCGCCGGCATCGCGCTCTACACGGCGTCCGCGATTCCAGGCTGGGCCAACTCGATTCTCGTGACCGGGATGCGAACCGGCGCGGTGTATCGGCTGAAGCTGGCCGCCGACGGCAAGTCGGTGACCGGCGCGCCGGTGGAATACTTCAAGGCCAACGATCGGTATCGCGACATCGAGATCAGCCCGGATGGCCGCCGCGTGTTCCTCGTCGCCGACAGCTTCGGTACCACGGCCGACGACCAGGGACAACGGACCGAGGCGCTTGCGAACCCGGGGGCGCTCGTGGAATTCACCTACTCGGGTGCCCAGCCAAAAGGGGGCCCGCGATGACGCGCCGCACGTTCCTCGGCTCGGTGATCGGCGCCGGCGCGGTGGTGGCGCGCGTGGCGTCGGCACAGCAACCGGAGGCGCCGCGCGATTGGTCCGGACGGGAGCCGGTGCGTTATCCCGACCCCGACATCGTCGCCCTCGACAATCGGTTCCGCCGCTACATCATCGGCAACACCGCCATCCGCCGGCTCCACACCGGCACCATGTGGGCCGAGGGACCAGCCTGGAACGGCGTGGGCCGGTACCTGGTCTGGAGCGACATCCCCAACAACGTCCAGCTCCGGATCGTCGACGACGATGGCCGCGTCTCGGTGTTCCGGAACCCGTCGGGCTACAGCAATGGCAACACCTTCGACGGCGAAGGCCGTCAACTGTCGTGCGAGCACGGCGGCCGCCGCGTGGTCCGCTACGAGCACTCGGGCGCGGTCACGGTCATCGCGGAGAAGTATCAGGGGCGGCGGCTGAATTCGCCCAACGACGTGGTGGTCCATCCCGATGGCGCCATCTGGTTTACCGATCCGATCTACGGTATCCGCGGCAACTACGAAGGGTTCAAGGCGGAATCGGAAACCAAGCCGGCGGTGTATCGGTTCGATCCGAAAACCGCTGCGCTCGATCTGATCACGGACGAGATAACGGGGCCGAACGGGCTGTGCTTCTCGCCGGATCACCGCACGTTGTATGTCGCCGACACCGGCACCGGCCGTGAGATCCGCGCCTACGACGTGGATGGCAAGTCGGTGCGCAACAGCCGGCGCCACGCGCAGTTGACGATTCCGGGCGCGGCCGGCAGTGTGGCCGCAGCGGACGGCATCCGCTGCGATGTCGACGGCAACATCTGGGCCGGCGCCAGGCCAGGGGTCCAGATCATTGCGCCCGACGGCGTCGCGATCGGCGCGATCAGGCTGCCGGAGAACTGCGCCAACGTGTGCTTTGGCGGGACCAGGAGGAACCGGTTGTTCATGACGGCGAGCCAGTCGCTCTATTCCGTCTTCGTGGACACGCAGGGCGCCGGGCTCGCGTAAGCGCGGCCAGCCCTCAGCTGACGTCGACGACGCGGGCGCCCAACACGGACATCCGCGGAGCAACACCGAGCCCGGGCGCCGTGCCGGCCCTCATGAAACCGTTCTCGCGCTGTGGCGCGCCGTCGGCGGTGCTCACCGTCACGTAGCTATTGAAGTCGGTGGCGGTGAAGCGGAGCGCTTCCGGCGTGCTGTGCGCCAGGTGCGCGATGGCGGCCGTGGTGACATCGCCGCCCCAGCTGTCCTCGAGCGTCATCGCGATGCCCATCGACACGCAGAGGTCACGCACCTGCCGGGTCTTGGTGAGGCCGCCAAGCTTGCTGATCTTCAGGTTGACCACGTCCATCGCCAGGTCGGCGCGGGCGCGCAGCAGCATGTCGATGCCGTCGACGCTTTCGTCGAGGATGAACGGATGGTTCGTGGAGCGCCTCACCGCGAGGCACTCCTCGTAGGTGAGGCAGGGCTGCTCGATGTAGACGTCGAGGTCGCGGACGGCGCGCGCCACGCGGACGGCGTCGTGCTGGGTCCAGCCGGTGTTGGCGTCGGCGACCAGCCGATCGGTGGGCGGCAACATCGCCCGCACGGCGCGGATCCGTTCGATGTCGGTGTCCGGATCCCCGCCCACCTTCAACTGAAACCGCGTATAGCCCTCCGCCCGATAGGCCGACACGCTCTTCGCCATCGCGTCCGGTGCGTCCTGTGAGATGGCGCGGTAGAGCCGCACCTTGTCGCCAAAGCGGCCGCCCATCAGCGTGCAGACCGGCAGCCCGGTGGCCTGGCCGAGCAGGTCCCAGCAGGCGATGTCGATTCCCGACTTGACGTAGGGATGGCCCTTGAGCGCCGCGTCCATGCGGTGATTGAGGCGCCACAACTCGCGCGGGTCCTCGCCGATCAGGTGCGGCGCCAGTTCGCGCAGCCCCGCGCGCACGCCTTCGGCATACGCGGGCAGATAGAACGGCCCGAGCGGGCACACTTCGCCGAAGCCGACGAGTGCGGCGTCGGTTTCGACGCCGACGATGGTGCTGTCGAACACCGATACCGACTTGCCGCCCGACCAGCTGTAGCGGCCCTCGCGAAGCGGCAGTTCCACGCGATGCGCGAAGATGCGGGTGATCTTCATGGCAAGCTGCGTCCGCTGGTCGAGTGGCAGCGGCGCATTCTATGGGCGCCTCATCGACAAATTGTGACAATTCTATGTCAACTCCATATACCATTCGCCCATTCGGTCCTGTTCGCTTCCTTTGGAGGTGCGTGATGATTCGCAAGTCACTTGCGATGGCGCTGAGGCTCACCACTCTCGTGGCGCTTCTGTCGGTTTCCCCCGTCAGTCTATTCGCCCAGTCGTCCCAAGGTGGCCTCCGCGGGGTGGTCAAGGACAACCAGGGCATCATCCCCGGCGTCGCCGTGGCGCTCGTCAACGAGTCCAACGGCGTCACCCGCGACACCGTGACCAACGACTCGGGCGAATACTCGTTCCCTGCCGTTGAGCCGTCCACCTACACCGTCAAGGTGTCCCTGACCGGCTTCCGCTCGTTCGAGCGCAAGGGCGTGCGCATCGGCACCCAGCAAATGGTGGGACTCGACATCGTGATGGAGGTCGGCACGCTCCAGGAGACGATCACCGTCACGGCGGACGCGCCCCTCATCGAATCCACCAACGCCTCGGTGGGCGGCGTGATCGACTCGGCGGCGCTCGAGTCGATTCCCACTGCCGGCCGCAGCGTCTTCCTGATGGCGACGCTCGAGCCGACGGTGCAGGCCAGCGGCAACGCGCACTGGAACCGGATGCAGGACCAGGTG
>JBDTMB010000314.1:0-7078 GCA_039934485.1 Vicinamibacterales bacterium
GCAGGCGATGCCGGCGGCGGAAGCCAGGCGATTGATGGCCGCCGAAATCATGGGCGGCATCTACTTCGAGATTCTCCAACGCATCGAGAACCGCGGCTACGACGTGTTTTCCGAAGTGATTCGCGTGCCCAAGGCGATCCGCGCGTCGATCGCGCTCTCGATCTGGGCGCGGATTCACCTGTCGGCCTTCGGCATCCTCTCGGCCCGCGCGTGATTCCAGACGTCATCGTCATCGGCGCCGGCGTCGCCGGCCTGAGCGCGGCCACCGCGCTGGCAGATGCGGGCGCGCGGGTCCTCGTCCTCGAAGCGCGGCCAAGCCTCGGCGGCCGGGCCACGGCGTTCCGCGATCCGCAAACCGGCGAACGCGTCGACAACGGCCAGCACATCCTGATGGGCTGCTACGACGAGACGTTTGCGTTCCTCCGCCGCATCGGCGCCGGCGATCGGGTGCAGTGGCAGGCAAGCCTGGCGTTGACGATGATCGACCGGCGCGGCCACCAAACCACGCTCAAGTTCCCCGGTGTGGCCTCGCCGCTGCACCTGCTTGGCGGCGTGCTGGCGTGGGACGCGCTCAGCTGGACCGAGCGGTTCTCGGTCTTGAGAATTGGTGCCGCGCTCCGCGAAATCGTAGGGCACCGCTCTAGCGGTGCCGTGGGACACGTAGGGCACCGCTTTAGCGGTGCCGGTGGAAATGGTGAGACGGTTCGCGACTGGCTCTCACGCCATGGTCAGGCGCCGCGACTGTGCGAATTGTTCTGGGAGCCGCTGGCGCTGGCCGCGCTGAATCAATCAATCGATCAAGCCGCGGCACTGCACTTCGTGGCCATTCTCGAGCGGATGTTCGGTCCCGATCCGCTTGCCGCCGCGCTGGTGCTTCCGGCCGTGCCGCTCGATGAAATGTACGCCGAGCCGGCGCGCGACTGGCTTCGCTCGCGCGGGCACGAAGTCCGCACCAATGCGCCGGCGATCGTCGAGGTGCGAGATGACGTGGTGCGGGCGGTTCGCGTCAGGGACGAGCGAATCGAAGCCGCCACGGTGGTGTCCTCGGTGCCCTGGCACGGGATGGCGGAGCTCTTCGACCCGCCGCCCGCTTCTCTCGCGCCGATGTTGAAGAACGCCGCGGCGCTTGGCAGCAGTCCGATCGTCACGGTGAATCTGTGGTTCGATCGAGCGGTGATGCAGGAGCCGCTCATCGGCCTGCCGGGCCGGTCCTTCCAATGGGTCTTCGACAAGCGCGCCATCGTCGGGGGCGCCGCGTCCCATCTGTCGCTGGTGTCGAGCGGGGCGGAACACATCGTCGCCCAGGGCAACGACGAGCTGGTGGCGTTGGCCCTTCGAGAAGTTCGCGAGGCGCTGCCCGCGGCCCGGACGGCGGTCCTCCGCAAGGGCTCGGCCGTGCGCGAGAAGCGATCGACGTTTTCGCTGGCGCCCGATGCGCCGCCGCGTCCGCAAACGCAGACCGCGGTCAAGGGATTGTTCCTGGCCGGCGATTGGATCGAGACCGGGTTGCCGGCGACGATCGAATCCGCCGCGGTCTCCGGCCACCGGGCCGCCGCCCTGGTGGTCAACCTCCTGGGCAAACCTGAAGGTTTGCCCCCACACTCATGACCCGGCTTGCCCCCACACTCATGACCCGGTGGAGGCAAACCTTCAGGTTTGCCTTGGGCAACTCGTGACCTCCATCCTGGCGCATTATTCGGAGCTGGCCCTGAAGGGCCGCAACCGGCCGTGGTTCATTCACCGGTTGGTGCGCCACCTGCACGGCGCGCTGAAGGGCCTGAGCGTCGGCGAAATCCGCACGCCGATGGGCCGGATCGAGGTGGTGCTCAACTCCGATGTCACCGCCGACGAAGTGCGCGACCGGATGAGCCGCGTCTTCGGCCTGGCGAACTATTCCCTCGCGCTGCGGGTGCCGCTGGATTTCGACGGCATGGCCTCGGCGATGCTTGGCGCGTTGCCCGCGACCGAGGTCGGCAGCTTCAGCGTCAAGGTGCGGCGGGCGGACAAGGCGTTCCCGGTGACCTCGCCGGTGCTGGCCGGCCAACTCGGGTCGCGGATCATCGCCGAGCGCGGGTGGAAGGTCGATCTCGAAGACGCCGAATTGCAGGTCCGCGTCGAGATCGTGCCGGGACAGGCGTTTTGCTACATCGGGAAGGAACCCGGCGCGGGTGGTCTGCCCATCGGCACCGGCGGCCGCGTCGTCGCGCTGCTGTCGGGCGGCATCGATTCGCCGGTGGCGGCGTGGCGCCTGATGCGCCGCGGTTGCGACGCCGTCTTCGTCCACTTTCACAGCGTGCCGTTCCTGTCGCGCACGTCGCAGGACAAGGCGCGCCAGCTGGTTGAAGTCCTCACCCGTTATCAACTGCGCTCGCGGTTGTACCTGGTGCCCTTTGGCGACCTGCAGCGGCAATTGACGATGACGGTGCCCGGCGACCTGCGGGTGATCGTCTATCGGCGCATGATGCTGCGGATTGCGGAGCGGATCGGGCGCCGCGTGCACGCGAAGGCGCTGGTCACCGGCGAGGTCGTCGGCCAGGTGGCCTCGCAGACCCTCGACAACATCAACGTCATTGCCGGCGCCGCTTACATGCCGATTCTTCGTCCGCTGATCGCGCTCGACAAGGAGGAAATCATCGCGCAGGCGCAGCAACTGGGCACCTACGCCATCTCGATTGTGCCCGACGAAGACTGCTGCACGCTGTTCACTCCCCGTCACCCCGAGACGCACGCCCGCCGCTTCGTGGTCGACGAGATCGAGAGCAAGCTGCCGATCGCGGAGATGATCGCCTCGGCCATCGCCGCCACCGAGATGGAGCAACTCGCCTACCCGGTGATAAAGTAAACGCTATGCCTACAGTAGAAGAAATCCTCGGCGCCGACGCGGCCGGGCTGTTGCAGCATCAATGCAAGACCATCCCCCAAGCGTCGTTGCACCTGCCGGGCCCCGACTTCATCGAGCGCGTTCACCTGGGCTCCGATCGGCCGATCCAGGTGCTCACCAAGCTTCAGTCGCTGATCGATCACGGACGGCTCGGCGGCACCGGCTACGTCTCGATCCTGCCGGTCGACCAGGGCATCGAGCACTCGGCGGGCGCCTCTTTTGCGCCGAATCCCGCCTACTTCGACCCCGAGAACATCGTGAGGCTCGCCATCGAGGGCGGGTGCAATGCCGTGGCCTCCACGCTCGGCGTACTCGGCATGGTGTCTCGCAAGTACGCGCACCGGATCCCGTTCATTTTGAAGTTGAACCACAACGAGTTCATCTCGTATCCAAACCAGTTCGATCAGATCAAGTTTGCCAGCGTCAAGCAGGCCTTCGACATGGGTGCCGCCGGCGTCGGGGCGACGATCTATTTCGGATCGGAAGAGTCGAAGCGGCAAATCCAGGAAGTGACCGAGATGTTCCAGCACGCGCACGAGCTGGGCATGTTCACGGTGCTCTGGTGCTACTTGCGCAACCCGGCGTTCAAGACCAAGGACGCCGATTATCACCTCGCCGCGGACCTCACCGGCCAGGCCAATCACCTTGGCGTGACGATCCAGGCCGACATCATCAAGCAGAAGCTGCCGGAAACCAACGGCGGCTACAACGCGATCAATTTCGGCAAGACCCACAAGAAGGTCTACTCCGATCTGTCGAGCGATCATCCGATCGACCTCACGCGCTACCAGCTGGCCAATTGCTACATGGGCCGGTCGCCGCTCATCAACTCGGGCGGCGCGTCGGCGGGTGAGACCGACCTCAAGGAAGCGATCAAGACGTCGGTGATCAACAAGCGCGCCGGCGGCATGGGCCTGATCTCCGGCCGCAAGGCGTTCCAGCGGCCGATGCAAGACGGCGTGGCGTTGCTCAATGCGATCCAGGACGTCTACCTGAACAAGGGCATCACGATCGCGTGAGTACGTGGCAGCGAGGGCTAAAGCCCTCGCTCTCCAGCCGAAGGCCCTCGCTCTCCATGCTGAAGGCCTCGCTCGCGATCATCGTCCTGCTCGTGGTCCTGGCAGGCGCCCGGCAGCTCACCCGCCCTGGCTATTCGGTTGACGAGGAGTTCACGGTCTTCGCCGTGCGCGGCATCGCCACCGAGGGCCTCCCGATCCTGCCTTCGGGCCTGCTCTACGATCGCGGCCTCGCCTATTCCTACCTCGGCGCGCTGCTCAACCGCGTCACGGGCTCCGCGCTCCCGGCCTATCGCGCCATTAGCCTCGCCTCGGCAGCCATCGCGCTGGTCCTGATCTTCGTGCTGGTCCGACGCGCCGCGGATCCGCGCAGCGCGCTCCTCGCCGCGATCCTGGCCGCCTCGTCGATCTCGTTCTGGGCGGCGGCCACCACCGGCCGGTTCTATGCGCCGTTTCTCGCCGCCTACCTGGGGCTGCTCGTCGTCCTCGCCGGTTCGCGTCGCGTGGCCTGGCTCTTCGCGCTGGCGGCGGTCGCGCGCCTGACGCACGAACTGGCGTTCACCGCGGCGATGATCCCGGCATTGTTCGCGGTGCTGTCGCCGAAGACCGAGCGCACCGCCTGGTTGAAGGCGACCGCGGCCGTCGTCGCTGGTCTGCTGGCGGCGCAAGCCGCGATCTTCGTCTTCCACTATCTCGCGCCATCGAGCGGCGAGACGATGATCCGGCGATTCTTTCTGTGGCAGGTGTTCAACCTCTTTGAAGTGCCGCCCGATCGGCAATTTGGCATCGTCTTCTTGTCGATGCTCCTGGCTTGGCTGCTGGTGCCGGCTCGGGCCGGGCTCACGCTCGTGATCGCGCTCTGCGGCGTGGCCATGGTGCTCGGCGCCGCCTTCGCGCACGGCCTGCAGGTCATGCCGCTGTCGTGGGTGCTCGTCGCTTCGGTTCTTCTCGATGGATCACGCTATCCACTCGACATGTTCTGGCACATCGCGCGCACGACGCCGGTGGCACTGGGCCTCGCGCTGGCGTTGCTCGTGGCGAGGTTGAGGGGGGCGGGCGGCGAATGGCGGGCGCCGGCGCGCGCGGCGCACCTGGCCTGGATTGGCTGGGTGGCCTGGTTCGGCGTGATCGAGTCCGGCATCACCATCAGCTACTTGTTGTTGCCGGTGACACTGATGCTGGCCGCCATCGCGATCGATCTGGTGGCCATATCCGATCATCGATCCCTGCGACGTAGCTACGCTCTCGCGGCCGCCGCCTTGGTCATCGTCGCGATCGGCGCAGATCAGTGGCGCGGCCAGGGATCGCTCGGCGACCGATTGTCGGCCGCGCGTCCGACCATCGAAGTGCCGGGCATCGAGGTGATCCGCGACGGCCTGCAGGCGTCCGATCGAGTGGCTTGCACCGACGAGCTGGCGTGCCTCATGTTGGTGGGCCGGGTCGATGCCTGGCTGGCGCTCCACGACTATGTCAGGGACCGATTTGCCGTCCGGAGGGCTGATGGAGAGATCGTGGGGGTGTATGCGGGCGCGCCCGCGGCGTTCCGGCCGGCCGACCTGTTCGGCGATCTGAAAGATGGCCGGCCTCCCGAACGGGTCTTGATCGTGGACGTGTTCAAGGAATACCCAATGGGCAATTCGCGTGTCTGGCTGCCCAAGGCCATCGACACCGACGGCCTCGAGGCCAGGACGTTGCTTGAAACGCCCCACGCGCGGGTGGTCGAGGTGTCGCCGCCGCTCCGCAACGCCCGCCGACAACCCTGAGGACGGGCCCGCGCGAGGCGCCCTGCAGGACGATGCCGTGGTCGCGATCGGGGAGATTAGCCCGCCAGGTATTCTTCCAGCGCCTCCCGCGTGCTCCGAAATGCCAATTCGTCCCAGGGAATTTCGTCGGGCGAGAATTCCCGCGCTTCAAGACTCTCCTCGTCGACGGCCAGCGTGCCGCCAATTCTCGTCGCGGCGTAGACGATGATCACCGGCGTGGCGCCCGTGTACGAATAGATGTTCACGAGGCGGTCAATCCGGATCTCGAGGCCGGCCTCTTCGCGCGCCTCGCGGATCGCCGCCTCTTTCACTTCTTCACCCCGGTCGACGTAGCCGCCAGGGAACACCCACTTGCCGTAGCCGGGCTCGATCGCGCGCCTCACCAGCACGATCTGACGGCCCTCGTTGACCCGGATAATGGTGCCGACCGCGATTTTCGGATCCAGGTAGAACACGAACGCACAAGCCGTTTCCACGCACACCAGTCGTGCGGGATCCGTCGCCTTGAGCCGGCGCGAATCGAGCGCTCCGCCGCACACCGGGCAGAACTTGTAGGGCGGATTCGCATCGTGTGAGTGCATGGCTTAGAATTCTCTCATGTCGATCCTGAAAGTCGCCCGCATGGGCCACCCGGTTCTGCGCGCGAAGGCGCGGCCGGTCGACAAAGCGGAGTTCAAGTCCCCTGTCTTCCAGGCGCTTGTCGACGCCTTGGTCGACACCATGTTCGAGTACTCCGGCGTCGGCCTCGCCGCGCCGCAAGTGCACGAAAGCGTCCGGCTGTTCGTCGCGATGCTCGACGCCGGCGGCAGCGGCGAGGGCGACGCGGTGGTCTTCATCAATCCTGAGATCATCGTCGTCGGGGACCAGACGGTGGAAGGGTGGGAGGGGTGCCTCAGCATCCCCGACGTGCGGGGCCGCGTCCCGCGCGCTGAACACATCAACGTCACTGCTTACGACCGCCACGGCAAGCGCTTCGACCTGGAACTGAAGGACTTCCCGGCCCGGGTGGTCCAGCACGAGACCGACCACCTGGACGGCGTGCTGTTCTTCGACCGCATGCGGTCCTTTGAGTCCCTGACCTACCTCGAGGAATACTCCCGCTATCACGCCAAGCGGCACGCGGACGACGAGCCCGAAGACGACGACCACGACGACGTCGAATAGTCCGGACCACGCGCGGATTGGCAGTACAAAAAAAGGGGTCCGGGCACCCTTGGAAATGCCCGGACCTTAAAGTGTGACGTAGTTGCTGACGTGTGTGGACGACGCGTTAGTGAATGCTGGTCGAGTGCGGCGCCTGCCGTTGCAGGCGCCAGTCGTCGGCGAGGATCGACCAGAGCGCCTGATCGAGATACTGGCCGTTGCGCAGGAACGAGCGGCGCAACACCCCTTCCTGGACGGCGCCAATCTTTCGCAAC
>JBDTMB010000315.1:0-7057 GCA_039934485.1 Vicinamibacterales bacterium
AGGCGTCGTAGTAGCCGGCGCTGAGCACGTAGGTGCCGAGCATGATGCGCCGCTTGACCTCGGCGCCGAAGCCTTCGTCCCGCGAACGCTCGTACATCTGCAACAGGCCGTCGTCCTTGTCGAGCGCCGCGCGATGGCCGTAGCGCACGCCGTCGTAGCGCGCCAGGTTGCTGGACGCTTCCGCCGTGGCGATGAGGTAGTAAACGGGAATCCCGTAGCTGGCATTGGGCAGTTCGACGTCAACCAGCACGGCGCCGCGCGCGGCCAGCGTGGCGAGCGCGGCGTTGAAGGCGGACGAGACCGCCGCCGCAACCCCTTCACCGACAAACGCGCGCGGGATGCCGATGCGCAGGCCCTTCACCTCGCCGGTCAGCGCCGCGGTGAAATCGGGCACCGCCTCCGGCGATGAGGTGGAATCGTGGGTGTCGTGGCCGGCAATTGCCTGCAGCATCAGCGCCGCATCATCGACGGTCCGGGTCAGCGGGCCGATCTGATCGAGTGACGAGGCAAACGCCATCAGGCCGTAGCGCGACACGCGGCCATAGGTTGGCTTGAGGCCGACGATGCCGCAGAGCGCGGCGGGCTGGCGGATGGAGCCGCCGGTGTCCGAGCCGAGTGCGAGGGTCGCCATGCGCGCCGCCACCGCCGCCGCCGATCCGCCGCTCGAGCCGCCGGGCGTGCGCGAGGGATCCCACGGGTTCTTCGAGGGCCCCAGCGCCGAGTTCTCGGTGGACGAACCCATCGCGAATTCGTCGAGGTTGGTCTTGCCGATGACGATCGCGCCGGCCGCTTCGAGCCGCGCCACCACGGTGGCGTCGTATGGCGGCACGAAGCCGCGCAGGATCTTCGAGGATGCCGTCGTCGGCACGCCGCGCGTGCACAGGTTGTCCTTGAGCGCCACCGGGATGCCGTGCAAGGGACCGAGCGCGGTGCCAGACGCCCGCGCCTCATCAAGCGCCCGGGCGCGTTCCAGCGCGCGCTCGGCGATCACCGTGTTGAAGGCGCCGACCATGGGCTCGACGGCCTTGATGCGATCGAGCTGCGCCTCGACCACCGCCGTGGCGGTGAGCGAGCCATCCGCGAGCTGTTTCGCGAGCTGCCGGGCGGTCTGTTCGTGCGGGGAATTCAACCGATTACTCTCGGCACCTTGAAGAGCCCGGCCTCGCGGGCGGCATCAGGCGCGTTGCTCGGGAGGTCCGGCCGCGACAGCGTCGGGCCGGCCTCATCGGCCCGATCGACCGGGCGATTGAGCACTTGCGAGGTCGGCGTTACGCCCGTGGTGTCCAGCGCGCGGATCTGTTCGACATAGGTGAGGATGTCGCCAAGCTGGCGCGTGAAGAGGTCGAGTTCTTCGTTGGTCAACTCGAGGCGCGCCAGATCCGCGATCCGCTTGACGTCCTGATGGGTGAGGGTGCTCACAAGCCTAAAATTCTCTCACAGTGTGATGAATTCGCCTTCATCCAGCAGCCAGCATGCCCCTTTGAAACCCGACGCCGCCAGCTGCGCTCGCAAGGCGGGGAGGGCGGTGGTCCGGTCGTATCGAATCGAGAGATGGTAAAGAACCAGGGTCTTGACGTTGGCCTCGCGGGCCACCGCCAGCGCTTCTTCGGTGCTGGCGTGAATCGGCTCGCGGCGATCGGCCTCCAGGAGAAATGTCGCATCGTGCACGAGGAGGTCGGCGTCCTTCGCCATCGCCGGATCGATGGGCATCGCATCGCCGGAGTGTGCGAACACCGTGTGGTTGACATCCTCGAGCAGGCTGTCGCGCCGGCCGGCCCTGGCCGCGGACTCGATCTCGGCCTGCGGCAGCGAGGCAAACTCGGCCTTCAGCCGCCGGCGCGTCTCGATGACGCGATACCCAAGCGCCGGTTCACCGGGCGTGTGGCGCACGGCAAACGCTTCGAGTTGCTTGCCCTTGCCGAGGGGAATCACCGAGCCCGAGGTCATCGGGATCCAGGTGAGGGGAAAGACCACGCCGGCGTACGCCGTTCCCAGCAGGTCGCGGATGGCCTGAACCCCTCGCGACCCCTCGGGATAGGCGATAGTAAGCGGCTTGTCGATTGCGCCCTTCCCGAAACGTCGTGAAGCTATGAGGCCCGGCATGCCCATCACGTGGTCGGAGTGTCCGTGCGAAATGGCGAGGAACGACGGCGAAAAAACGCTGGAGCCGAGGGCCAGCTGCATTCCTTCGCCCGCATCCACCAGTAATTGGAGGGCGCGATGCCAGAACCAGTTGGAATACATGGCCCGGCTGAAACCCCTGAAGTCGTCCTGCATCTCATCTCATTGTGTCCCACCCCTCCTTGCGAGCCTTCTTCACTTCCGCGTATAGTAGACATTCGCTTTTTCTACGTGTTTGCGGTTTCCTTATCGGCCTGGACCAACCCATGACCACCATCCACCAACTGCCCGGAAGACGAATCTTCGCCATTTATGCGGCGCTAGGCCTCTGCACTGCGCTCGCCGCGTGCGGCGGCCAGGGCGCCCCGGCCGGCGGCGGACCTGGGGGGCCGGGAGGCGGCGGGCCGCCGGCCATGGGCGTCGAGGTGGTCACGCTCGTCGAGAAACCCGTCGAGCGCACCAGCGAGTTCATCGCCACGCTCAAGTCGCGGCAGTCCACCACCATCCAGCCCCAGGTCGAGGGTTTTCTCACCCGGATCGCGGTGAAATCGGGGGACCGCGTCGCGAGAGGCGCGGTGCTGTTTGAAATCGACGCGGCGCCGCAACAGGCGTCGCTGTCGTCGCTGCAGTCGATGAAGGCGATGCGCGACGCTGAACTGCAGTACGCCCGGCAGCAGGTGCAGCGGACCAAGACGCTGCTCGAGGCCGGCGCGGTGGCCCAGCGCGATCTCGAACAGGCAGAAACGGCCCTCCGCACCAGCGAAGCGCAACTCAAGTCGCTCGAAGATCAAATCCGCTCCTCGCAAAGCGAGCTGGCTTATTACCGGGTCACCTCGCCCACCGCGGGCGTCATCGGCGACGTGCCGGTGCGCGTGGGGGACCGGCTCACCAAGGGCACGATGCTGACGACGGTGGACGACAACGCGCAGCTCGAGGTCTACGTGAACGTCCCCGTGCAGCAGGCGCCTGACCTGAAGGTGGGCGTGCCGGTGCGCATCATGGACGACAAGGGCGGCGTGCTCGCCACCAATCGCATCACCTATGTGTCGCCGACGGTAGACGATGCGACGCAGACGGTGCTGGCGAAAGCGCAATTGAGCGAGGGCCGTGGCACCTTCCGGGCCGACCAGTTCGTGCGCGTGCGCCTGGTCTGGAACTCGGCGCCCGGCCTGACCATTCCGGTGACGGCGGTGACGCGCATCAACGGCCAGTATTTCGCGTTCGTCGCGGAAGCGAACGGGCCGATGACGGTCGCGAAACAGAAATCCGTGCAACTGGGCGAGATCATCGGCAACGATTACGTGCTGCAAAGCGGGCTCAAGCCCGGCGAAACCCTGATCGTCTCGGGCCTCCAGAAGATCGGCGACGGCGCCCCCGTGCAGGTGGGCCCTCCCGCGGCCGCGCCGCAGAAGGCCCAATAGCCATGGTCGCCGACGTCTTTATCAGGCGGCCTGTCCTCTCGACGGTCTGCTCGCTGCTGATCATCCTGGCGGGCGCGATCGCGATTCCCACGCTCCCGATCGCGCGCTTCCCCGACCTCGCGCCGCCGGCCGTGACGGTGGCGGCGTTCTACACCGGCGCCAACGCGCAGAGCGTGGAGACCGCGGTCACCACGCCGCTCGAACAAGCCATCAACGGCGTCGAGGGGATGACTTACATCACCTCGTCGAGCACCAACAGCGGCTTCTGCACGATCACGGTCACCTTCGCGGTGGGCCGCAATGCAGACCTGGCCGCGGTTGACGTGCAGAACCGCGTCAACCAGGCCCTCGGCCGCATGCCGGCGGAGGTCCGCACCAACGGCATCACGGTCACCAAGAATACCGCCGGCTTCATGGGCGGGCTCGGCTTCTTCTCGAAGGACAACCGCTACTCGAGCCTGTTCATCAGCAACTACATCGATCTCTACATCCGCGACGCGATCAAGCGCGTCAAGGGCGTCGGCGACGTGATCGTGTTCGGCGAGCGCAAGTTCGCCATGCGGTTGTGGCTCGACCCGACCAAGCTGGCGGGCCGCAGCATCACCGCGTCGGACGTGGTGAGCGCGCTGCGCGAGCAGAACGTGCAGGTGTCGGCCGGCGCGTTGGGCGATGCGCCGGCGGCGGCGGATCAGATGTTCACGCTCAGCGTCCGCGCGATGGGCCGGTTGTCCGAAGCCTCCGAGTTCGACAACGTCGTGATCAAGGCGGGCAAGGACGGCGCGCTGGTCCGCGTCAAGGATGTCGGGCGCGTGGAAGTGGGCGCCGAGACCTATTCGTCGAACCTGCGGTTCCTCGGCCTCGAGGCGCAGGGCGTCGGCGTCACGCTGCTGCCGTCGGCCAACGCCATCGACGTCTTCAACGGCGTGACCGCGGAGCTGGCGCGGCTGGAGAAGAATTTCCCGCCGGGGCTCGAATGGAAGGTGGCCTTCGACAACGTGGTGGTGGTGCGCGAGTCAATCATCGAGGTGCTGAAGACCCTGGCCGAAGCCATCGGCCTGGTCATCCTGGTGATGTTCCTGTTCCTCCAGAACTGGCGCAGCACGCTGATCCCGGCGATCACCATTCCGGTGTCGCTCATCGGCACCTTCGCCTTCATCAAGCTGTTCGGCTTCTCGATCAACACCCTCACGCTCTTCGGCATCGTGCTCGCCACCGGCGTCGTCGTCGACGATGCGATCGTGGTGATCGAGAACATCGAGCGGCACATGAGCCAGTTTCACAAGTCGGCGCGGCAGGCGTCGGTGGACGCGATGCGCGAGGTGTTTGGCGCGGTGGTGGTGATCGGCATCGTGCTGGTGTCGGTGTTCGTGCCGGTGGCATTCTTCCCCGGCGTCACCGGCCGCCTTTACCAACAGTTCTCGCTGACGATCGCCTTTGCGGTAGTGCTCTCGGTGTTCAACGCCGTCACGCTCACGCCGGCGCTGTCGGCGCTGCTGCTCGACAAGGAGGGCCACACGCACGGGTTCTTCTTCCGGAACTTCAACCGGTTCGTCGATGCGGGCACCAGCTTCTACGTGACCGCCGTCCGCCAGGCGCTGCGGTTCCGTTACGTGATGCTGCTGCTCTTTGCCGGCGGCCTCTTCGCCACGTGGACGGTCTTCAACCTGGTGCCCTCGGCGTTCGTGCCGGAGGAAGACGAAGGCTATTTCATGGCCATCGTCCAGGCCCCGGCGGGCGCGTCGCTCGAATACTCGACCAACATCGCGAAGGAGGCGGAGAAGATCGTCTACGCCGACCCCGACGTGGCGGCGGCATTTGCGGTGATGGGCTTCAGCTTCTCCGGCGCGGCGCCGAACAACGGCATGATGTTCGTGCGGCTGAACGAGTACGCGCAGCGGCGGCGGCCCGATCAATCGCTGACGTCGGTGATCAACCGCTTGCGCGGCAGGTTGTTTGGCATTCCCGGCGCGATTGTCGTCGCCTTTCCGCCGCCCGCCATCCAGGGCCTGTCGGTGTTTGGCGGCTTCCAGTTCGAGCTGCTCGATCAGACCGGCAACGCCGACATCAACGGCCTGGCGAGCGCGGCGCGCGGCCTGATGGGCGCCGGCAACCAGCCCGGTTCCGGTGTGACGGGGCTCTTCAGCAGCTTCCGCGCCGACGATCCGCAGTTGATCGTCAACATCGACCGCGACAAGGCGCGGAGCCTGGGCTTGCCGCTGCGCGAAGTCACCGATGCGATGCAGGTGTTCCTCGGCTCGCAATACGTGAACGACTTCGATTTCAACAACCGCGCCTATCGCGTCTATGTGCAGGCGGATCAGCGCTTCCGCGCCAGCCCGGAGAACCTGCGCCAGCTCTATGCGCGCGCGTCTAACGGCGAGATGGTGTCGCTCGATGCGGTGGTGAGCATGCGGGAGACGACGGCGCCGCAGGTGATCAGCCACTTCAACCTGTTCCGCTCCGCCGAGATCACCGGCAACCCCGTGCCCGGGGAAAGCTCGGGCCAATCGCTGCTGGCGATGCAGGACCTGGCGAGAAAGACCTTGCCGCCAGGGTTTGACTTTGCATGGGCGGGGCAGTCGCTCGAGGAAATCAAGGCCGGCTCGCAGGCCGGCACCATCTTCGCGCTCAGCGTGATCCTGGTCTACCTGGTGCTGGCGGCGCAGTACGAGTCGTTCGTGCTGCCCCTCATCATCCTGTTGGGGGTGCCGCTCGCCATGTTCGGCGCCCTGGGCGCGCAGCTCCTGCGCGGCTACAACAACGACGTGTTCTGCCAGGTGGGCCTGGTGCTGCTGGTGGGCCTCGCCGCCAAGAACTCGATTCTGATCGTCGAGTTCGCGGAACAGTTGCGGGAGCAGGGCCTGTCGATCGTCGAGGCGGCGGTGGAGTCGGCGCGCATCCGCCTCCGCCCGATCCTGATGACGTCGTTCGCCTTTATCCTGGGCGTGTTGCCGCTGGCCGTCGCCACCGGCGCTGGCGCGGCGTCGCGCAACTCGGTGGGCACCACCGTGGCCGGCGGCATGCTGGCCTCGACCTTCCTGTCGGTCATCTTCATCCCGGTGCTCTACGTCGTCATTCGCACGCTGGTGCCCGGGCGTGGACGGCGCGATCACCTCGATTCGCCAGGGCCGGGCGCGGTGACGGCGGCCGGGGTCATTATCCTCGCGTTGTGGTTCGCATCACCGGCGTCGGCCCAGCCGCCTGCGGCACCGGCTGCGGCGGGCCAGGCCCTGGAGCAACTCGACTTTGACGCCGCGATTGCGCGCGCGGTGGAGAAGAACCCGTCGGTGGCCATCGCCTCGACCAACATCCTGCGGTCGCAAGCCATCCTGCAGCAGGTGCGCGCCGGTACGAGGCCGCGCGTCAACGCCAACGTCAGCAACACCACGCTCGACAGCGGCCGCGCCTTCGGCGATCAAACGGTGCAGCCGCAGAACCAGTCGCTCCTGGCGCTCTCCGCGTCGGCGCCCTTCAACGCGGCGCAGTGGGCCGCCAAGGTCCAGGCGATGGATCAG
>JBDTMB010000316.1:0-7046 GCA_039934485.1 Vicinamibacterales bacterium
GACGCGCCGTGGATCGCGAAGAAGATCGTGGACCCGACTGCCGATGATCCCAAGGCCAGGATGCCGTCGCTCAAGGACAAGATGTCACTCGAGGAGGTCCAGGCGATGGCGCAGTTCCTCGCCGCGAGAAAGTGACGCCGGCGGGGTTGCTCAGGTGTGCAGGCCGAGTCCCTGGTAGGTGGCCGGCGCTTCGTCGAAATCCACGGACGACGGACGCGGCCGCACCAGCGAGATGAGGCGGAGCCCGGCGAAGAGTGCGGCCAGGATCACGGCGGCGGCCAGTGCGCCATCTCCCATCAGCGCGCGGTGTTCGACTTGCGCGAACCACGAGGCCCCGGCAATGAACAGGCCCGCGTAGACCGGGGCGAGCGCCTTCATGTTCTCGCTCGGAACGTAGGTGCACGCAAAGGGGACCTTGTCGTACTCCATCATCAGCGTCTCGAGCAGCACGACGGCCCCTGCGAGGCCTAACCCCAGGTGGGCGATCGCCATCGCCGGTCCAAGAACAAAGACATAGAGCGGCAACACGATCGCGAGAGCAGGAAGCACGAGCGCGACGATGGCGGCGCGCTTGACACCGGCCGCGAAGGCGCGGGTGCGGTTCCGCCACGCGAGCTGGAATCCCCAATTGGCGCGCAGTTCCGCCGGCACGCGAATCACATGACGGAAGCCGACGAGCAACGCGCCGTAGAGCAGTGGCTGCACCGACAGCAGGCGCGCGGACGCACCGCCGTCCTGCAGCACGGTGGCGTTCGACAGCGCGAGGACCGCCATCGCGAACCCGGCGGCGGTGGCGCAGGCCAGCGTCAGCCGATGCGTGTTGTTGCGCCACATCGCGGCCAGGGCAAAGTAGAAGCCGGCTTGCGCGGACGGGTCACGCACGAGCGTGGCGTTGGCCAGGCGGCCGAGGATCCGCCAGCGCCGGCGGAAGGCAGGCGGCGGCATCGGCGCCAGCGATCGACGCCGGCGGGCGTTCCAGAGGTAGGGGGCGCTTGCGAGCAAGACGAGGGCGCCGAAGGCCACACCCACGCGGCTGGCGAGGAGAGGGAACTGTTGACGCCTGATCTCATAGAGCGCACTGCTGGCGGCGTCCCGGCTGGCCTGCCGCGGCGTCATCTTCGTACGCGGCAGATCGGCGATGGTGCCGCCGGCGGCCAATTCGTAGGCGCCGAGAAACCAGGCGGGCGGCGCCAGCGCGCGCCAGCCGTCGAAGCCGCGCTGACCGATGCGCACCGACGCCGGCGGCAGCAACAGCAGGCCACTCCCAAGCGCCACGATCAACGCGCCCTGCAGCCAGGGCGACACGCGCGTGAACCAGCGCGTGCCGAGCACCGCGGCGGTGGTCTCGCGCAACGCCACCACCGACAGGTAGCCGAAGATCGCGGCGGTCACCGTGAACGCGAAATGCGTGAGGATGAGCCGGTACAGCGTGATCACGCTCAACTGGCGGAAGTTGAACGAGAGCAGCCACGGAAAAATCAGGCTGGGGAAACCGTTGACCAGCACCGCCACCGCGACGCCGAGGATCGCGACGGCGGCAAGCTTGGCGCGTCGCACCGTGGCGGCCGTTACCGGCAGCGGCTCGAGGATTGCGGCGTCGCGCGGGTCGACCGAGAGCGCGTCCCATTGCATCGCCGCGACCAGCGCCGTGACGATCATCGCAAACGCCAGGTAGAAGAACTTGTCGCTGAGCGACGCCACGGCGGCCTGCCCCGGCGTGAACCTCGCGATCACGTAGCCCGACGACATGAACATGCTGATGAAGAGCGTGAGCGACACCACCAGGGCGCCGGCCACTGCCAGCAACTGCGATCGATCGGCCTCCGGCGCGATCAGGTCGTTCTCGAGAAACTGGCGCAGGAAGTGCCGGGTCAGCAGGACGTCCGGCCGGCGCAGGCGGGCGGCGTTCACTTACGCACCGAGCGCCGACACCTCGGCGAGGTCGCGGGCCATCTGTTCGGGGTCGTGGCGGATCACGAGTTCCGAGAACACGCCCTCGAGCGACGATCGCGACAGCAGCGTCGTCAGCCGCTCGATCGAATCGTCCGCGACGACGAGGCCCTTGTGGATGACGATGACCCGATCGCACACGCGCTCGACCACCTCGAGGATGTGCGAGCTGTAAAGGATGGCCTTGCCGCGCGCGGCCAACGTCCGCACCAGGTGGCGCAGCATCAGCGTGGTCGCCACATCGAGGCCGGTCTCCGGCTCGTCGAAAAGCACCACCGACGGATCGTGCAGCAGCGCCGCGGAGATCACGATTTTTTGCCGCATGCCCTTGGAGTAGGAGGCAATCGCCTGGTCGGCGGCGTGGCCAAGACCGAAGAGCTGCAGGAACGCCTCGATCTTCTTCTTCAGCAGCGGCTCAGGCATTTCACGCAGGCGGCCGATCAAGTAGAGATATTCGCTGCCGGAGAGAAACGGATAGAGGTACGGCTCCTCCGGAATGTAGCCAAGCTCGCGCCGGAACGCCACGAGACTGGCGTCGATGCGGTGGCCGCCGAATTCCACGTATCCGGACGAGGGCTCCAGCAGGCCGGCGAGCATCCTCGCCGTGGTCGTCTTGCCGGAGCCGTTGGGGCCAAGGTAGCCGACGACTTCGCCGGGCCGGATCGTGAAATCGACATCGTGCACGACACGGAGGCCGGAAAAGTGCTTCGACAGTCGATGCGCGTGCAGTTCCGGCATGGCTGGCTCAGTCGGTGTCGCGCATCGGCCGCCGCGTGGGCCAGAAGCAGACCGCCACCGGCACCAGCGAGAGCGCCGCAATCGTGGCGGCCACAGCCAGCGCCTTGGCCCAACTCGAGAACGGGTCGAGGCACACCGTGACCAGGCAGAGGTAGTAGCACGTCGGCACCAGCGTGAGCGCGACGAAGATGCCCGTTTCGCGCTTCACTTCGTCACCGAGGCCGCCGGCCACCGCCTTGAGCACCGCGAGACGGTTGACAATCTGCAGGGCCGGGGTCCTACCCGGATCGAACTCGAGGTCCGCGAGCGCCGGGGCCACTACGAGCTGGAAGGTGTGGTCGGAGAGGAAGCGCTCCGAGAAGGCGATGACGCGAGACTGGAAGCTCATCGCGAGACCACCGGCCTGAGCGCCAGCGCTTCGCGCAGCGTCGCGAAGGCGTCGTGGACCTTGCGGCCATAGGGTGTGGCGCGATAGAGGCGGCGCGGCAATCCACTGACGCCCTCGGCGCGATCTTCCTGGCGTGAGTCGACGAAGCCCTTCTCTTCCATGCGGGCGAGGATCACATAAACCGAGCCCTTCTTGAGCGCACCGCCGGAACGCTCCACCAGTTCGAGGCCATAGCGCTCGCGGCCGCGCAGCAGCTCCATCACCTGCGACTCGGTCCGCGACATCGAGGGTAGCCGGGGGTCGGTCATGAGAGTGGATCTTACAAAATGTCAGAGTGAAGTCAAGAGCTTTTGCCTTAAAATCCTTAGAAGCCGGACGGCCGGAGCCAGAAGCGCTCTTCCCACGTGCCACCGGGCGCGATGTACGTGAGGTCCTTGTAGACGCCCTTGTGCGCCAGGTTGAGGGCATTGGTGATCCCCGACATCGGCTCGAAGCAGATGAAGTTGGGGGTGGGGTTCGGATTGGGCGAGTAGATGACCAGCGACTTGTAGTTCGGGCCGAGCACCACGTCCAGTTGCTGCACGCGCCCCTTCAGCGTGACTGTCGCGCGTCCTTGCTCGTCTCGAGCGAGATCGCTGAAGACATCATCCAGGTTGTAGTCTTTGAGCGCGCCCTTGCCGGCCGGGAAGAGTCTGTCGGCCGGTTCGGTCTCTCCCGTCGGAAGCTTCCGATCGTTCAGCAGCCAACGGGTGCGCGCCGGCAGGGTGACCGTCCATTCATCGCGCGGCGAGTCGGTCAGCTGAAAGTACGGATGGTAGCCCAGCGACACGGGCATCGGCTCGGCCGCCAGGTTAGTCACCTTCGTGTGCGTCTCGAGGACGCCGTCCTGCAGCCGGTAGGTCATCTCGATGGTATGGGCGAACGGCCATTGCTTCATCCACGCCGGTTGCCGGTATGCCTCGAGGCGGCTCGTCACCCACGCCGCGGTCCCGTCGGCCTTTACCTCGATGACCTGCCACTGATCGGTGCGGCTCATGAATCCGTGAATGGGAATCGCGCCGGTCACGTTGCCAAGTTGCATGTCAAAGGCGTAGCGGGTGCCGTTCGCGTAGAACGCCTGCTCATCGAGGCGGTTCGCCCATGGCGCCAGCAAGGGAATGCCGTGAAGCCCTGTTGGCTTCGCTTTAAACTCGTCGATCGAGGCGAAGGGGAATCTCAAGATGTTCTGCCCGTTCACCTTCATCTCGTACGCGATGTTTCCGATCGACGTGATGATGGAGATGACCGTCTGGCTCCTTCTCTCGGCGAGCTGCACGACATCGCCGATGCGTGTTGCGGTGTACTGTTGCGCGCGAGCAGGCGTGGACGCCGCCAGGACCAGGACGAACATCAAGGCCAGGCTTCTGGTCAGCGCCATTGTTGATGGCCACGACATCGAGGTTACTTGCAGACGAAGTTCGCGGCTTCGTCGATGCTGCCGGATCCCGTGTAGCTGGCCACCTGGGGATACGGGCAGAGCGGACGCGTGCGATCGACGGCGCCGTTGGTCGAGTGCGAGGCGATCATCTGCGCCGGCTTGGTGCCGTGCTCCACCCACTGCTCGAGCGCAGCCACCGCGTCGAAGGTGTTCGGCCCCGGGCCGCCCGCGCAGTGGGTCATGCCGGGCGCCATGAACAGGCGCAGGAAGTCGCCGGCCTCCTTCGCGCCCATCGCCTTGGCGACGCTGGTGTAGTAGTTGATGCTGTTCCCCGGCTGGATGAGCTGATCGTTCCAGCCGTGATACATCACGAGTTTTCCGCCCCGCGCCTTGAACCGGCGCAGGTCAGGATCCGTGGCGTTCATCAGCTTCCCGAACTTCTCATCGCCGGCGGCGACGTGCTTGTCGAAATCGAACGTCTTCCAGTCCCAGTTCGGATCGGAGTAGACGAAGTACTTGTAGAAATCGGCCGGGATCGAAAACGGCTGAGGGCCACCGGCCAGCGCGGTCCACGTCAGCTCACCGCCGGGCGGCATCCCCGGAAAGATCTCCGTCCTGGTGCGGGGGTTCACCGTCGGAGCGTAGATCTTCCTCGCGGCGTCAAGCTGCGCCGGCGTGAGGCACGCATCCGTCTCGGCGCCAGTGCACTGAATCGATTGCGGATCGAAACGGCAGCCTGGCGGGTTGCCGATCAGGCCGTCGGCGGCGCCGTCGCCCGCATCGCACGCCGCGAGCGCAGCCTTGTTGATCGCGGACAACTTCGCGGCCGACAGGCGCGTCGCGTCTTCTTTCAGCGTGGCCGCGGCCGGCCACAGCGTGCCGGCCATGAGGTGCGTCCAATAGTTGGCCGGCGCACCGGCGACGATGCCGTCGAAATCAGTCGGAAAGCGTTGCGCTTCCATCAACCCCTGGCGGCCGCCGGTCGAGCAGCCGACAAAATACGACAGGCGCGGAGCGTCGCCGTAGAATTTCTCGACGATCGTCTTGGCCCTCACCGTCGTCTCGTGAATCGCGCGGTAGGCAAAGTCGATGATGAGCTCAGGATGGTCAAGCGCCCACGAGCCACCGGGCGTCGAATGTCCCGTGTCGGTGGAGGCCGTCGCGTAGCCGCGACCGAGCGCCGCGACCATCGCCGGGTAGCTGATCACGCCCGCGAAGCCGCCGCCACCCACCGCCTGGAACTTGCCGTTCCAGTTGGCGGCAGGCATCCACACCTCGAAGTTGACGGCTGGACTCACGCGCCCGACGACGCGGCACGCGGCAGGCACCTGTATGGGTCTCGGTGATTGTGTCGCCCCCGGGCCTGACGGCGGGGTGAACGCACCAGCCGGCACCAGGGTGGCGGAAAGAATCGTCGTCTCGGGCAGCACCAGGGCCTGCAGGCTTTCGCACGACGCGGCAGCCGATGCGGCAAGGTTTGCAGCAATGAACAGAGTGCTCAGCATGGCGTCGACACTCTAGCCTATTTTGCGGCCGATCTTTCAGGCCCGGCGCCATGTTCCGCGGCCTCCGCGCGGCGCGTGAAGGGCCGGAGTTTCCCCCGGCACTTCGTTATTGGTTATTGGTTATTGGTTATTGGTTATTGGTTATTGGTTATTGTTTATTGTTTATTGTTTATTCGTTATTCCCTACTGAGGCCCCATGGTACCGGGCGGGCGCGCGTCACTCTTGCCGGCGTCGAGATCGTTCCAGTTCATGATCGCGTTGAAGCCGAGCGAGTAGGTGCCCTGGCTCTGCCAGCGCCAGAACGGACGCAGCGCGAACATCACGACGTGGCCCTTGCCGACCGTCGCATCGAGCAACGCCGCCTTGCCGGTGAGACCCTGCGCGCCGGCCAGCGTGCCCGACAGCAGCAGGTCGTTCGCATTTGGTGAGAACGTCAACACCACGCGCGGACGCGAGTCGTCGAACGTGACGCCGAACTGCGCCGCCATCTGGCGCATCTGCGCCATCTCGTTCGCGGGAGGCGCTCCAGTGCCGCGGCCCGGGCCGCCGCCCTCCGCCGCCGGCGGCGCTTCGAGCGGCTGGATGCGAAGCGGCTGCGCGTTGGGCGTCACGTTCTGGCCGAGGCCCGCGTTGGCCGGACCACCGCCCCCGCCGAAGCCGCCAAAGCCGCCAAAGCCGCCGCCGCCCACGCTCAACACCGGATCCTGGTTGAAGTAGACCGGCAGATCGCTGCCGTCAAAACCGTAGGCCAGCGGACTCTTCTTGTCCGACACCTTGCTGCGGAGAATCGTGCCGCGCGCGAAGAGATCTTCGGGGCTCTGCACGGTGACGCCCGCGGTCACCCCGTACGCAGGGAAGATCGTCGCCGTCGAGCCTTCGGTGATGAGCGTGCCGCCTTCCTGCACGAACTTCACGAGGTTCAACAGTCCTTCCATCCCCATGCCGCCGCGAATGTCATCGGCGGAATCGACATACGCCAGGTTCGGCGTCTTGTCGGTCTTCTTGTACGGCAGCGGTGTCTTGCCGGTCATCGCCATGCCGTTCACC
>JBDTMB010000317.1:0-7042 GCA_039934485.1 Vicinamibacterales bacterium
GCGCCGATCGAAAACACGCCGGAATTCACTTATGAATCTGACAAGGTCGTACTAGGCGCTAGTTACACTCCGCAAGACGCCCTTCAGCAGGCCGATCTCTTCGTCGTGCTTCTTGTCGGTTTCATCAAACCGCGCCTCGATCGACTCGCGAAGTCCTTCACGCGCTTCCAGTCCGAACTTCAGGAGCCGGTGCGCTTCCTCGTCCCGGATCTTGGCGGCGTTCAGTCCTTCGTCAACCCGGCGAAATCCTTCGCTCATTCGCGTGTCCATACTCTGCATGTCGCTCTTCACGCCGACCAGGTCACTCTTCACGCCCGCCACGTCGCTCTTCACGCCTTGAAGATCGGCGCGAATCGCCTCCAGTTGCTTCGCAATGCCGTTGAGCGTCATATCGTCCGCGAGTTTAGCATCGTCCATGGTTGTCCTCCGATGCCGGAAAGGTGCATGCGAAGTGCCGAGCGGGGAACTGCGGGAAACCCGAGTGTTTTCAGTTTGTGTCGATCGCCCAATCGGCAGGAATTACAACATCGACGAGGGAAAGACGTCGCAGTTCTTGCACACGCTGTCTCCCCTTCGAGGTCAGGGACCAATTGCTTTTCGCGTCTCGTAAAGACGCGAGTTCATCGATGATCTGCCGGTGCGCCAGCACCTCCACCCATCGTGGCGGGAATCCCTCGACTCCGTAAAACGCGCCGGCGAGTTGACCATAAATCGCCCCCGTCGTATCCGCATCGTCTCCCGGGTTCACTGCCTTCAGCGCCTTCTTCGAAGGAAGTGGACTGATGAAACGCCCATGGGGCTGCCTCAAGAGATTCGACGACGTAGCCGGTGCCGCGTATTTCTCGAGGTTGCCTTGTCTTGTAGGAGCCATCCGCGATCGCGGCGATGGCCGGCGCGAGGTCGGTAGGACGATGGGGGAGTGCAGGCTGGAGCAGTGCGTCTTTGTCCAGTCCGTGCAGCGCGCCCACCATCAGTGCCGTCATCCATCGGCATGCATCCACGGCTTCGGTTGCGCCGTGGGTTGTCCTTGAACTGTCCGCGGCGTAATTGATCGCATCCGCGGGCGAGTGGGCGAAGAAGAGGGGGATGGGCGCGAGGCGCATCAAGGAGCCGTTGCCGGCAGCGTTCGGCGCGGTCGAGCCCGAGAACGGATTGCCGGTTCTCTCGAACTCCGCGAGCGCCGCGCGGACTCTGTTCTTTAGTTCGCGTTGCCGATGTTGTCGCACCGGCCCGTGCTGCTCAGGTGTCCGTCGCGCCACCAGCGAACGTATCGCTGCATTTGGTTGCGTCTTTTAATGAGGTGGCGTCGAACCCTCCACACTCGATGAGGCTTTCGGCGAGACACAGCGCCATCGAGGTGTCGTCGGTCCACTCGCCCGGCGCAAGGCCGAAGGGTCCTCCTCCGGTGATGTCGCGCACAGCGGGAAATGAGCCAGGCCGTTTCAATTCGACACGGGTGCCGAGAGCGTCGCCGATGGCGAGGCCGAGGAGGGCGCCGCGGTAGTGGTCCAGGCGATTCAGGCGCTCAGGACACTGGATCGGCGATCCAGGATGGTCACGATGTGCCCAGGTTACTTCGACGACGCTGTTCGCGGTTTGACGGCTGGCGGAACGCGCGGGTCCTTGATGGTGCCGGCGCGGACGCTTTCCCAATAGCGCTCGTAATATTTTCCGCGGACACCCTTGCTGAAATCCATTTCGGGCATCGGCTCTGCGGTGACTCGGCGGCTGGGTTTAGCTTGGGTCTTCTTCATGGTCATGTCGCTCGCGTGGGGTGGCGCGCCTTGCCCCGATAAGGCGAATCGTATCACCTCGTTCGGTGTAAACAACCACCAGTAGTCGACCAATAAACGACTCGCCAATGATCCAGTAACGAGACTCATCCCAGGCATGAAACGGATCCACCACCACCTCGGCTAGAGGGTCGCCAAACACCGTCTTCGCCTCGTCGAAGCGCACGCCGTGCTTGCGGACGTTTTCCAGGGCCTTGGCTGGATCCCATTCGAATCGAGACACCACGCGTGTCTTGAGAGCGAAGCGTGTGCCATCGCGAAATTCGCAAATTCAGGCCGAGTCCAGGCGCTCTCTCGATCGCGCGCGGCAGTTTCTTCCAACTAGCTCGCGTCAGGACGCCGCAAATTCTGCACCCCGCGTTGGCGTATCATGCGGCTGCGCCATGCGCTATTGGTGGTCAACCAAAACCAGACGTACGCCAGGGAAGTCCGTGGTAACTTCATGTGGTCGCCCAAGACCAACGCCAATGGCGCGCGCAATCCCTTCTACGACTTCATGCGCGAGGTCGCCCCGGGGGACATCGTGTTCTCGTTCTGCGACACGAGAATCAAGGCTCTCGGCATCGTTTCGGGAAATGCCCAGACTGTACCCAAGCCCGACGCCACCGAGCATCACTACGTGTGGATGGGCCGCCTCGTTACGGCGCTCCTGATGTTGTGCGCCGCCGGCATGACGTTCCTTCTTGAATCCACGCGTTCAAGTTTCGAATTGCTTCTGTCAATCGGCGCCGGCTCGGGCTTGCTCTACCTGCTTCGCTGGTACTGGTGGCGCATCAACGCGTGGAGCGAGATCGCCGCGATGGCAGTCTCTTTCATCGTCGCCGTCGGCCTCTTCTTCGCGGGCAAGGCGGGTCACGGCTTCAGCGGAAACGTCGTGTTGCTCGTAACGGTGGGCGTGACCACGGTGGCGTGGGTGGGGACGACGATGATGACGAGCCCGGAGAGCGAAGCAACGCTGATCGGTTTCTATCGCCTCGTCCGTCCCGCGGGCAGTGGGTGGGGCCCGATTCCTGCGAAGGCCGGCGTCGGCGCATCGCCGGATAGCATTTCGACGCAGCTTCTCGGCTGGGTCCTCGGCTGCACGTTTGTCTACGCCACGCTCTTCGGGGCCGGCAGTGGGCTTTATGGATTGATGACGCAGGCGATTGTCTGGGGTGTGGTGTGGCTATTCGGCGGCGCCGGTTTGATATGCCTGTTGAACACCATGTGGCGCGCAGACGTCCGCTAAAACTCCGCAGATCGCTACCATTGTCCCATGACAAAACAGTTCGAAACTAAACATCAGTCAGCGTGGTACCACAGTTCTAAAGAGCAGTTCTTAACGACCCCGGAAGCGCAGATCGCCGATCAGCTGGCGGGACGCGCTGCCGACGAGAGCCTTGAAATCGAGTCCGCCCAAGCAGAAGAGTGGCGAAGAAGTGTGGCATTGCTCCAGAAGAATTTGGGCGAACGAATTCCAATTCTACAAAAGGCACTAACGAGTAACGGTTGCGAATCAGTTCGCGACGTGATCTTAGAATTCGATTTTCGTCGTCGCGGTTTGCGCGTGGATTGCCTATTGCTTGCGGACGGCGTGTTGTTTGTTATCGAGTTCAAGAGGTCAAAAATTGGAAGGGCCGATCGAGATCAGGTGATGAATTATGCCGTCAATTTGATCGAGTTTCACGAAGTAACCCAAGAGTGGTGCGCAAACGACGGAGCAATCGTCATTCCAATTCTTGCCCGCACCCTCGGCGACGCCGGGAACGATAGCGTGTGGCCGGGGCTTGCGGGCCACAGTTGGCCCTCGCTTGCCAACAAGCCCTTAGAGTGCGACGGAGAGACGCTCGGCCAAACCCTTAGCATGGCGATACAGAATCGCCGATCGCAGACGAGTATTTCGCGAACCCAATGGTTGAATTCACACTTCCGGCCATCGTCGTCAATTCTGGATGCCGCCCTCTCTCTGTACGGGAATCATGACGTCGCTGCAATTCAGGGCCATGCAGCGCCGAAGCAGTCGATAGAAGCAAGTACGGCTGAGATTCGCAAACATATCGACCTTGCTCTCCGCGGTGGCGCGTATCACGTCATTTTTCTGTCTGGAGCGCCTGGGGCCGGAAAGACGTTGGTCGGCCTCGATCTTGTGATGCGCGGAAATTACTTCGGAGGTTCTGTCTTTGTTTCTGGCAATGCGCCACTCGTCGAAGTGTTGAATAAGGCTCTCGGCGACTCCTACCGTGCACAAGGGAAGAATACGAAGTCGTGGACACCCACTGGATATCGGCGCAGCGACGCCAGATTTGTCGCCGGCGCCGCCAATTTTAAGATTGTCAAGGCGCACAACTTCCTAGGGAAAAGAGGAGAAGCACATCGTCAGGATGATGGCCGGGTATTGGTATTCGACGAAGCCCAACGAACCTACGAAAAGGGTCGCGCGGTCCTTGGAGAAAAGCTAAAGGATCATGAGGCGGATCTAATCCTCTCGGCCCAACGAAGTGCATTTCCGACAGGAGGAGCGGTTGTTGTTGCTCTTGTCGGCCATAACCAGGCCATCAATCGGGGCGAACGCGGGATGGTCGCGTGGTTAGAAGCGGCTGGTCGCCAGCATTGGACCTATTCGATCTCAGATGAGACGTTAGTCCTAGCAGAGTTGCCGGGCCGGCAACAGTGGGCGACGCACCCAAGCCGAAAGCGATTGAAGAATGGTCATCTCGAACAGTCGATGCGTTTCTACCGCAACTCTGCAGTGGAGCAGTGGGTTGGAGCGGTTCTTGACGGTGACGTCTTGACTGCGAAGAACTTATCCTCAACGCTAGACAAACAGAGCAGCACGATCTTGATGACGCGCAGCCTAGATGAAGCGAGGAGGTGGGCCAGGCTGATGGCGGTTGGGGGACATCGTACTGGCCTCATCGCATCTGGCCAAGGGAGGCGACTGGCGGCCGAAGGGCTTTTTGTTGATCACAAACCCGACATCGCTACCTGGATGCTCGCACCCAGTAGCGACATTCGATCGTCAAACGCACTAGAAACGGTTCAAAATCAATATCAAATCCAAGGACTAGAGTTGGATTACTGCATCGTGTGCTGGGATGCTGACTTGCGGAGAATCAACGGAGACTGGCTTGCCTACAAGCTCTCCGGATCGGATTGGAAAAAGGATTCACTAGTCTCCGTATCCAAGAATAGCTACAGAGTATTGATGACTCGTGGAAGGCGCGGTATGACGATCTTCGTACCGGAGGGAGACCAATCTGGCGAAGACCCGACGCGGGCGCCCGCGTTCTATGACGGTGTCTGGGAGTTTCTTCAAGCTTGTGGTGCTAGGGACCTAAGCCTCGCTAGCGCTGAGTTCTGAGGAAAGCTAAAACTTCGGCCATAACTTTGCAGTCGATCTCATTGTACGAATCGATCTCCTTCATCAGGCCTATCGCCGGCATCGTGGTCCCTTGCCGGAGCGCTTCCCGATGACACCACCAAGCGCCGACCATTGCACCAAGTCCGTCCGCGGGTCCATCGCGCCAAACCGATTCGATTAATCCGTTCGCATGCATCGCCTTCGCGATTGACTTGAGACCAAATCCGAAAGCACCTCGCACCGTCATTGGTTGTTCCTTCACGAGTCCGTTGAGAAGATCGAACCACGGCAATTCTGGCCACGCCGGAGATCCCTGGCGCACGTGTGCTGAATTGTATGCATCTATCAGGCTGCTTGTCTCCGCGGGCGACCAGTGAAACAGCCGCGCATTCTCCAACGTGCACTGCCGCGCTTCGCATTCCGTTCGAAGGTGACTGAGCCAGTCCTCGATGATCCGTTTCTCTTCTGTGACACTCAGATTGAGCGCGGTGAACACACGGTGTGTCCATTTAGGACCAGTATTGGACTGCGTCAACGATCCGCAGCCAATCATGAAGATTAGGGCTTGACCGCTGGCTTCGGGGAACCTGGCGAAGTCGTCGTCGAGGTCGCTCACCGTTTCGAAGTCCACATAGAACTCTGCAGCGGCTGGTAATCGCCAGCTATTTTCAGCGACAGTCAACTTGTCAGGAAATACGATTGATCCACTAGCACTTGAGTGGTTGGCTTGAATCACTGCGTCGAGCTCGGCTCGATCCTCGATGAAGGGCCGTCCACGCTTTACGACGTTGTCCCTGGTGCTCGGTCTCGAAGACCTGATGAACGCCCAAACCGTGCTGGCGGATTGCCGGCTCGAGCGTCAAAAGCCTTTCGATATTGCTGATCAGAGACGCGACCAACTTGTTGAATCCCTGAAGGCATTGCTCGCAGTGGACGCCGACGACAGGGCGTCAGGTTGCTTAGACGCACTGACGTCGAAGAACTGGGGACTCGACGCAGCCGCAGCCATTGTGAGCACCGGTGCGGGTCCACCGGCCGCGCAGGACATTACCGTCCTGACGCGCGCGGTGGCGCTCGACGCCGGCGATCCTTCCTCGATTGCAGCCGCAGTATCCGCGCTCCGGGCCGCCGACCAGAAGCTCAAGGCCGTCGCCGGCAGCGATGCCGATGGCGCCAGGCAAACCGCCGCGTTGCTCGAAGCCGCACTCGCGTTTCACGCCGGTCACGGCGACAGCGATTGCCCGGTGTGCGGGGGAAAACCAGGCCTGACCTCCAAATGGGCCAAGCAGAGCCGAGCCGAAGTCGATCGCCTCAAGATCGCCGCTGCCGGAAGTGACGATGCACATCGAGGCGCGGAGGCAGCTCGACGAAAAGCAACTGAGCTGCTGGCGGCGCCGCCGAAGCTTCTCGCCCAGCTCTTCGAGATTGGTCTCGACGGACTTGATGTGGCGCGCAAGGAGTGGGAGAACTGGCACGCAGGCTCAACCATCAAAGACCCAACGGAGTTGGCGGCTCACCTCGAGAAGCTCAGCGAGGCATTCTTCGACGCGATCGATGCGCTCAAGAAAGCCGCCGCCGTCGAGCTGAAACGCCGGGAAGATCGATGGCGCCCTGTCGCCACAGCGATCGCCGAATGGATCGACCTCGCGCGAGCAGCACGGACCCGCGCCGAGGATATTCCGCGCATCAAGGAAGCCGAGAAATGGCTAAAGGACGCCTCCTCGGAGATTCGGAACGAACGCTTCGCGCCGATCGCCGACAAGGCCATGGCCGCGTGGGAACACCTTCGCCAGCAGAGCAGCGTCACGCTCGGGAAGATCGAACTCGTCGGCACCAAGAGCTCACGCCGCGTCTCACTTGGTTGCGCCGCTCGGAAAGTAGGCCAGTACGCCGCTCAGAAAGTGGGCCA
>JBDTMB010000318.1:0-6996 GCA_039934485.1 Vicinamibacterales bacterium
GGTTCTGACCGTTGATCAGATAGCGGTCGTTGTCCACCGAGACGAAGTCGTAGTAAGTGCGGATCTCCTGGATCTGTCCGAAGGTCTCGAGCAGCGGCTGGTGGTCCCACAGCCGCACGTTATCGAGCGTGGCGCGGTTGGCTTCGATGTCGGCGCGCGTCAGCGTGGCGTCGCCGTTCAGTTCGCGCTCCTCGACCCGGTCCAGCGCGAACGCCTCGCGAGTGGCGGCGATGTTGTATTCCATGAACGGCGTCTCGCGCACCTGCTCGTTGGGCGTCACCGCAAACCGCTGGAGCATCGTCGCGTAGCCCTGCCCGCCAAAGAGCACGAGGAAGTAGACGGCGGCGGCGCCGATCAGCAGGCGCAGCGAGCCGGTGATCGCCGAGACCGCGGCGAGGACCGCCGCGGCCAGTGCGGCGGCGGCGAGCACCAGGGCGGCCGGCATGCGCGCGTAGACGTCGGCATAGCTGGGGCCCTGGATGATGCCCGAAGGCGTGATCAACTCTTCGAGCCGCGCGAGCCAGGCGCTGAGCGCCAGCACGACGAAGAGCGCGGCGGCCAGCCAGGACAGATGACGCCGTGCGGCGGGTCCGGCGCGCAAGCCGAACGGCGTGAGCGAGATCTGCCCGGCGGCGACATAGAGCGCCGCCGAGCCGGCGGCGGCGAGCAGGACCAGCCCGAAGGCGAGGCCGCGCGCCAGCTCGATCACCGGCACGGTGAAGACGTAGAACGCGGCGTCGTAGTGGAGGATGGCGTCGGCCTTGCCGAAGGGGACCTGGTGCCACCAGGTGAGGAGCGTCAACCACTGCGCCGAGCCGATCGAGGCGATGAGGAAGGCGGCGATGACGACGGCGGCCATCACCAGCGGGCGCAACTGGTCGCGGGTCGGCAGCGCCACCGTGATGCCCTCGCGCGTGGTGAACGTCAACGGCGCCGCCGACATCGAGGTAATGGCGTGGCGGATGTTGAGCCCGAGCCAGGCCAGCGCGGTGACAAAGATGCCTCCGCCGAGCAGTGCTTCCGCGGTGATTTGGGTCGCGTAGACCGGCTGGTAGCCCACCTCGCCGAACCAGAGCCAGTCGGCGAGAAAGTCGAGCAAGGCTGGCAGCGTGAAGAACGCCACGGCCGCAACGACGATGAGAACGATTCGAAATGGCAGACGCATGGGACCAGTGTAGCCCCTAAAATCCGCCGGTCTTCATCCGCCGCAGGGTGCGGCGCTGGTCGCGATCGGGCCGGGATTTTGGCGTCGTGGCGGCGCGATAGATACGCTCGAGCCGCCGCACCTCAATTTCCTCGGGGGTTGGCTTCGGCGTGCGGTCCTCGTAGAGCAAGCGGGCGTCGGCCCGGGCGATGTGCGCGTCGGCCAGCCCGCGCACCGTGAACAACTGCTTGCGCCCGAGCGGCCGCTGGACGATCAACTCGTCGCCCACGCGAAGCTGTCGATTGGGCTTGGCGGTCTGCCCGTTCACGCCCACCTTGCCGAGCGTGCACGCCTTCTGCGCCTCGGATCGGGTCTTGAACAAACACGCGACATCCAGCCAGATGTCCAGGCGGACGCTCTCCATCACCGTTTAGAATATGGCACCGATGAGCAAACGCCCACATTCTTCCCTGGTGTTAGACGGCCCCGAACGCGCGCCCGGGCGCGCCATGCTGCACGCCGTCGGCTTTACGCGCGCCGACTTTGCCAAGTCGCAGGTCGGCGTCTGCTCGACGTGGAGCCAGGTCACGCCGTGCAACGTCCACATCGACGCGCTGGCCCGCCACGCCTCCGAAGGCGTGAACGCCGCCGGCGGCAAGGCCGTCATCTTCAACACCATTACCGTGTCCGACGGGATCTCGATGGGCACGGAGGGGATGAAGTACTCGCTCGTCTCGCGCGAAGTCATCGCCGATTCGATCGAGACGGTGATGGGGGCCGAAGGGCTCGACGCGCTGGTCGCCATCGGCGGCTGCGACAAGAACATGCCGGCGTGCGTCATGGCGATGGCGCGCCTCAATCGCCCGGCGGTCTTCGTCTACGGCGGGACCATCCTGCCCGGCGTCTTCCAGGGCCGCCCGGTGGATATCGTCTCGGTGTTCGAAGCGGTGGGGCAGCATGCGGCGGGGAAGCTGTCCGACGCGGCGCTGGCCGACCTCGAACAGCACGCCTGCCCGGGCGCGGGATCGTGCGGCGGCATGTACACCGCCAATACCATGGCGTCGGCGATCGAAGCGCTGGGCCTGAGCCTGCCGAACAGTTCCGCGCAAGCCGCGGTGTCCGACGCCAAGCGCGAGGACTGCGTGCGCGCGGGCGCCGCGGCGGTCCGCCTGCTCGAAGCGGGCATCCGGCCGCGCGATATCCTGACCCGCAAGGCGTTCGAAAACGCGATCACCGTCGTCATTGCCCTCGGCGGATCGACCAACGCGGTGTTGCACCTGCTGGCGATCGCCCACGCCGCGGAGGTCAAGCTGTCGATGGGCGACTTCACGCGCCTCGGCCGCCGGGTCCCCGTCCTGGGCGACCTGAAACCCAGCGGGAAATACGTGATGGCGGAACTCGTCAAAATCGGCGGTCTGGTGCCGTTGATGAAGCGGCTGCTCGATCGCGGCCTGCTGCACGGCGACGTGGTGACCGTCACCGGCCGGACGCTGGCCGAGAACCTGAAGGACGCGAAGGATTATCCGGCGGGGCAGGAAGTGATCCGCGGCTTCGACAACCCGGTGAAGAAGGACAGCCACCTCGTGATGCTGCGCGGCAACCTCGCGCCCGATGGTGCGGTGGCGAAGATCAGCGGCAAGGAGGGCGAGCGGTTCACCGGCCGCGCGCGCGTCTTCGATCGCGAAGAAGCCGCGTTAGCCGCGATCCTCGCCGGGCGGATCAAGAAGGGCGACGTGGTGGTGATTCGCTACGAGGGACCGAAGGGCGGTCCGGGGATGCGCGAGATGCTGTCGCCGACGAGCGCGATCATGGGCCGCGGACTCGGCGCCGAGGTGGCACTGATCACCGATGGCCGCTTCAGCGGCGGCACCCACGGCTTCGTGGTCGGCCACATCACGCCCGAGGCGTTCGACGGCGGGCCGCTGGCGCTCGTGAAGAACGGCGACGCCATCACCATCGATGCCAGGGGCCGGTTGCTCACGCTCGACGTACCCGCCAGGGAACTGCGCAAGCGCGCGAAAGCGTGGCGGCCTCGCGCGCCGCGCTACACGCGTGGGGTGCTCGCCAAGTACGCCCGGCTGGTCTCCACGGCAACACTCGGCGCGGTCACCGACGCCATTTCATCCAAAAAACCGTAGGACCAAAGATCGTTCTTGCCTTGCAACCCGGTAGTGCCCTGCCGTAAACTCCGCGGACATCATTGAAGGCCCTTTATCATCGCAGCCGCATTTGTACGTTCGTTCAACCGCTTGATTCCCTTTAGTGCGTGCGTTGTGTCTTTTCGATTTGGAGGAACGCGAGTATGAGGAATGCTTTTTCTCGATGGGCTCTGTTAGCGCTGCTGATGGTTCCCTTGGTCGCCACTTCGGCGTTGGCCCAGACATTCACAGGCGGCCTGCGCGGCGCGGTGAAAGACTCGGGCGGCATCGTCCCCGGTGTCACCGTGACGCTGATCAACGAGGGATCGGGCGCTTCGCGTGAAGCGGTCTCGAACGCCCAGGGCCAGTACGACTTCTCGGCGGTGCCCCCTGGGACCTACACCGTGAAGGCCGCCCTCACCGGCTTCAAGACCTACGAGAACAAGGGCGTCCGCATCGGCACGCAGCAGTTTGTGACGCTCGACATCACGCTCGACGTCGGCCAGTTGCAGGAGACCATCACGGTCACCGGCGCGGCGCCGCTCATCGACACCTCGAATGCGTCGACCGGCAGCGTCATCGACTCGCAGCAGCTCTCGACGCTGCCGAGCGGTGGCCGCTCCGCGTTCCTCTTCGCCGTTACGGTGCCCACGGTCGTGGCCTCGGGCGACGCGCAGTTCAACCGCCAGCAGGATCAGACCAACGCCTCGCTGCTGTCGCTCGGCGGCGGCGCGCGCCGCGCCAACAACTACCTGGTCGACGGCGTGCCGGTGACCGACCTGCGCAACCGCGCCTCGGCCAACCCCAGCATCGAGGCGCTGGAAGGCGTCAACGTGCAGGTGCACCAGTACGACGCGGAAACCGGCCGGACCGGCGGCGGCACCTTCAACGTGGCCACCAAGTCGGGCGGCAACCAGCTGCACGGCGCCGGTTTCTACCAGGCCCGCCCCAAATGGGGCACCGCCAACAACTTCTACTCGGCGCGTTCGGGCGTGCCGCTGCCCGACACCTACTTCCACCTCGGTGGCGGTGCGGTGGGCGGTCCGATCATCAAGAACCGCACGTTCTTCTGGTTCTCGACCGAAGGCTATGGCTCCAACACCACGCGCAATCAGGGCAACCGCCTGCCGACCGCGCGTGAGAAGGCCGGAGACTTTTCGCAGAGCACCAACGCCGCCGGCGTCGTCACCCCCATCTTCGACCCGCTCACCGGCGACGCCAACGGCAATGGCCGCACGCAGTTCCCCGGCAACATCATCCCGTCGAGCCGCCTGAACCCGGTGGCGGTGAAGATGTTGAGCTACCTGCCGAACCCCACGCGGGACCTCAGCAACGGCAGCAACAACTTCGATTCGATCGCCCAGATCGAAGACCGCGCGATCATGTATACCGGCAAGGTCGATCACCGCTTCAGCGACAAGGTCTCGCTCAACGGTTTCTATCTCTACAACAAGACCAACGAGCCGTGCGCCAACACGGTGTTTGTGGGCCTGTCGGATCCGAACCGCTTCATGGACAACAGCGACTACATCCTGAAGCGCCGCGTCAGCATGCTGACCCTCAACAACACGTGGCTGCCCAGCAACAACACGGTGGCGACGCTGCGTTACGGCTTCACGAAGTTCATCGACGACGACACGCTGTCGATTGATTACGACCCCACGCAGCTCGGCTTCAGTTCGAACTTCATCAACCAGATGCAGGTCAAGAAGATGCCGAAGTTCGTTACCAACGGCTACTATCAGACCGGTGCGATTGACCCGACGCCACGCGATTGGTACTCGTGGAGCGCGAACGCCACGGTCTCGAAGCTGCTCGGCAGCCACACCGTGAAGATCGGCGGCGACTGGCGCACGATCGGCATCAAGACGCAGTCCTTCACGGACGGCGCGGGCCGGTTCACGTTCGATCAGTTCTTCACGTCCGGCAGTCCACTCGCCGCCAACGGCAACTCGATGGCCAGCTTGCTGCTGGGCTATCCCAGCGGCCAGGCCGGCAACGAGAGCCGCCTCACGGTGTCGTCGCCGTTCAACGCGTTCACGCACTACTACGGCGGCTACATCCAGGACGACTGGCGCGCCAACCCGAAGCTGACCGTCAACTACGGCCTGCGCATCGAGCACGAAGATGGCTTGAGCGAGGAGAACAACGGCCTCACGGTGGCGTTCGATCGCACCCTGAACCCCGGTGGCACGCTCGGCTCGGTGATCAATCCGCTGACCAACCAGCCGATCCGCGGCGGCCTGGTCTACGCTGGCGTCAACGGTGCCCCAACCCAGCAGGGCAACGCGCCCGCGATGAAGATTTCGCCCCGCGTGGGCGTGGTCTACTCCTTCAGTCCCAAGACGGTCGTCCGGGCCGGCTACGGGCTCTACTGGGCGCCCTGGAACTACCAGGGTGTGAGCGCGACCAACTACGGCAACGTCGGCTTCACGCAGGTCAACAACATCGCGCAGAACCAGTTCGTACCGAGCGTGACCTTGACCAACCCCTTCCCGAACGGCATCTCGCCGGTGCGCGGCAGCGCGCGGGGCGCGCTCGAGGGTGTGGGCGGGCCGATTGACTTCATCTCGCAGGACAAGACCGCTCCGAAGATTCACCAGTACTCGGTGGACTTGTCTCGCGAAATGGGCCACGGCATCGCCGTCGGCTTCGAATATGTCGGTGCGACCGGCCGCGAGCTTGGCCTCGGCGGTTCGAATGACGGCGTGATCAACATCAACCAGGTGCCGGTTCAGTACCTGTCGCTCGGCACCGCGCTGCTCGACCAGGTGCCGAACCCGTTCTTCGGCCAGGCCGTGGGCAAGAGCGTCACCAGCGCGACCATCGCTCGCCGCGAACTGCTGCGGCCGTTCCCGCAGTTCGGCGACATCAACATGCGCCAGGCTAACCTCGGCAAGAGCCAGTACAACGCCGCGGTGTTCAAGTTGGAGAAGCGCGTCAGCAACGGCTGGGGCGGTCGCGTCAACTACACCCGCAGCCACTTGATGGACAACCAGTTCGGCGAGGGTAACTTCTTCTCGGCGAACTCGGGTGGCATGGCGGACGCCAATAACCTCGACGGCGAATACTCCATCGGCCTCCTGGACGTGCCAAACAAGATCACGATCTCGCCGATCGTCGAACTGCCGTTCGGCGAAGGGAAGAAGTGGTTGCAGAGCGGTGTCGGTGCCGCCATCCTCGGCAACTGGACGGTGTCCTCGATCTTCTCGATCGAGAGCGGCTTCCCGATCTCGGTGTATTCGAACTCGAACACCACCAACATCTTCACGGCGATGCAGCGCGCCAACCCCGGTACCGGTAGCCCCGAGACCGACGGTTCGCGTTACGAGCGCATCACGCCGAAGAGCGGGCAGGGCTGCTCGGTGGAGCCGTGCGGTATCGGCTTCTGGCTGAACACCGCGGCCTATTCTGCTCCCGCGGCCTTCACGCTGGGCACGTTGCCCCGCACCGACGGCGATGTGCGCACCGCCGATCGCAACAACTGGGACTTCGTGGCGACCAAGGACTTGCAACTCAAGGGCCGGGTTCACGCCGAGATCAAGATCGAAGTGCTGAACCTCACCAACCTCGCGAAGGTCCGTGGACCGAACGCGCAGGTTGGCAACGCCCAGTTCGGCGTGGTGTCGACGCAGTCGGGCTTCATGCGCCTGACGCAGTTGATGTTCCGCCTGACGTTCTAGGTACTGGAGGGCCGGGGCTTTAGCCCCGGCC
>JBDTMB010000319.1:0-6994 GCA_039934485.1 Vicinamibacterales bacterium
GCGATTGCTGATCGTTTCAAAGGCCGTGCTGCGAATCCGGATGCCGAATTTTTCAAACCACGCCTTGCGGGTCTCCGCCTTCACCCGCTCGGCGCCGGCAAACACATAGCGCACGGAGTAGAAATCATAGTTGTCGGCGACCCGCGCGTAGCCGGCGAGGAACGTGTCGGTCCCGAAGAAGATCGTCGCGTTGGTGCCGTATGCCAGCTCGGGCACGGTCCGGTAGTGCAACGGCGATGGATACAGGAAGGTCCGCACGCCGGCGAGCAGCGGGAGCAATAAGCCGCCGGTCAGGCCAAAGCTGTGGAACACCGGCAGGGCGTTGAAGACCACGTCCTTCGGGGTGATGTCGATCACCGACGCGAGCTGGTGCCGGTTCGACAACAGGTTGCGATGGCTGAGGACCACGCCCTTCGGCGTGCCCTCGGACCCCGAGGTGAACAGCACCACCGCTGGGTCGTGGGCGCGCGCCGGATCGTGGTGCGGCCGCGAGCGCAGCGAACGGACCAGGGCCCTCAACCGGCCCAAGGCGCCGATCTCCGATCGCAAGTCCTCGAGGTAAACCACGGTCGCCGTGGCGGCGAGGGCGGCGATCAGCGGTTCGAGCTTGGCCTTTTCGACAAAACGGCGAGCCGTGACGATCAGCCGGATCTCGGCTGCGGCACAGGCCGCGTGCGCCGCGGTGACCCCGGTCGAGAAGTTGATCATCGCCGGTACGCGGCGTTCCGCCTGCAGGGCAAAGAAGGTGACCACCGCCGCGCGGGAGGTGGGCAGCAACACCCCGACCCGCTCCCCCGCGCGCGTGCGGGCGGCGAGAGGCGCGCCGAGCGCGTAGCTCGCCGCCACCAGCCGGCCGTAACTCATCGGCTGCTGATCGAGATCATCCGCCACGAGGTGTCCGGCGCCGTGTACGCGCTTGGCTTCGAGCAGCGCGTCAAATAGCGTGGTGTCGACTCGCGCGGTTTCGAACAGCGACTGGACCATCAGGTCGGCGAGGAGGCTCCGGAGCGCCGTGCGCTTCGCCCGGCCCACCACGCCTTCGGGCGTGGTGAGGCGCCGGGCCGGCAACACGGTGATCTGGACGCGGGGGAACCAGCGGCGCCGCACCTTGCCGCCGAGCCGCGAGAACGGCGTGAACTCGACGCCTTCGATGCGCACCGGCACGAGGGCGGCCCTGGCGCGTTCGGCGATCACCGCCGGGCCTTCGTAGACCTTCATCAAGCCGCCCGTGGTGGTGATGCGGCCTTCGGGGAAGATGATGCACACGCCGCCGGCTTCGACGGCGCGGATCATCGCGCGGATCGACAGCGGGTTGGTGGGATCCACCGGCAGCGCGTTGACGACCGACAGGAAGGGGCGGACCCACCAGCGCCTGGCGATCTGAGTGTCGATGGCGAAGATCGGCTCACCCGGCAGGAAGGCGCCGAGCAGCAGCCCGTCGAGGAACGAGGCGTGATTGGCGGCGATCACCGCGTGAGACGACGCCGCGCGGGCGTGCTCGATGCCGTCGATCTCCACCCGATAGAGGGCGCGGAGAACCAGCCGCAGCGCGCTCTTGACCATCGTCTTGCGGAGGATCCACGCCGCCACCAGCACGATCGGCAGCGTCAGGATGCCGCACAGGCCGAACAGTTCACCCATGGTGAGGCCCTTCGCGAGCACCACCGCCGAGACCACGGCCGCGATCGTCATCGCGAGGGCATTGACGATGTTGTTCGCGGCGATCACGCGCGAGCGGTGAGCGGGCTCGCTTTCATGTTGCAGCAAGGCGTAGAGCGGGACCGTGAAGATGCCGCCGGCGATCGCCAGCCCCACCAGGTCGCCCAGCACGCGCCAGTTGGCGGGCTCGCGAATGAACCCGGTGAGGTTCCCGGCGCCCGCGCCGGGGATGCGGCCGGCGCTGGCCAGCATCAGGTCGATGGCAAAGGCCGCCATCGCCAGCGCGGACACCGGCACGTAGCGCGCGCTGACTTCGCCGTGCAGCAGTCGCTCCGCCATGAGCGATCCGAAACCGATGCCCACGGCAAAGAGCGCGAGCATCAGCGTGACCACGTGTTCGTCGGCGAACAGCACTTCCTTGGCAAAGACCGGCAGGCCGGACACGAAGGTGCCGCCCACGAGCCAGAACCACGACAGCGCGAGAATCGGCAGGAACAACTCGTCGCGCGAGCCGATGTGACGGAGCACATCAAGTGAATCGTGAAACAAGCGCGGCCGGCCCACGCTGTGGGGCGTCGGCGGCGCCGGCGGGATCAGCCGGGCCGTGAGCCAGCCGATGAACGCCATCGCCACGCCGAGCACGCCGACGACGAGCGCGCCGCGGCCGAGCAGGACGATGCTGCTGCCGATGATGGTCCCGAACAGAATCGCCAGGAACGTCCCCGCCTCGATCAAGGCGTTGCCGGCCACCAGTTCCTTCTCGTGGAGGTGCTGCGGCAGGAGGGCGTACTTGATCGGGCCAAACACCGTGGAGTGCGTGCCCAGGCAAAACAGCGCGACCAGCAGCAGCGGCACGCTGGCGAGGGCGAAGCCGCCGGCGCCGATCACCATGATGCCGATCTCGGCCACCTTGACGATTCGCGCGATCGCCGCCTTGTCCACGCGGTCGGCGAGCGTGCCGGATGCCCCTGAGAAGAGGAAGAAGGGCGCGATGAACACACCGCCGGCCATCATCACGAGCGTCGCCGGATCCTGGCCGCCCTGTTCCGCGAGGCGGTAGGTGACGAAGATGGCCAGCGCGCTCTTCAGGAGGTTGTCGTTGAACGCGCCCAGGAACTGCGTCACGAAGAGCGGCGCAAACCGGCGGGTGGTCAACAGGTGCGTGACAGCGGAGCCCATGGCTCGTAATCCTCCAAACGGCACCGCCAAAGCGGTGCCCTACGTTACGGTGACGACTGCCCAGGACGCCGCGACGAGGCGCTCGCAGATCGGCGCGAGCGTGACCGGCAGCCGTCCGTAGGCGGCAAACGTGGCGGGTTGCAGCACCGTGCCCAGCACGAGCGCACAGGCCAGGTCGGGGTCTTGCGGCGGAATCTCGGCGTTGCGAATGGCCTGTTCGATGACCGCGCGCATCACCGTGACCGGCGTCGGCGCATCGCCGGCCAGGCGCGCGAGCTGGCCGTGCTGCACGAAGAGCAGGAAGTTGAAGAGCGTGGGGTTGAGGTCGTGGGCCCGGCAAAAGCCGCGAATCATCGCCGCGATCTTGTTGCGTCCGGAGGTTTGGCCGGCGGCGAGCTGCTTGAGCTCGCTGGCGAACGCAATGTAGTGGCTCTCGAAGGCCTGCCAGACGAGGTCGTCCTTGCCGTCGAAGTGGCGGTAGAGCGCGCCTTCGGAGAGGCCCACTGCGCGGGCGATATCCCGCACCGAAGTCTCGGCGACACCCTTTTGGACAAACAGGCGGGTGGCGGCCGTTTCAATCCGCTCGCGGGTATCGGAGAATTTGTGTCTAGGCATAGTGAGTAAACGTTAACTCACATTATATGGATCACCTATTACCTTGTCAATTCGCGCTATAGTCGCCCGAACTTCATACAGGCTTGACCGGGCACGTCTCTTTAGCGCATTTTTCTCTGCGAGTTCACTGGTTATCTGCCCTCCCCGGGGCAGAAGGGGGTGCCATGCGCGTGCGTCTTGTATTCCTGAAATGCCTTTACCTGTCCGCCATGCTGTTGTTTGCTGCGCCGGCGTGGGCCCAGCAAGGGTCCATCATCGGCACTGTTGCCGACGAAACCAAGTCCGTGCTGCCGGGTGTGACCGTGACGGCCACCGACCAGGCCACCGGGCGCCAGATCGCCTCGACGACCAACGACAAGGGCGAGTATCGGCTCGTCAACGTCCCGCCGGGCAAGTACACGGTGCAGGCGGAGTTGGCCGGGTTCACCACGGTGGCCCTGCGCGACGTCGAGATTCTCGTCGGCCAGAACGCGCGAATTCCCATGGCGATGAAGCTGGCGTCCGTGAGCGAGACGCTCACCGTCCTTGGACAGTCGCCGCTCGTCGACACCACCTCGTCGCAGGTGTCGGGCAACGTCGATCGCCGCCAGATGGAAGAGCTCCCGGTCTCGGGACGCAACTGGATGGAGCTGTCGAAGCTGATCAAGGGCATCACCGCCAACGACGTGGGCAACACCCCCGGTGTGAGCCGAGACGACGACTTCCAGCTGAACCTGGATGGCCAGCAGATCACGCAGAAGATCGCGGGCTCGGGTTTCGGCCAGCCGAAGTTCAGCCGCGAGGCGATCGCCGAATTCCAGATCGTCACCAACATGTTCGACATCACGCAGGGGCGTTCCGCCGGCATCCAGGTGCAGGCCATCTCGCGCTCCGGCACCAACAAGTATTCGGGCGCCCTCTACGGGTTCTTCCGCGACAGCAAGTTCAACGGCAAGGACGCGGTCGCCAACAAGGTGTTGCCGTACAAGAACCAGCAGATGGGCGGCGCGCTCGGCGGGCCGATCAAGAAGGACAAGATCCACTTCTTCACCTCGTACGAGTACGAGCGCGAACCGGCGACGCTCTTTACCGCGCCCGCCGCGCTGCCGGGCCAGAGCTTCACCGTTCCGGTGAAGACCACCCAGAAGAGCATCCTCGCCCGCGTCGACGATCAGCTCACCGCCAGCGACCGCCTGACGGTGCGCGGCTCGCGCTGGGATTGGGACAACCCGTTCGTGCTGGGCGCCGGTGGCCATCCGTCGAACGCCTCGGTGCAGACCAAGAAAGCCACCAACGTCGCCGGCATCTGGTCCAAGGTGCTCAGTGACTCGAAGGTGCAGGAAGTGCGCATCGGCTACAACAACTTCGCGTGGACCAACAATCCCGAGCCCGGCCAGGACACCGTGGAATACGACTTCGTCGGTCTGACGATTGGCAAGCCGTACAACTATCCGCAACTCTTCTACCAGGACAACATCGAGACCCGCTACGACCTGAACTGGCACCTGAACAAGCACGACATGAAGTTCGGCGGCGAGTTCATCTATGTCCGCAACACCGGCACCTGGAAGATCCAGGAGGTGGGCCGGATGATCTTCAACAGCAACCCGGCGAACATGAACGCGATCATTCCAGGCATCGAGCCCTCGACCTGGAACATCGCCGGCATCCCGTCGACCACCGTGCGCGAGTTCGACCAGAACTTCCACGCCGGCGATTGGGGCATCAACATTCCCCGCCCGACGTGGGCGTTGTGGATGGGTGACAACTGGCGCGTGAGCAACGACCTCACCGTCAATTACGGCGTGCGCTGGGACGTGGACTGGGGCGTGGCCTCGCCGCCCGACGTGATCACCAACAACATCCCGCTGAACAACGGCGCTCCGGCTGGCCTCGAAGGCATGGTCGGCACCGACTTCGGCTACAAGGACAACATCCGCGACAACGCCAACGTCGCGCCGCGCGCCGGCTTCACCTACAACGTCGGCGGCAACAACGACCTCGTCATCCGCGGCGGTACCGGGCTCTACTACACGACGCCGGTTTCGAACATGACGTTCAGCCCGCAGATCTTCAGCCAGATGGTGACCGGCGCGTTCCTGCCGCCGGCGGGCGGCTTCTGCGCGGACGGGTCGCTGTTCATGACCAACCCGGCGTGCGGCGTCAAGACCTTCGACCAGGCCAAGGCCGCGGCGCCGCCGCAGTCGCCGCGCATCATCAGCCCCGACTACAAGAACCCGTTCACCTGGCAGAGCAGCATCGGCTTCCAGAAGCAGATCAACAGCGTGACCGGCTTTGAGGCGGACCTGACCCACTTCAACGAATACCACGACACCCGGACGATCGATCCGAACCTGTTCTACGATCCGGCCACCGGCTACAACAAGAGCCCGGCGGCGATCGCCGGCGTTCCCAACCGTCCGAACCCGGCGTATACGCAGATTGCCTACTTCGTCAGCACCGGGCATCGCGACCAGACCCAGATCTCGACGGCGCTCAATCGCCGCTACAAGAACAACCTGCAGGCCGGCGTGACCTACACCTACATGATCTCGATGAACGACGACGGGACCATCGGCTACACGGCACCTGGCCAGAACAACCAGTTCGACTACCTCGATGGCGAGTACGCGACGTCAACGGACTTCCAGAAGCACACGTTCCGCGCGTTCACCTTGTATCGGCTGCCCTGGGGCATCTCGACGAGCGTGTCCTACTTCTATGGTTCGGGCCAGCGCTTCGCCGCGGCGATTGCCGCGAGTCCCTACGGCAAGCCCGGCACCAATCGCCTCAACCTGACCGCCGCCGGCGGGCCGACCAACGCCATCGTGGTCCCGACCACGGCGACGCTGGCCAATGGTGACGTGATCGACATCGCGAGCCGCTTCAAGGGGCCGTCAACCATCGCGTCGGGAGACACCATTCCGCGCAACGCCCTCGTCGGCCTGCCGCTCCACAAGGTGGATCTGCGGTTGACCAAGGACATCAACATCCACGGCAGCACCAAGCTGTCGCTGATTGGCGAGGTCTACAACCTCTTCAATCATCACAACTACGGCAGCTACAACGTGAACCTGAGCGCGACGGCGGCAGGGACCACCGCGCTCTTCGGCCAGCCGCAACAGAACACGGGCAACGCCTACGTTCCGCGGCAGGCGCAGTTCGCGGCTCGATTGTCGTTCTAATACGGACGCTAACCACGGAGGACACGGAGGGCACGGAGAATCTTGTCTAACGCCAAGGACTCGCGCGACGCGCACTGGCATTTAGAAGGACGTCTCCGAGTTCTCCGTGTTCTCCGTGGTTGACGTACGGACTTACTCATCGCGTAACGCGACGATCGGTGACAGTCTGGCTGCGCTCGGTGGTGAGCTGTCCCACCATCGTGGCCAGCACGCCGTAAAGGCCGGCGCGGCGTCGGTGGAGCGGCTTCAGCGTGGCGAGACGTCCGCGGCCCGCCAAATGAAAAGGCGGGCTCCCGTGTGGAAGCCCGCCTCGTGTCCTGTAGCCTGCAGCCCCCGTAGCCTGCAGCCCGCAGTCCGCAGCCTAGTGAGTAGTTTGC
>JBDTMB010000320.1:0-6992 GCA_039934485.1 Vicinamibacterales bacterium
CGGTGGCGCGAATCCTCACCAAGAACGGCCGCGCAACCGGTGTGGCCCACGTCAACGGCGATGAGCTCTCCGCCAACGTCGTCGTCTCGAGCGTCGATCCGAACCTCACGTTCCTGAAGTTCATGGACGAGCGCGAGCTCCCCGGCGACTTCGTCGAGGGCGTCCGTCGCTACAAGTACCGTGGCTCGTCTGGCAAGGTCAACCTCGCGCTCGACGCGCTGCCCAACTTCACGTGCCTGCCCGGGCCGGGGCCGCATCTTCGCGGCGCCATTTCGATCTCGCCCAGCATCGACTACATGGAGCAGGCGTATGACGATGCGAAGTATGGGAGGTTTTCGCGCCGGCCGTACATGGACATGGTGATTCCGTCGCTCACGGATCCCTCGGTGGCACCGCCCGGGAAGCACGTCATGTCCTGCTTCGTCCAATACGCGCCGTACCACCTGCGCGACGGCGTCTGGGACGACCGCCAGCGCGAGGCGTTTGGCGACGCGGTGATCGACACGATCGCGGAGTACGCGCCGAACATCCGCGACATCATCCTGCACCGGCAGGTGCTGACGCCGCTCGACATCGAGCGCGACTTTGGCTTGACCGAAGGCAACATCTTCCAGGGCGAGCTGACGCTGGAACAGTTGTTCTTCCTGCGTCCGGTGCCCGGCTGGGCACAATACGCGACGCCGATCGATCGGCTCTACATGTGCGGCTCGGCCACGCATCCCGGCGGCGGCATCATGGGCGCGCCGGGCCGCAACGCGGCCGAGCGGATTCTCAAGGCGGTGTCGCGGTGATCTACGACGCCGTCATCATCGGCGGCGGCGTCAACGGGCTCACCTGCGCGGCGATGCTGGCGAAGCGCGGGCTGCGGACCGTGCTGATCGAGGCGCGCGCGAAGACCGGCGGCTGCGCGGCGCTCGTGCATTCCGCGTCTTCCATCCGTCGCGACGTCGTCGAGGAACTGCAGCTACAGACGTTCGGCGTGCACTTCATGCACCAGCCGATCGAGATGAGCGCGTTATCGCCCGATGGCCGGGCGCTGGTGATCTGGCAAGACGATGCGAGGACGGCGGAAGGATTGCGGGCGTGGTCGGCAAAGGACGCCGAGCGCTGGCACGCGTTTCGGGAGACGCTGTTTCACCTCGGCAGCGTGATCGGCACGCTGTTCATGCACACGCCGCCATCGGTGGACGACCCCGGCGGACGCGATGCCTGGTCGCTGGTTCGCACGCTCGGTGTCTTTCGCGGCATCCCCAAGGCCGATCAATGGCGACTGCTGCGGTGGGGTCCGATGGCCGCGGCGGATCTCGTCAGCGAGTGCTTCGAGACGGAACTGCTGCGCGCGACGCTGGCGGCCGATGGCATCTTCGGCGCGATGCTGGGCCCGTGGTCGGCGGGCAGCGGCTTGCAGATGCTGTTGTCCGCCACCAATCACCGGCTGGCGTGGCCGGGCGGCAACGCCGTGGCCGGAGGCGCCCCGGCCGTGGTTGGCGCGCTCAGGGCGGCAGCCGAGCGCTTTGGCGCAGAGATTCGCACGGGTTCGCCGGTGTCGCGCATCGAGATCGCCGACGGCCGCGCGAACGGCGTGATGCTGGCCACCGGCGAGCGCATCGACGCGCGCAACGTCGTCTCTGGCGTCGATCCCAGGCGCACCTTCCTCTCGTTGTGCGACGCGGATCACCTGCCGCCTGAATTCTCCTGGCGGATGAAGCACTATCGATCGCGCGGCACGCTGGCCAAGGTCAACCTGGTCCTGGGCGCGGCACCGGCATTTGCGGGCGCGACCCGCGAGATGCTGGCGAGCCGGGTGCGCCTGGCCCCGGACCTCGATTACCTGGAACGCGCCTTCGATCACGCGAAGTATGGACGCTTTTCGCCGCACCCGTGGATCGAGTTCACCGTGGGCGACGACAACGTGCTGTCGGCGTACGCGCAATTCGCGCCCTACACGCTGCGCGACCAGGATTGGGATGCGGCGCGGCAACCGTTTGGCGAAGCGGTGCTGTCGACCCTGGAACAATACGCGCCTGACATCCGGTCGCTGGTGGTGGCCAGCGAAGTCATCACGCCACTGGACCTGGAGCGTGAGTTCGGCCTTACCGGCGGACAGATCTTCCACGGCGAGCTGTCGCTCGATCAGTTTTTTACGATGCGGCCGCTGCTCGGCTACGGCCAGCATCGAAGTCCGGTTCGCGGGCTCTACCTCTGCGGCTCGGGATCGCATCCGGGAACTGGACTGACAGGTGGATCCGGGGCGAATGCGGCCAAGGAGATTGCACGCGATCTATAGTTGGCCCGACTGTTTGGAACGTTCCATCGTCCAAGCTTCGGAGGGTCCGCAATGGTCCGTGCCGTCTTCTTCTCGGTCTCCCTTCTCCTCGGACTGAGCGCGTCCGCCGCCGGCCAGGCGCCGCAGCCGGGCGCACCCGCACCAGGACAACCCACGCAAGGCATGCAGCAAATGCCGCCCCGCACGCCGGTGCGGCCAGGCCGGCCGGGCGAGGCGCCGCCAAAGGGCACGGCGATCATTCGCGGCATGGTGATGGCTGCCGACACCGGAACGCCCCTGCGGCGCGTGCAGGTGCGCGCGCTGTCGCCGGAAACGCGCGGCGGCGGCGTCACCAGCACGGGCGCCGATGGACGGTTCGAGATCAAGGAATTGCCCGCCGGCCGCTACACCGTGTCCGCATCGAAGGGCGCGTTTGTGGCGATTCAATACGGCCAGAAGCGGCCGAGCGAACCCGGCACGCCGATCGAACTGGCTGATGGACAAATCGCCGAGAAGGTCAACTTCTCCCTCTCCCGTGGCGCCGTGATCGCGGGCCGCATCGTGGACGAATCCGGTGAGGCCATGAGCGGCGTCAACGTGCAGGCGATGCGGTACGCCTTCATCGCCGGCAGCCGCCGGCTGACGCCGGCGGGCGGCATGGGCGATCGCACCGACGACCAGGGCGCATACCGCGTGTACGGCCTGGCGCCCGGCGACTATTACGTCAGCGCGACGAGCGGATTCGGCGCGGGCAACATGGTCATGAACCTGGGCACCACCGTCAGCAACACCGAGGCCGACGGCTACGCGCCCACCTACTATCCGGGCACGCCGAATCTCTCGGAAGCGCAGCGCGTGACGCTCAAGCTCGGACAGGAGAACGCCAACATCCACTTCACGCTCAACCCGACCCGGCTGGCGCAGGTGCGCGGCCGCGTGCTCAACTCGCGCGGTGAGGCCGGGCGCGGGATGGTGATGATCCTCCCGGGCGAATTCAACGGGATGCTGATGATGGGCCCCAACACCACCAGCATGACTGCGCCAGACGGCTCGTTCCTGCTCTCGAACGTCGCGCCCGGCCGCTACAACCTCAGCATCCGTCCCATGGGCATGCCGGGGGCGACCGATGAATACGCGGTCCTGCCGATCACCGTGGCTTCCGACGATCTCGACAACGTGATGCTGACGACCGGCGTCGGCGCGATCGCCCGCGGCGTGGTGCAGACCGACGATGGCACGCCGCCGCCGTTCCGGCCAGACGATGTGCAATTGTTCGCCAGCACGGCGGAGCCGATGATGATGTCGGCCGGCGGCGGTCCGCCGAAGATCAATCCCGATTACACGTTCGAGATGACGAGCCTGTTCGATCGCCGGTTGGTGCGCGGCGCAATCCAGAACCCGACCGGCTGGTACTTGAAGGGCGTGTTCGTCGAGGGCGAGGATGTCACCGACTCGGGCGTGGAATTCACGCCGGGCCGCACCTACGAGGGGCTGCAAGTCGTCTTCTCGCAGAAGACCACGGAACTCTCCGGGCTCGTCACCGACTCGCGTGGCCGCCCAGTGGTTGATGCCAGCGTCGTCGTCTTCCCCGCCAATCGCGAGCGGTGGACCTACCAGTCGAGATACCTGAGGACGGCGCGGCCCGACACGGAAGGCCGCTACAACATCAAGTCGCTCCCACCCGGCGAGGACTACTTGATCATCGCCGTCCAGAACCTCGAGCAGGGCCAGGGCGGCGACCCCGACTTCCTCACGCGCGCCCGCGAAGAGGCCAAATCATTGGGGTTGAACGAGGGTGAAAAGAAAGCGGTAGATGTAAAGCTCTCGACGTTGGTGCCCTGACCGATCAAAAGGCGGGTAAGCAGAGCAGGGGCTTCCGCTCGTAGACTAGGGTGTGACGCATTTCCCATCGGTGTTTCGGGCGATCGTGGCAGTGGCGTTCGTGCTGGCCAGCGCGGCAGCATTTGCCCAAGGCGATCCGAACGCGCCGCCCCGGCCTGGCGGCGGGCAGGGGGCCGGGCCCGGACAAGGCGGCCGTGGCCCCGCGCGCGCGCAGGCCGGCCGGCCGCCCGCTGAGCTTCCCAAAGGCACCTCGGTGCTTCGCGGCCAGATCGTCGCGGCGGACAACGGTTCGCCAATCCGGCGCGCGCAGGTCCGCGTCTCCTCCACCGAGGCGCGCGACGGCCGCGTCGCCACCACCGATGCGCAAGGACGATTCGAAATCAAGGAACTGGTGGCCGGCCGCTACACCATGACCGCCAGCAAGGCCGGATTCGTTTCCCTGCAATACGGCCAGCGCCGCGCATCGGAGAGCGGCACACCGATCGAACTTGGTGACGGCCAGACGCTGGACAAGCTGGCGATCGCGTTGCCGCGCGGCAGCGTGCTGGCTGGGCGCATCACGGATGAATTCGGCGAGCCGGTGGCCAACGCCACGGTGATCGCGATGCGATATGCCTACGCGGCCGGCGCGCGGCGCATGACGCCAACCGGCGCGCAGAATGCGCGCGACACCACCGACGATCAGGGCCACTACCGGTTGTTTGGGTTGCCTCCCGGCGCGTACTACGTCACCGCGATGCTGCGAACGGGCGGCCCGGAGATCACCGATCCGATGGGCGGCGAACAATCTGGCTACGCCCCCACCTATTACCCCGGCACGCCGAACGTCAACGAAGCGCAGCGGGTCACGCTGGCGGTGTCGCAAGAGAACAGCAACGTGTCGTTCGGCCTCATCGCGACCAAGCTGGTGAAGCTCTCGGGCCTGGTGATCACGTCGCAGGGCACGCCCGCCATCAACGGCGTGGTGATGCTGGTCGCGAGCGGCGGCGCGGGTGGACGCGCGGCGTTGCAGGGAGGCAACGGCAGCCGCGTCGATCAAACCGGCGCGTTCCGGATGACCAACGTCGCGCCCGGACGCTACCAGGTGCAGGCGCGCCTCGGCGGACGCGGCGAAGGCGAGCTGGCGAAGATGGACCTTACCGTGGGCGCCGATGACGTGGACGGCCTGATGCTGATCACGGCGCCCGGCGCCAAGGTCGGCGGCAACGTGGTCAGCGACACCGGCGACCCGTTCGATTTCAGGCCGCAGCAGCTGCAGATCGCGGCGCGCGTCGCCGACGCCGATGCGCAGATGATCGGCGCTGGCGGCGGCCAGGCTCGCGTTGGCGACGATTGGGCCTTCGAACTCGCCAACCTCTCCGACGCGCGATTGATCCGCGCCGCCGCGCCGCAGGGGTGGACGTTGAAATCGGTGAACCTCAACGGACAGGACATCACCGATGTGCCGACGGAGTTTCCCCCGGGACAGACCCTCACCGGCCTCCAGGTGACGCTCACCAGGAAGGTCAGCGCGCTGACCGGCGTCGTCGCCGATGACAAGGGCAAGCCGGTGCTCGATGCCACCGTGATCATCTTCCCGGCCGATGAAAAGCTGTGGACCTATCAGTCGCGCTTCATCAAGGCGGCGCGGCCCGATCAGGATGGGACCTACCGGGTGACGGCGCTGCCGCCGAACGAGGCCTACCTGGCCGTGGCGCTGCAGGGCCTCGAAGACGGGCAGGCCGGCGACCCCGAGTTTCTCGCCACGATCAAGGACACGGCGGCGAAATTCTCACTGGGCGACGGCGAAACCAAGGCGGTTGACGTTAAACTCTCAACTCGGCAGTAGTCAGGCTTCAGGAGTTCGCCAATGAGCATGCGATGCAAGCAGTGTGGCGAGGGCTTTCCCAAGGCCCAGCCGTTTACGATTTTCGAGCTGCGACGGCAGCAGATCAGTCCCGTTGACGAGCAAAGCCATCTCAACAACGTCATCGTCGAAGACGCCGGCGTGTTCTGCTCCCGTAAGTGTCTCGGGGACTATCTCAAGGCCGGGGATCGGTCGGGGGTCTTCGACTTGGGTTCCAGAAAGCTCTAACGGCCTCGGCGCTTCCGCCTTCGCGCGACGCGCTTCGGCGGACAAGTCGCGCTTGTAGGAACCTCATGCCACCACCGCCGTTTGTTCCTCTGCCCGAACACCGCGAATACCCGGTGGATCAAATGCGGCGCCGCGCGACCGACTTCTATGCGGACATCAAACGGCGGCGGACCGTGCGCGAGTTTTCGGACCGGCCCGTTCCACGCGAGGTCGTCGAGGACTGCATTCGCGCCGCGGGCACCGCGCCGAGCGGCGCCAACATGCAGCCGTGGCACTTTGTCGTCGTCGCCGATGCGGCCGTCAAGCATCGGATTCGCGTCGAGGCGGAACGAGAGGAACGCGAGTTCTACCAGAACCGCGCGCCGCAAGAGTGGCTGGACGCCCTTGCGCCGCTTGGCACCGACGAGCACAAGCCGTTTCTCGACACGGCTCCGTACCTGATCGCGATCTTCGCGGAGAGCTACGGCGAGTTGCCCGACGGGCGCAGGGTCAAGCACTACTACGCCCAGGAGTCGGTCGGCATCGCGACTGGACTGCTGATCGCGGCCGTTCATCACGCCGGGCTGGTGTCACTCACCCACACGCCAAGCCCGATGGGATTCCTGAATGAGATTCTCGGCCGGCCCGCACGCGAGCGGCCCTTCCTGCTGCTGGTCGTCGGCTATCCGGCCGAAGGCGCCACCGTGCCGGCGATTGGCAAGAAGGGGCTCGACGAGATCATGACTTTCGTTTGACGGGCAAACCTGAAGGTTTGCCCCCACCAGCCGGGGGCTTTGCCTTCTTTGCCACTGCGATCGATCGCTTCGCCCA
>JBDTMB010000321.1:0-6991 GCA_039934485.1 Vicinamibacterales bacterium
GCCTGCGCACCGCGAACATCGACTACAACGGCCGGCTCTGCATGGTGAGCGCCGGGGCGGGCAACAAGAAGGCGTTCGGGATCGATCGCGCCGCCAACCCCTGGGAAGACATTCTCGGCGCCGGCGTCATCCTGGTGAGCGGCGCCAACATCGCCGAGTGCGCGCCGATCACGACCAACTACGTCTGGCAGGCCCGCGAACATGGCGCCAGGGTCATCGTCGTCGATCCACGCATCACGCCGATCGCGCGGACCTGCGACCTGTTCCTGCCGGTGAAGCCGGGACGCGACACGGCGCTCTTCAACGGCATCCTGCATCTCATGATCGAGCACGACTGGGTCGATCATCAATTCATCGACCACCACACCGTTGGCTTCGACGCCGTCGCGGCGGAGGTCCGGCAATGGACGCCGCAGCGGACGGCCGAGGTGACCGGCATCGCGGTGAAGTCGATCCAGCAGGCCGCTGAGTGGTGGGGCACGGCGAAGACCAGCTTCCTCTGCCACGCGCGCGGCCTAGAGCATCACAGCAACGGCGTGAAGAACGTCATCAGCGCGATCAACATCGTGCTCGCCTCCGGACGCATCGGCCGGCCGAACTGCGGCTATGCGACGATCACCGGACAAGGCAACGGCCAGGGCGGCCGCGAGCACGGCCAGAAGTGCGACCAGCTTCCCGGCGGCCGCGACCTCGCCAACCCCGAGCACCGGGCCTACGTCGCCGGCGTGTGGGGAATGGATCCAGCGGAACTGCCGCAGCCGGGGGTGGATGCCTACGAGATCATCCGCAAGATCGATCGCGGTGAAATCAAGGGCTTGCTCAGCCTCTGTTTCAACCCGGTGGTGTCGCTGCCCGACAACAACTTCGTCCGCCAGGCCCTCGAGAAGCTGGACTACTACGTCGTGCTCGATTTCTTCATGAGCGAAAGCGCCCGCTATGCCGACGTCGTCTTGCCTGGCTCGCTTCAGGAAGAGGATGAAGGCACCGTGACGCAGACCGAGGGTCGTGTCATCAAGATCAACAAGGCCGTCGAGTGCCCGGGCGAAGCCCGGCCCGATTGGCGGATCATCCAGGACATCGCGAAAGCCCTGGGGCGCGAGCGGGGGCTGACGTTCGAAGACCCGCGTGAGATGTTCGAAGAGCTGCGCCTCGCGTCCAAGGGCGGCATCGCCGACTACTCGGGCATCACCTACGAGCGCATCGAGGAGAATTTCGGCGTGTTCTGGCCATGCCCGAGCGAAGTGCCCGAAGGGGTGCCGATGCCGGGGCCGCAAGGCACGCCGCGCCTGTTCGAGCCGGGGTCGTGGAACCCGATCGCGCGCGGCGCCGGGCCGTTCTATTTCCCGGACGGCAAGGCGCGCCTGAACGTGACGCCCTACGTGGGACCGACCGAAGACGTGGACGAGGAGTTCCCGATCATCCTCACCACCGGCCGCGTCGTCAGCCAGTTCCTCTCGGGGAACCAGACCCGGCGCATCGGTCCGCTGGTCGATCACTGCCCGGAGCCGCGAATTGAAATGCATCCGCGGCTGGCGGCGCGCCTTGGCATCGCGGATGGCGACTGGGCCACGGCCGAGAGCCGTCGCGGCCACTGCACGTTGCGCGCGTCGGTGGTGACGACGATCCGGCCCGACACGGTGTTCATCCCGTACCACTGGGCCGGCCGCAAGAGCGCCAACCAGCTGACGATTTCCGCGCAGGATCCGATCTCGAAAATCCCTGAGTACAAAGTGTGCGCCGTGCGGGTGCGGAAGGCGGATGCACCGCCGGCGTACGCCGATGTCCTCGAGTCGCAACAATAGCCAGGTCCCCAACCCATGCCGGTTCCAGACACGCTCGAGTTCTTCGTCGACCCCGGCCGGTGCATCGGCTGCCAGGCCTGCATCCAGGCCTGCACCGAATGCGACACCCACAAGGGCCAGTCGATGATTCAGCTGGACTACGTGGATCGCGCGCACTCGACGCAGACCGTGCCGGTGGTGTGCATGCACTGCGACTCGCCGACGTGCGCGGAGGTCTGTCCGGCCGACGCGATCAAGCGAACGGAAGACGGCATCGTCCAGACCGCCCGCAAGCCGCGCTGCATCGCGTGCAACAACTGCGTCCTGGCCTGCCCCTTTGGCGTCCCGAAGATGCAGACCAGGATGAACCTGATGATGAAATGCGACATGTGTTACGACCGGACCTCGGTCGGGTTGAAGCCCTGGTGCGCGTCGGCGTGTCCGAGCCAGGCGCTGGCGTTCGGCACGCGCGAAGAGATGGCCCGGCTGCGCCCGCACGCGAAGCCGGTCAACACGTTTCAGTTCGGGATGCAGACCATTCGCACGAAGGTCAACATGATGATCCCGCGCGACACGGCGGTTGAAATCGTCGACGTCACGGCGGCGATGCACGAGCCGACGATTGGCCACGAAATCCTGGACGAGGTCTTCGCCGAGACCCCGGGCGGGGGTGAGGCATGATTCAGAATCAGCGCGGCGTGGAGGGTCCACGGGACCTCGATCACGGGACCACGCCTCCGGACGGGCGGCCGATCGCGGAGCAGCCGAAATGGCGCCGCGACTTTCCCATCGACTGGGCCCAGGACGAGTACGTGTCGCGCCGCGAACTCGTCAAGTTCATCGTGCTCACGAGCGCCGCGTTCGTCGTCGGACAATTCTGGATTGTGGTCAAGAGCGCCTTCAGCAAGCCGCCGGCGCCCTCGGCGGCGGCGCCGATCGCGGGGATCGACGAGTTGTCGATCGGCGGCGCCAAGACGTTTACCTACCCCGACGGCAGCACGCCGCGCCTCTTGATCAGGACGGGTGCGGCCTCGTTCGTCGCCTACGATCAGCAGTGCACACACCTCCTGTGTCCGGTGGTGCCGGCGTTCGAACTCGGCCGACTGCACTGCCCTTGCCATAACGGGTGGTTCGACCTCGAGACCGGCCGCCCCGTTGCGGGCCCGCCGCAGCGCGCCTTGCCGCGGGTCCGCGTGGAGGTTCGTGGCGACAGCGTGTTCGCGACGGGCGTGGAGGAATCGACCACATGATCCGGCGCCTACGCATGGTCCGCGCGCAGCGGATGACGATCGTCAACGCCATGCTCGCCTTCGTGGTGTTGATCGTCATCCTGCAACTGTGGCTGCTGACCGCGACGATGAACGCGTACCTGGGCGGCGACACGGCCGCGGTGATCCCGGCGGCGGTGGGCAGCCTTGCCTGTCTTGGCCTCAACGCGGGGCTGCTCTGGTACCTGTTCGGTCTCGATTAAATGAGCGCCGGACGCCGGCTCGCCGAAGCGGTCGAGCATCTCTTTCCCGGTTACTTTGCCCTGGTCATGGCGACCGGGATCGTGTCGATTGCCGCCCACACGCTGCAGATGCCGCGCCTGGCGTGGGGGCTGCTGGCCATCAACCTGTTCAGCTATGCGGTGTTGACGGTCATGCTCGCGATCCGGCTCGTGGCGTACTTTCCGCGTGTGCTCGCAGATCTCGGCAGCCACGCGCGCGGACCGGGTTTCTTCACGGTGGTGGCCGCGACGTGCGTGCTGGGAAGCGAGATCGCCATCCTCACGGGCCGCGTCGACATCGCCCAGGCGCTCTGGATCGTGGGCATCGTGCTCTGGGTCGTGGTGATGTACGCGTTCTTCACGGCGATCGTGGTCAGCGAATCGAAGCCGTCGCTCGAGACCGGCCTCAACGGCGCGTGGCTCCTTGGCGTGGTGGCGACGCAATCGGTGTCCGTCCTCGGCAGCCTGTTGTCGCCCGGTTTCGAGGGCGGGCGCGAGGTCGCGCTGTTCTTCGCCCTCTGCATGTACCTGCTGGGGGCGATGCTCTACCTCACGCTGATCACGCTCATCTTCTACCGCTTCATGTTCGTGGCGCTGAGCGTGGAGCAGATGACGCCGCCCTACTGGATCAACATGGGGGCCGTCGCCATCACCACGCTGGCGGGCTCGTCGCTCCTGCTCCAGGCCGAACGCTGGTCATTCCTGTTGATGCTCCGGCCGTTCGTGGCCGGCTTCACGCTGTTCTTCTGGGCCACCGCAACGTGGTGGATCCCGCTGCTGCTCGTCCTCGGCGTGTGGCGGCACGTGATCCGCCGGTTTCCCCTGCGCTACGACCCCCAGTATTGGGGCATGGTGTTCCCCCTCGGCATGTACACGGTGTGCACGGTGAGAATGGTCCAGGCCACCGGCCTGGAGTTCCTCTCGGTGATTCCGCGTGTCACCGTGTACTTCGCCCTCGCCGCGTGGGCGGTCACGTTCGCCGCGATGATCCGTGCGCTGTGGCGTGCGGTCCGCGCGACCAACCGCGGCTAACCTCCAGCCGCCTGGTGCGGGTTTACAGGCCGTCGCGGTGTGACCCGGGTTTGCGCTGGTTGGTTCCCCGGCGATTTCATTTGCCTAGCGGCTACAATGGTGGCTCCGCCGTGGCGGTTCACGATGCTCAGCGCAAAACAAAAGGGACTGGTGATTGCTGGACTGGCGGGTGCTGCCGGCCTGATGTTCGCGCTCACACTCGGGCGGCCGGACCCGGGTAGCCCGGTCGCGTCGTCCACGCCCGAACCCAACATCCCGACTGCCGACGTCCGGACACTGGTAGCCTCGCCTCACCTTCTCTTCCGTCACACGGCGATCGATGCCAATTACAGTCACATGGGCGTGGCGCCGGTGGCCGAGCCCAACTCCCAGCGCGGCACGAGCAAGCTGGCGTGCGAGCGGGTGTCGTTCGCGGCCGGCCGCGGCATCTGCCTGCAAGCGGATCGAGGTGTGCTGACGAACTATGAAGCCGTGCTGTTCGACGATCAATTCGAGCCACGTCGCTCGTTCAAGCTCGACGGACGTCCCAGCCGCACGCGCGTGTCACCTGATGGGCGTCTTGGCGCGATCACGGTCTTCGTCAGCGGGCAGGAGCACGGATACTCTTCGTTGTCGGGATTCTCGACGAAGACGATTCTCCTGGACATGGCGAGCGGCGACGTCCTCGGCGACCTCGAGACCTTCAAGACCTTGCGGGATGGCACCCCCTTCAGTGCGGCAGATTTCAATTTCTGGGGCGTGACGTTTGCGCGCGACAGCAATTCGTTCTATGCGTCGCTGCAATCCGCAAAGAAGACCTACCTGGTTCAGGGGGACGTGGCGAATCGTACGCTCACCGTGTTGCACGAGAACGTCGAGTGCCCGTCGCTGTCGCCGAACAACCGCCTGATCGCGTACAAGAAGCGAGTCGGAGGCGACCTGGCCCCGTGGCGGTTCTACCTGCTGGACGTGGCCACGATGACCGAACGGCCGCTCACCGCCGAGACTCGCTCCATCGACGATCAAATCGAGTGGCTGGACGACGAGCGGGTGCTGTTCGCGATGGCGCGCTCGTCGCAGTCGGCCATCCAGGACGTCTGGGTGGCGCCCATCGATGGCAGCGCCCCAGCCCGCCCGTTTCTTTCCCAGGCCGATTCTCCGATTCTTGTGCGTTAGCGCCCTGATTCTCCGGGGGGCGCGACCTTATTCTTCCTATAGGCAGACTTTTCTCTCCTGCTGACCTCGAGTGAGGTTTTTTGGCCACAGCCCAATGGCGCGTCCCTTGCTCCACGAGGGGACAGCAGGAGACGTGAATGTACAGTGTGGATTGGGCGGGTCTGCTGACGCGCCCGCTTCGTCGGGCTTCCGTAGGCGACGTCAGCGCGGATAAGACGGCGCCCTCCAATCAGGCGGCCGGTTCGATCAGGGGCTGGTTGCCGGCGGTCAGCGCGACGGTGTGGGCGCTTGGCCTGACCAGCTTCTTCACGGACGTGTCGTCGGAGATGGTCGCGAGCATCCTGCCGATGTACCTAGTCCTGCAACTGGGCATGCGCCCGGTTGATTTCGGCATCATCGACGGTCTCTACCAGGGCGTCGCGGCCCTGGTCCGTGTCGCCGCGGGGGTCCTCGCCGATCGCCGTGGCCGCCACAAGGAAGTCGCAACGGCCGGGTATGCACTATCCGCGCTGTGCCGGCCCGCGCTTCTGGCGGCGGGCAGCGCCTGGACCGCGATTGCGGGCATCGTGGCGATCGATCGGATCGGCAAGGGCGTGCGCACCGCGCCACGCGATGCGATGATTTCCCTGAGCACCCCGAGCCGGGACCTGGGAACGGCTTTCGGCGTCCACCGCGGGCTCGACGCCGCCGGGGCGATGCTCGGCCCGCTGTTGGCGTTTCTGCTGCTGGCCGCGATGCCACGGCGATTCGACGTGTTGTTCGCGGTCAGCTTCGCCGCGGCGCTGGTGGGCCTTGGCATCATCATCCTGTGCGTCAATCCCGCGGCCGAGCAGTCAGGCGCGGCGGCCGCGCCGATGTCATGGCGCCGCGCGCTCGACGTGTTTCGCTCGCCGCGCTTTCGCGCCATCCTGATCGCCGGCTTCGTGCTCGGGGTGCCGACCATCAGCGACGCGTTCGTCTTCCTGTCGTTGCAGTCCAGGCTGCAGATCGGCGTGTCGGCGTTCCCGCTCTTCTACGTGGGGACCTCGCTCTTCACCGCGATGTTCGCCGTGCCGTTCGGTCGCGTCGCCGACCGCTACGGCCGGACGCCGGTGCTCCTCGGCGGCCATGTGCTGTTGGCGATCGTGTACGCCACATTGCTCGTGCCGCAAACGTCGACGATCCTCGCGCTGGTCTCGCTCGCGTTGCTGGGCGCCTATTATGCCGCCACCGACGGCGTGCTCACGGCGATGGCAGCCGCAGTGCTCGCGCCGGCGACGACCGGCACCGGCTTGTCATTGCTGGCGACCGCCACCAATGTGTCGAAGCTGGTGGCCTCTGTTGTGTTCGGCCTGATGTGGACGCGCGTCGGCATCGCCAGCGCGACGGGGACCTACCTTGCGGGACTGACGCTTGCGGTCGTCGGAGCGGCCGTGCTGCTGACCCGCACCAGCAGCCTGCCGCTATCGCCGGATAGCCGGACACGTCGTGAGTCTTGATACGGACGCTCACCACGGAGGCCACGGTGGGCACGGTCCATGTACGGATCGACTCA
>JBDTMB010000322.1:0-6973 GCA_039934485.1 Vicinamibacterales bacterium
TTGGAGTTTGGAGGGCGAGGGCTGTAGCCCGTTTGGAGTTTGGAGGGCGAGGGCTTTAGCCCGTTTGGAGTTTGGAGGGCGAGGGCTTTAGCCCTCGCCGCGCGGCGCGTGCGCCTTCGATCGCAGCGGAACTTCCGGCAGGAACAGGGTCAGCAGCAGCGTGATCGCCATCGCCGCGCCGGCGGCGACGAAGATCAGGTGCATGCCGTTGGTCAGGCTGTCGCGCGAGGCGGCGAGCAGCACCGGCAACAGTCTCGCGCCGTCCGGTTGCGCCGACATCTGGGCTGCCACCGTCGACTGCGACCGCGCGATCTCGAGCGGGTTGTCGAAGAGGCGCGCCACCGCCTCCGGCGTCCCGGCTGGGATGGCGGCGGCGACGCCGCCGTGATACATGCCGAGCAGCAGCGTGCCGAACACCGCCACGCCAATCGTGCTGCCGATCGATCGGAAGAACTGCGACGAGGCGGTGGCCGCGCCCATCTGCGCGCGCGGCGCCGCGTTCTGGATCACCAGGTTGAAGATCGGCTGCACGCACCCGAAGCCGAGGCCGACGATCACCAGGTCGAAGACGATCGCGCTCTTGGTGGCGTCGGTGCCCAATAGCGCGAGCATGATCATCCCCGCCGCCGCCGCAAACGCCCCGGCCACCGCGATGATCTTGTAGCGACCCGTCCTCGACACCACCTGGCCGCTGACCACGCTGGCGCCGATCATGGCGAAGACCAGCGGCGTGAAGAGCGACCCCGACGCCGCCGCCGACATCCCCATCACCGCCTGCAGATAGAGCGGCAGGTAGAGGAACATCCCGAACAAACCCATGCCGAGGAAGAACACCGAGATAATCGACAGCCGGTAGCTCGGGATGCTGAACAGGTTCGGCGGCAGCAGCGGCTCGGTGGCCCGCCGCTCGATCATGATAAACGCCACCAGCGCCAGGACGGTCCACGCCAGCGTGGCCACCACGCGCGGGTCGGTCCAGCCGCGTTGATTGACGCCCGTGAGCACGACCAGCAGCGGCACGATCCACGCCACCAGCGCGGCAATCCCGGCCCAGTCGATCACCTTCTTCGTTTCCGGATGCGGTCTGACGTGAGGGAACGTGAAATACAACACCGCCACGGCGATGATGCCCAGCGGCGCGTTGACGTAGAACGCCCATCGCCACGACAGGTGATCGGTGATCCAGCCGCCCGCCAGCGGCCCGACGACCGACGCCAGGCCGAACACCGCGCCGAACACGCCCTGGGAGCGACCGCGCTCCGCCGGCGTGAACAGGTCGCCGACGATCGTGAAGGTGAGCCCCATGATCGCGCCGCCGCCAATCCCCTGCAGCCCGCGAGCCACGATCAGCTGATTCATGCCGTCGAGCGGCAGCGGCAGGTTGCCGGCCGCGCCGCACAGCCACGACGAGACGATGAACAGGATCGCGCCGGACAAATACAGCCACTTGCGGCCGTAGAGGTCCGAGATCTTCGCAAACACCGGCACCGCGATCGTCGAGGTCAGCAGGTAGACCGTCGTCACCCACGGGTAGCGATCGAACCCGTTGAGGCTCGAGATTACCCGTGGCATGGCGGTGCCGACAATGGTCTGGTCCATCGCGGCGAGGAGCAGGGTGAGGATCATGCCGCCTAGAGTGAACGCCAACTGGCGGCCGCTGAGGTGCGCGTAGCTATCGATTCACTAATTCTATATGGCCGCTCGGGAACTTGCCTGGTGCGCGTTCATCACCAGGCATAAGCTCTACCGCGGGCGTATGGCGGCGGTCATACGCTCCCCGCACCAAACTGCCATACTGGAAGGGTCATGCCGAAAGTCCCGCTCGCGCCAGCGCATCCGGAACGCACCTGCTGGGGCTGCGACCTCTATTGCCCCGATGGAGCCCTCCGCTGCGGCAACGGCACCGTCCGGACGATGCACCCGATCGAGCTTTTTGGCGAGGGGTGGGCGACGTGGGCGGACGAGCACGACCCTGCGCCGCAAACCGCGCCTGGCGCGTCACGCGAGATCTAAAACCCTCCAGTGTGTCTTTGGACACACGGCCGTTTGACCGTGCCGCAGTACCCTGTCTCCATGCACAAGTCGACAATTTGCGCTCTCGCAGTCACTGCCGCCATATGCCTGCCCGCGCCGGCCGTGGCTCAACGGCTGCCGTTCGAACAATCCTTTGACGTCACCGGGGCCTCGATTCTCGACGTTTCGACGATTCGCGGGAAGATCGCCGTGCGCGCCGGCGAGCCCGGCCGCATCGTGGTGGCCGGGACGGTCACCGTTCGCGTGACCGGGAATGTGCCGGCGAATGCCGCCGACCTCGCGCGCCACGTAGCAGATCATCCTCCGGTTGAACACGCCGGAAGCACCGTCCGGCTGCGTCCGCCATCGGACGATGCAGAACGGCGGGCCCTCACCGTCAGTTATGAGGTGCGCGTTCCTCCCGACACCGAGGTCCGCTCAGTGAGCGAGTCGGGCGCCACCACGATCGAGCATGTCTCCGGCGCGGTGAGCGTGCGCACGCAATCCGGCGCCATCGTGCTGACCGACCTCGGCGCGATGGCCGACGTGACCAGCGGCTCCGGTGCAGTCGAGATCGACGGTGTCGCTGGCACGCTGAGCGTCACGACCAGCAGCAGTGCGTTCACGGGGCGCTCGCTCCAGGGCAACCTGCGCGTGCGCACCTCGAGCGGCGCGGTGGATGCGACACTGGTCGGTCCGGGCGACATCGACGTCGAGACGGGTTCGAGCGGCATCGAGCTTCGCGGGGCCAGCGGAGCACTGCGCGCGGTTTCGCGGAGCGGCCGGATGCGGATCCAGGGACGGCCCGCTAGACCGTGGGAGGTGTCGGCAGGGTCGAGCAGCGTCTACCTGACGATTGATCCAGGCACGCCTCTTCGCGTGGACGCGAGCAGCGGCTCGTCGGTCAAGATCGTCGGCGCGTCAGTGCAAGGCGCGGTGTCAAAGCGCAAGGTCACCGGCACCATCGGCGAGAGCGGTCCGCTGGTCCGCGTCAGCAGCCGCAGCGGCTCGGTCGTCATCACCGTGGCCGCGGGCGTGGTGCCCTCTCCGTAGGGTTGGTCCGGGCACGCCCGCGCCATTGACGCGGACGTGCCCGACAACACCCCGGGGTCAGTTCCGGTCCCGATCGTGGTGTCCCCGATCATGATGATCGTGATCGTCGTCGTCATCATGACCGCCAAGGATCGTGATTTCGATGGTCCGGTCAGTGCCGCTCGCCGGATGCTGAATGTTGACCCAGGCCCGGCGCTTATTGAACGGGTCGAAGTAGAGGCCGGTGAATTCCGAGCCCACCGTTCCGTTGGTGGCCCAGCGTGCGATGCCTTCTCCAGCGTCGTTCAGGTCGCCGTCCTGGTTCAGATCCCTGGCGAACCAGATGTCGTCGTCAACGCCGCCGTTGCGGTCCTCGACGATGTAAATGTTCCCCTCGTGATCGAGGGCGAGGTTGTCGGGATTGGTGAGGACCGCGCCGACCGCGACCCCGGTGGCCAGGTCGATGGTGTTTCTATCGGCGAAGACCCCGATGGTGTTGGTCTTCAGGTTGATCGCGTAGGTCTCGTGGGTCGTGGTGGTCGTCATGTAAAGACGATCGACACCCCTCACCGTCTGCATCTGGATGTCCTCGGGGCGCTGGTAATCGGTGCCCTTGAACGCCGCCAGGTTGGTGGTGTTGCGGGCATCGACCGAGGTGACGCCGTTCACGTCCGTGATGGTCAGCGCGCCTGGCAGGGCGGCGCCATTCGTGTTGGTGAACGGCACCCAGGTGAACGCGCCGGTGGCGTTTGGCGTGTTGCCGTCACCCACGCGCAGCACGAAGGTCTGTCCCGCCGCGAAGTAGTCCGCCTTGCCGGCGAGGACTTTCGACATCTTCGCCTTCGAGGTGTACTTGTAGACGTTGCCGCCGTTCAGTTCGTCGACGAAGTACATGTTGCCGTCGCTGTCGAACTGGATGCCCTCGTGAGACGTCCGCGGAATCACGTTCTGGTGCACGAAGTCCGCACCGGCATTGCTCGATGCCGTGACCGGGTTGAGGATCGCCGGCGCGGTGGTCGGGTTCTTCAGTTCGAAGAGGCGGCCGTATGGGCTGGTGGAGCCGCCGGCCGCGGTCTGCCAGCTTTCTTCCGCGACAATCAACGTGCCCCACGGCGTCCAGAACGACGGATCGAACGAGGAGTTGCCCGACGGCGACGGGCTGATCCAGATCGTGTCGGTTCGCCCCGTCTTCAAGTCGTGGCGCTGCACGCCGGAACTGCCCTGCTCGAATACGGTGAACAGGTAGCGGCCCTTGTGACGGCCCGTCTCATTCAGCGTATTCATGTCCCAGGCGCCCGAGTTGGGCTTGCCGTCCGCGAGCTGCGCCTGCCGATCGGCGATCGACCGTTGCCAGAACTGCGGATTGCCGAACAGTATCGGCGCGCTCTCGTCGAGGGTCGGCGTGGCGGAGGTGGGCAGCGGGGTAAAATCCGAAAAGCGGGTGCCGTCTGCGAGCAGCACAGCACCGCCAAGGATGAGGCCACCAGCGGTGATCAGCCTCGCGCGATCAAATACGGTTTTCATGTTGCAAGTCTCCTGTCTTGGTCCGATTCGGTTTGTCGGTGTAACCAAGAAGGTTGTACTTGCCGGGTATTGCGTTCGAGATAACGTGGCGCGACGATCTCGCAAACAAGCGCCGGCGCGGCGAATGGTCAGCTCCTGGCAAACTCGAGCAGATCGGCGTTCAGTTGATCCTTGTGGGTGTCGGTGATGCCGTGCGGTGCGCCCTTGTATACCTTCAGCGTCGCCTTGGCGATCATTTTCGCTGACGCGAGCCCGGCCGCGCCGATCGGCACAATCTGGTCGTCATCTCCATGCACGACGAGTGTCGGCACGTCGAACTTCCTGAGGTCGTCCCGGAAGTCGGTTTCCGAAAACGCCTTGATGGAGTCGTAAGTGTTCTTGTGGCCACCGAGCATGCCCTGGAGCCAGAAGGACTTGATCATGCCGTCCGACACCTTCATCCCGTGGTTGGCGCCGAAGAAAGGACCACTAGCCAGGTCGCGATAGAGTTGTGAGCGATCCTTGATCGACGCGGCCCGCAGGCCATCGAACACGTCGATCGGGAGCCCGCCGGGATTGGATTCGGTCTTGAGCATCAGCGGCGGAACCGATGAGATCAACGCGGCCTTGGCGACTCGGCCGGTGCCATGGCGCCCGATGTAGCGAGCCACTTCGCCGCCGCCGGTCGAGAAGCCCACCAGCACGGCGTCCTTCACGCCCAGCGTGTCCAGCACGGCCGCCAGGTCGTCGGCATAGGTGTCCATGTCGTTGCCGTGCCACGGCTGGCTGCTGCGGCCATGCCCGCGCCGATCGTGCGCGATGCACCGGAAGCCGTTCGATGCGAGGTGGAACATCTGCGCTTCCCAGCTGTCGGCGCAGAGCGGCCAGCCGTGGCTGAAGACCACGGCTTGACCGGCGCCCCAGTCCTTGTAGTAGATCTGCGTGCCGTCCTTGGTCGTGATGAAGCTCATGCGGCCTCCTTGTGGCTATGGCGTAGCGCGGGTCAGGGTCAGCGACTGGATGCGCGGTGCAGGCGTGGGCGCGAGCAACACCTCTCCGTTGATGCGGCCACGCTCGCAGCGCCAGGTGAAGCCGCCGGTGAGCGCGCCGGCCGGCGCGATCGGTACGCTGGTTTCGCAGGCGCCAACCGCTGCTTTCAGTTCGGCAAAGTCGCGGGCGCGATGTTCGGCGTCGCGATCCATCAGGAAGTTCATCGCCAACACGTCGCCGGCGGACGTCACCGAGCCGGTCGTGAACATCTGCACGACCGCGGCGTAGGCAGTGGCGAGCGCCGGCGACGGCGTCACCGAGCGCGTCTTCAAGCGTCCCGCCCGGAACAGCGTCACCGCCGCGTCCCACACCGGTGCGCGGGGTCCGGCGTAGGTGCGATTGGCGAACGCGAAGATGCCGACGCCGTAGTCGGGCAGGAGCAGCACGTGCGAGCCGTAACCGGGGTAGCCGCCGCCGTGGCTCAGCGTCAGGCCGAGGTCGCAGTCGGCGGCGGCGATGAAGCCCATCGCGTAGGTCGACGCGAGGCGGCAGGCGCCCGGTCCGGTCGCGCCGCCGCGGACCCGCAAGTTCGCGAAGTTGGCGCCGGTCGCCAGCTCGCGGACGCTCGATCGCCGCACCGGCCCGGTCTCGGCGCCGTCACGCGCCGGCCAGCCAGACAGCAGGAACGCGATCCACTTGGCGTAGTCGGTCGCGCTCGTCTGGATGCCGCCCATCGCCCCGAATGCGCCATGGGCCATCGTCGGTTCGAGCTTCCAGGCATCGTCCTCCCAGCGGTAGCCGAGGGCGCGCCGATCGGCCGGCGACGCCTGGACGTCGTAACCGGTCGAGGCCATCCCGAGCGGCGTGAACACGAGACCGCGCACGAAGTCGGCGTAGGCCTGGCCGGAGACGTTGGCGACGATGCGGCCGAGCAGCGCGTAACCCAGGTTGGAGTACTCCATCGCCAGGCCCGGCGCTCGCGTGAACGGGACACCCTCGGCCAGCAGCCGCGTGAACTCCGCCTCCGGCATCGGCGTCTGCCGATCGCCCCACGGGTCGTCGGTGACGAAGCCGGCGGTGTGCGTCAGCAGATCGCGGACGCGAATCTTCGGCGCGTCCTCGGTGGGGTAGCGCCAGCTTTTCAGCTCCGGCACATAGGTCTCGACCGGTGCGTCGAGCGACAGCTTGCCGTCGTCGCGCAGCTTCAGGATCGACAGCGCGGTGAACGCCTTGGTCATCGAGGCGATGCGGAACAGCGTCTCCGGCGTGACCGGCCGCTTGGCGTCGGCGTCCTGGATGCCGGCGCCCTTCACGTGGACCACGCGCCCATCCCGGACGATGCCCCAGACCATGCCCGGGATGTGCGCGTCGAGGCGGTAGGCCTCCATCACCCGATCCACCTCCGCGAGAACCGCCGCGTCCTGCGCCGCGGCGG
>JBDTMB010000323.1:0-6961 GCA_039934485.1 Vicinamibacterales bacterium
TCGGCCTTGATCTCGGCCAGCGTCACCGGGCGCTTGAGGGCTTTGCCGGCCGCCAGTTCCACTACCACCAGGCTGCCGGTCTTGTCTTTCGGATCCGGATAGGCGGGCACCGTCACCGTGGCCGTGCCGATCACGGCCTTCTCCTTGCCGGTGTGGTAGAAGAAGACGCTGTCGCCCTTCTTCATCAACCGCAGGTTGCGCTGCGCCACCGGGTTCTTCACCCCGGCCCACACCGTAGTGCCGTCGGCCACAAATGTCGCGAATGAGTAGTTCTCGGGTTCTTCCTTGACGAGCCATCTCATGGACAGAGAATACCCCGTCGGCCGGGAGGAGATGCTACTGCTTTGACGCCTGGAAGCGAATCTGCCGCAACTGCTCGAGCGAGACCGGCAGCTCGGTTGGCCCCCCTGGAAACCGGCTCTGGATCAGGAGGTAGGCGAGAAAGTCTGCCGACTGCTGCCGGCTCAGCGTGTCTGGATCGAACGCGTGTTCTTTCTCGTTCATCGCGGCGAAATTGCTCTCGATGAGCTCGAACAGTTCGCCGAGGGACTTGCCGTCCCACTTCCTGACAAAGTCAGGTCCAACCAGTGGCGGCGCGAAGTCGCCCTCCAGGTAGGCGCCATGGCACCGCCCGCAACGTTCGCTTTGCACGGAGCCGCGCTTGGCTTGCCCCACCGTATAGACGCCATCCCAGATCGTCGCGGAAGGCGCCGCTGGCGCAGCGACCGGGCGGCGGGACTGATCGGCGATGCGGGCACTGGCCGGCACACCGCCGGCGCCCAGGCTCACCAGCGCCGCGATGACGATTGCGATTCTCATGCGCCTCCGAAGAAGCCGATTCAGGGGGTATTCAGCCGAATCCTTGGGGAAGGAACGCCAGTATACCCGCACTACCGGCTAATCGGCACATTGACCCAATACAATAGATGGCCATGCGACTCATCCTTGTGGCCCTGGCGGGCCTTGTCCTGGCGATCCAGTCGGCTGGCGCCCAATCGCCGGCGCTGCCTACACCCGAGTCGGTGTTGGGCTTCAAGCCCGGCGCCGACTACAAGCTCGCGACCTACGAGGACGTGGTCGGATACTTCCAGAAACTCGACGCCGCCAGCGATCGGATGACAATGGTGGCGGCGGGGAAGTCCACGCAGGGGCGGACGTACTACCTCGCCGCGATTTCGTCAGCGGAGAACCTCGCCAGGCTCCCGCGCTACCGCGAGATCGCGCGGCGGCTGGCGCACCCCGAGGGGCTGGGCGACGCCGAGGCGCGCGCGCTGTCGCGCGAGGGCAAGGCGATCGTGCACATCGACGGCGGCCTGCATGCCTCGGAAGTGGCCGGCCCGCAACACACGCCGCAACTGGCCTACGACCTGCTGAGCAAGGCGGACGAGCCCGACACCAGGGCCATCCTCGACAACGTGATCCTGCTGCTCTGGCCGACGATCAATCCGGATGGCCAGACGATGATCGCGGAATGGTATCGCGCCAACGTCGGCACGCCGTTCGAGGTGTCGCCGATGCCGAAGCTGTACCAGGAATATGTCGGCCACGACAACAACCGTGACGGCTACATGCTCAACATGATCGAGTCGCGCGTGATGGAACATGCGTGGCGGCAATGGGAGCCGCAGATTATCCACGTGCATCACCAGTCGTCGCCGTTCCCGACGCGCATCTGGCTGCCGCCGTTCGCGGAGCCGATCGCCTCGCGCGTCCCGTACCTGATGTCGCGCGAAGTGAACATGATTGGCATGGCGATGGCCAAGGGCCTGGAGGAGCGCGGCCAGGTGGGAGCCACGCACATGGGCACCGGCTACGACGCCTGGTATCCCGGCTACATCGACTACAAGCCGATGCTGCAGAACATCGTCTCGTTCTGGACCGAGACCGCGCTCTATAGCTACGCCACGCCGAAGTTCTACACGCTCGCCGACTATCCCGCCGACATGCGCGACCTGCGTCCGGAGAGCCTCTATTCCAGCCCCTGGACCGGCGGCTGGTGGCGGCTGCGCGACGCCGTCGAGTACATGGAAACGGCCTCGCTCTCGGTCCTGGAATACGCGTCGAAGTACAAAGATTCCTTGCTGATGAATCGCTATCGCGCCGGGCGGCAGCAGATCGAGCGCTACCGCAAGGAGCCGCCGTTTGCGTACGTCGTGCCGCAACGACAGCGCGATCCGGTGGCGGCCGTGGAGCTGCTGCGCCGCATCGCGTTCCAGGGGGTGCGGGTCTCGCAACTGACCGCCGCCGCGGCGTTTGACGGCGTCTCCTATCCCGCCGGCACGTGGGTGATTCCGATGGACCAGGAATTCGCCGAAAGCGCGCGGCAGATCCTCGACGTCCAGAAGTATCCCGACCTGCGCGAGTCGCCGGATGGGCCGCTCGAGCAGCCCTACGACGCTGCGGGTTGGACGCTCCAATATCAGATGGGCGTGAAGGTGGTGCCGGCGATGACGGCCGTCGCGGCCGAGGCGCGAACCCGGATGAAGCGCCTGGGCAGCGACCTGTCGCTGACGGCCGCGCCAACGCCGTACGAGCCGGGCGGTCCCGACGCCGCGCCGTTCGACAGCACGCCGGGCCTGGGCTTCGACAGCAACACCACCGCCGCCGCGATTGTGCCGCCCGCCGGCAAGGCGGGCGGCTCGGGTCCGGTGCTCGTGGTCGATCCGGCGCAGAACAACACCTTCAAGGCGATCAATCGGGCCTGGAAAGCCGGAGCCACCGTGCGCTTTCCAGGTGGGGCCGGCAAAGCCGGCGGGAAATACCAGATTACGGGGCTAACGGATTCCGGCCTCAACGAGTTGGTTGCCACCTTCGCACTGCGCGCCGAGCGGACCACGACCGCCACGGGCACCGAGGTGAAGAAGCCGCGCATTGGTCTCTACCATCCGTGGCAAGCCAGCATGGACGAGGGCTGGACGCGGTGGGTCCTCGATCAATATGGCTTTGAATACGAGACGCTGGTGCCGGCGGATTTCCGTGGCGTGACCTTGCGCGATCGGATCGACGTGCTGCTGATCGCCGACGAGGCGCGCGGCCTGCTCGACGGCTACGCGCCGGGCGCCGTGCCGCCACAATATGAAGGCGGCATCGGCACCGACGGCGTCCGCGCCATCGACGCCTTCGTGCGCGACGGCGGCACGCTGGTGTGCCTCAATCGCGGCAGCCTCTTCGCGATCGATCAATTGCACCTGCCGGTGAAGAACGCGGTGGCCGGCGTCCGCCGCAATGAATTCTTCACCGGTGGTTCGGTGGTCGAGGTCGAGGTGGATGCGGCGCAGCCGGTGATGTCGGGGATGCCCGAGCGCGCCGCCGTGTTCGTGGACGGCAGCCCCGCCTTCGACACCCTCGAGGGGTTCAAGGGCGAGGTCCTGGCGCGCTACCAGAGGGCCGGGTCGCCGCTGCTGTCCGGCTACTTGCTTGGTGAGAAATTCCTGAACGGCAAGGCCGCTGCGCTCGATGTGCAGCTCGGCCGGGGGCACGTCGTGCTGCTCGGCTTCCGCCCGCAATGGCGCGGCCAGCCCTTCGGCACCTTCCGCGTGATCTTCAACGCGGTGATGAATGGCCGCTAGCCCGTCGCCCGACGCGTCGATCGGCGGATGGTTTTTCAGGAACCGGTCGATGACCCCGGTGCCGCTGGCGATCATCCTGCTGCTGGTGCCGTCGATGGCACTCGGCCGGTCGCTGTGGCTGCTCGGCCTGGCGCTGGTCGTGCTCGGTCAGTCGATCCGGATGTGGACGGTGCGGCACATCGGCGTGATCTCGCGCACGCGCGCCTCGCGACTCGGCCCACTCGTGGTGTCGGGGCCGTATCTGCTGGTGCGCAACCCGATCTACGTGGGCAACTGGTTCCTGTGGACCGGCTTCACGATCTGGTCGGGCGTGTTGTGGATGCTGCCGGTGGTGTGGGCCGTGTTCATCCTCCAGCACCGCACCATCGTCCGATGGGAAGAGCAGTTGCTGCTCGAGCGGTTTGGCGAGCCGTATGCGGACTATTTGAAGAAAGTGAATCGCTGGTGGCCCAGCGGCTTCGCGTCGCTCGCCAGCTCGCCGCCACCACTCCATTCATGGGGCGCCATGCTCTTCAGCGAGCGCGGCACCCTCATCGCCGTGACGGTGACGAGTCTTCTGCTCATGGCAAAGAGCTGGTGGAGGCTTTAGGAATTATCAATAACCAATAACCAATAAGCAATAACCAATAAGCAATAACCAATAACCAATAACGAAACGGGAGGTTGGTTATTCGTTATTGGTTATTCGTTATTGTTTATTCGTTATTGTTTATTCGTTATTCGTTTTCCCGCCAGTGCCACATAAGCCGCTGGTACGAGATACAGCGTGACCAGAGTAGAAAGGCTCAGCCCTCCGATCACCGCAAGGGCGAGTGGCTTCTGCATTTCCGCTCCCGCGCCGAGGCCCAGCGCCAGCGGCAGCAACCCGAACAACGTGCAGAGCGTGGTCATCACGATCGGCCGCAGCCGGATGCGCGCGGCGTGCAGCACGGCGTCGTAAAGCGACTCGCCGTGCTCCAACCGGATGTGCGCGAAGTCGAGCAGCACGATGCCGTTCTTCACGACCAGTCCCACCAGCAGGATCAATCCCATCGCCGACGACACGTTGAGGTCGGTGCCCGTCGCGACCAACAGCAGCAGCGCTCCACCGAACGAGAGGGGAGCGGCGAGGATGATCAGCGTCGCCGGCATGAACTTCCGAAACTGGATCACGAGGATGATGAACACCAGCGCGCTGGCCACGGCAAATACGATCAGCAATTCCCGGAACGCCTGCCGTTGCGCCGCGTACTGTCCGCCCACCTCGAAGGTGTAGCCGACCGGCAGCCTGGTGTGTTCGAGTAGCGCCTGGATGTCGGCGACGCCGCTGCCGAGATCGCGATTCTCGAGCCGCGCCGTCACCAGCGCCATCGGCCGCAGGTTCTCGCGCAGCAGTTCTTGCTGGCCGTTGGTCTGGCTGATGGTCGCCAGCGAGGACGCCGGCACCAGTGTCCCGGTGGCGCCACGCACCGAGGTCGAGGCGAGGTGCGCCGCGTCGAATCGGTAGGCGTCTGGGAACCGCACGCGGACCGGAATTGATCGGTCGGCAAGCCGCAGCTCGCTGGCCACCTCGCCAGACCACGCTTGCGACAACTGGCTCGCGACCTGCTCGACGGTCAGTCCCAGGCGGCCGGCGCCGATCGGATCGACCTTCCACGTCATCTCCGGATTGCCGCGGCTGGGCCCGACCACATCAACGATGCCTTCGATCTTGGCGACCTGGTCCTGGACCTCGTCGGCGATCCCGGCCAGCGTGTTGGAATCGTCGCCGAAGATCTTGACCTCGATGGGATCGGGATTGCCTTCGAGGTCGCCCAGCATGTCCTGCAGCAGCTGGACGAACTCAATCTCCGTGTCTGGCGCCGCTTCGGTCAGCTGGTCGCGAAGCGCCTCGATGATCTCATCGGCGGAATGCGCGCGTTCGCCGCGCGGCTTGAGGCGGACCAGGATGTCGCCGCTATTCTGCTGCGTGGCAAAGAGGCCCAGCTCCGATCCGGTCCGGCGGGAGTAGGTCGCAATCTCCGGTGTGTCGCCGAGCACCTTCTCGATCGCGCGAAGCCGCTCGTCGGTGGCGGTCAGCGCCGAGCCGGCCGGCGTCAGGTAGTCGATGACAAAGCCGCCCTCGTCCGACGCCGGCAGGAAGCCCGAGCCCACCTGCGCATAGCCGGCATACGCCAGGCCGGCCAGGACCACGACCGCCATCGCCGTGAAGATCGGCCGTCCCAGCCACCCGGGAAGGCTCGACGCATAAAGCCGCTCGAGCAGGCCCGGGCCACGATGCGTGGCCTGGCGCGTGATGAGCGCGCGCGCCATCAGCGGAATCAGCGTCAGCGACAGCACCAGCGAGACCAGCACTGCCGCGGAGAGCGTGAGCGACAGCGCGCGGAAGAACTGGCCGACGACGCCAGAGAGCAGGCCGAGCGGCGCGAACACCACCACGGTGGTGAACGTGGAGCCGACAATCGGCGCGATGAGCTCCTCGGTGGCGTGGGCCACCGCGTCATCGCGGTTCTCGTCGCGGAGCCGGCGATGAATGTTCTCCACCACCACCACCGCATCGTCGATCACCAGGCCGATCGCCACGGCGAGCCCGCCCATCGACATCAGGTTGATGGATTCGCCGAACAGCCACATCAGGAAGAAGGTGGCGAGCACCGTGAGCGGCAGCGTGCTGGCCGCCACCAGCGTGAGCCGGACGTCGCGGAGGAACACGAATAGCACGAGCACGGCGAGGAAGCCGCCGATCAGGATGGCATCGCGGGCGCTGCCGATCGCCGCTTCCACGAACTCCGCCAGGTCGTAGGTCTTGGTGAGGGACAGTCCCGCCGGCAGCGATTTGACGACGCCGGCGAGCGCGTCTTCGACGCCCTGCCGGACCAGGAGAATGTTGGCGCCCAGTTGCTGCGAAATGGCGATCGTCGCGGCGTCTTTCCCCTTGCTCACGATCAACTGCGTGCGATCGGGGGTGCCGGGCACGACGGTGGCAACGTCGCGCACCCGGAGGGTCGATCCGGCCTTGACCATCGCCGGCGTTTCCGCGATGTCGTTGACATTGGTCCACAGCCCGGACGCCAGCACGAGATGCTGGAGGTCGCCTTCCGGAAAACGTCCGGTCGGCACCAGCACGTTGGCGCTCCGCAGCGCGCCCGCGACGTCGCCCACGGTGAGGCCGGCCGCGGCGAGCCGCGCCGGTTCGGCGATCACCTCGATTTCGCGCGTGTCGCTCGACAGGATTTCGACCTGTCCGACGCCGGCGACGCGGGAGAAGGCGGGCCGCATCACGTAGAAGGCGTAGTCGCGGAGATCGGCCGACGGCAGGCCGCCGGTCAGGTCGAGCGTAAGAAAGGGAAACGCCGTCGGCATCAACCGATCGACCACCAGGTCGAGGTCCGGCGGCATCTCGGGGCGCGCTT
>JBDTMB010000324.1:0-6945 GCA_039934485.1 Vicinamibacterales bacterium
CGGCGGTGAAGGGCATCGGCGTGCTGTGGCCGGGCGCCGGCACGCTGCGCGGCGTGTTCTCAACCCAGAACCCTGACGGCACGCGCAAGCTGGACGAAGCCGCATGGGAAGCGTCGATTCAGCAGGTGCTGTCGGCGTGCAAGGAATTCAACGTGCCGTGCGGCTACCCGGCCTCGCCCACCGACATCGAGATGCGCATGAAGCAGGGCTTCAGCGTGTTCGTGATGAACTGGGGCGATCCGGGCAACAAGGCGATCGAGATCGGGAAGAAAGCCTCAGGAAGATAGTCATATCGGCGCCGGTCGTAGGGCACCCCTTTAGTTAACAACGGTCGTAGGGCACCCCTTTAGGGGTGCCTTACGTAATCCAGATACTCACGACCTCTTTCGCCACCCACTTTCCGTTTTCCTTGACGACGCGGATGGTCCCTCCCGAATAGCCGATCGTGAAGTCGGCCCGCGCGCTCGTGCCACCTTCCTCGAACATGATTTTAGAGATCACGGGGTAGGTGAAGAACTCCCAGCCGCCCCAATGACCGGGGCGAATCGCAAAGAATTGTGACCACAGGCCGGCGATCGACATCGAACCGCCAATCGGCTGGTTGGGGGTATCCATGACCCCGGTCCATTCGCGCTTTTCCGTCCCGCCGACGCTATCAAGAATCCGCTCCAGCAATTGGCGGGACGTGGCATCGATGAAGAGCATGCGGCTCGTCGTGTCGGCTTCGAAGTCGACCGACATGCTGTAGGGCTCTTTGCCTGGCTCGACGATCATCACCGCCGGAGAAACGACGGCTAATGCCGGCCCCGTCGCCGAGAACTCGAACGCGTTCCAGCGCTGGCCGTACACCGAGCCGTTGCCCGGAGTGAAAAGGATCCGGCGTATTTCCGCCACGTCGCGTTCGCGATCGGTCGAGGCGGCGGGCGGCCGGGGTTGCTTCAGTGCCCACTCATCGAGTGCCGCCTTCGTCAGCGCCTCGGCCCGCTTCTTGTCGCCACGCTGGAGAATGACCGCGGCAGTGGCGAGCTTCGCCAGGCTCGTTGTAGCGTCGAAGGAGCCTTTCGCCAGGTCGCCCAGCTCGCGCTCCGCGGTCTGGCGTCGAGCCGGCAGGCCCCCGCTGAGCTGCATTAGGGCCTCGAGAAAACGGGCCCTGCGCAGCAGCACCGCGGCGTCGGCGGCGACCGCGGATCGCGAATACGTCTGCAGAATCTCTCGCAGCGACGGGATCGCTTCGGACGGACGACCCGCATCGATCGCGCGCCTGGCTTCAAACATCAATCCACTCTCGGGAGACGTCACCGCGGCAACGGCTTCCAGGCGAGTCGCGACGTCCTGCTTCTTCAAGTCGTGGAGCCAGGTCCCGGCCGGTGACGGCTTCGCGCGATCACTCTGAGGCGCATAAGCCATGATCCAATCCGGGAGGCCTCGCCACCCGTCTAGCGCTGCCCGATAGTTCGCGGCGGCTTCCGCGACCTGCCGCAACGACTCGCGAACATGCGCCGCGGAGACGCGCGCCAGCACCACGGCATACGGCTGTCCCGCGAAGTCGGATGCCGCTTTCTCATACTCGGCCGCGGCCCCGGCCGAGTCACCCAGGGCCTCGGCTGCTTCGGCGGCTCGAATCGCCGCCACCCACGCCCAGTCGCGATCGCGGAATCGCCTGACGTAGGTCAAGTACTCCTCACGCGCCTCACGATACCGGCCTTGGTAGAAGTCGAGCGCCGCCAGTTGCGCCAACGCCCTGGCCTGGGCGGCTCCGCGTGGGCTCTTCAAGAGGGGCTCGAGTGCCCGGCGCGCCCCGGCGTCGGCTTCCGCCGGCGTGATGGGGAATTCGCGCATCGAGTTGTCCTTGAGAATCGCGAGATAGAAATCGGCTCGCTGGTAGCCAACGAGGTCGGCATCGACGCCGGCGTCCTGAAGCTCGCCGAGAAAGCGCTCCACGAGCGCCGCCTTATCGGCCGGCGCTTCGGCGAGGCGCGCCACACCGTTGCGAATGATCCAGCCGACGAGGTTTTCACTCCGGTTCGCGACCTGAATCGAAGGATGCCAGCGCAGGAACAACTGGTAGGCGTCATAGACGCGGGCCGCATTCCCGGCGGCGTACTTTGTCTCGAGGCCGAAATAAAACTCGACAACTAGTGACGGCGCCCGCCCCGCCCATTCGGAATTCGCGTCGGGCCCGCTCTCGAGTTCCTGGACAATCTTGATCACTTCGAGGAATCGACCCGTTGGATCCGGTGGAGGAAGGGACGGATGCGCCAAACGGAATCCGAGCTGATACAGGGCCTCGGCGCGCTCAGCGGCTCCCGCGGCCCTGGCGACCCGCTCTCGCAGCGAGCCTGGGTCGAGCGGAGTTCGCTCGGCGCCCCTGGCCCGATCGACGGCCAGCCGCTCGGCGGCCACAGTCCCGGCGTACGCCGCGGAGAACTCCAATCGCACGCGCTCTTGCGCGTCGGCGTTCCCGGGGATGATGCGCGGCTCGAGCAACATCACTTCGTACGCCGCCTCCGCGCCGGTCGCGGTGGGCCACGCCAGCGCTCGATTCTTCAGCTCCACAAACAACGGCGTGAACCTGGCGAGCCGTGAGCCGCCATCGTCAAGGGTGAATGTGTCGGTATGCTCTCGCAGCAACCGCACACCTTTGACGAATTCATCGGGGTCGGAGGTCAGCAGGCCGCGCGCCGAATCCAAGGCACGGTCAATCGCACCAAGCGCAAAGTAGGCGCCGATCGCCGTCGCCGGCGACGGCCTGCCGGCCAATATCCACTCGAGCCTGACAATGTTGTCGCTGGCGAGCTGGAGTTGTCGAAAGGTCTCTTCGAATCGAGGCGTGTCTTCGGGGCGCGGAAGTTGATCGGGACTATCGGGAGCCCAACCCAGCAGGAGCGTGGCGACGAGGATGCCGCGAAGCATCTCTCAACGCTACCACGGAGCTTAGGGCTTGGGGCTTGGGGCCAATGTCAGAACTCCGCCCGCAGGCGCACGGCAGCAGTCCGACGTGGGCCGACCGCGGTACCGGACAGGACGCCGGCGAAGTTGATCACGTTCAGCCGATTCGCGAGATTGGCCACATCGAGCTGCACACTCAGGCCGCCGCGCTTCGCGGCCGTCAACTTCATCCCCACCGACAGATCAAGACCAAACGACGGCTTGACGCGGCCGCTCTCGAAATCCACACGATCGACTACGTCCTGGCCGTACTGACGAATCCACAACTCCTCGTTGGCTTCGCCTTCGATCTCCACCGGCAGGCCGCTGTCGAACCTCAGCGATCCAGCCAGCCAGGCGCGCGATCCGACGCCGGTGCGCAGGCGGGCGCGGACGGTGTGCCGCTGATCCTGGCTCAGCGCAAACTCTTCGCCCTCGTTGAACAATGCCTCCACGTCGTCGCCCAGGAACAAGCCCCCCGAGACCGGAAGAACGCCAGTCCCCTTCGACAGGCTGTAGGCGATGGAACCGGCGGCGGCGCCCCACCGCAGCACGTCCACCTTGGCTTCGAACCCGGTGACCGTGCCCCGCGAGAACGCGATCGGGAAGCTGACGGCGGTGTTCAACAGCAGTTGGTCGTCGGTCATGTTGCGGGCGCGACGGACGAAGTAATTGGCATCGACCCGCAGGCGATCGCGGATCGATTTCGAGACCCCGGCCTCGAAGAAGTTTCCTCGCGACGGCCGCAACTCGAGGTGCCGGCCCTCGCCACCCAACTCGTCAACCAGGTCGGCGCTGGACAGCAGGATGTTCTCAATCGGCTGGGTCTCGAAGGTGCGATCGTACGAGCCGTGGAGCACGAGGCCCGCGGGCGCCACGAACCACGACGCGCTCAACCGCGGACTGAAGGCGGTTTCGGCGACGACCAGCCGATGACTGTCGAAGCGCAGGCCCGCCGACACCGTCAACGCGCCGAAGCGCATCAGGTCCTGCACGTAGACCGCCTGCTCGCGGCCGTTTTGCCGATCCGCGAACTCGAACGCTTCCGGCACGTCGTCATCGAAAATCGCGACGCCGTCAACCTCCCTGGCGACGATGGTCGAGGCGAACTGCTCGCGGACGTTGGTGAATGACACTTCGCCACCGGCCTTGAATTCATGCGCGCCGGCGTGCACGGCCACGCTGGTGTTCACGTAGGTCTCGCGGAAGCCGCGATCCTGCGCCGCGCTGACCGGCGTCGCATTGGCGTTGGAGACGAGGTCGGCAGCGGTGTCGCGCGTCATCGCCCCCACTCTCAGCAGCGCGCGCGGCGACAGCACCTGCTGGTGCGACATCTGGATCAAGCGTTCCGCCGTCGAGCGGTCCTGGACTTGTCCGGCCTCTTCTTGCAGCGCCTCGTTGGGGACCTGGAACCGGGTGGTGCGACGATAGCCGTAGACCCGGGTGCGGGCGCCGCCGGTCCAGGCGCGCTCGAGGCGGCCGGCCGCCCCGCCACCGCTCCCGTGGTTGGTGTAATTGCCTTCGTTGGGCGGATCCAGGAATCGATCCGTCATCATGCCCTCGACATCCGCTCCCGCCGCGGTGCCACCGCGCGAGTAGTTGATCGTGCCGTAGCCATTCAGCATCTGATGGCTGCCGGCCTCGATCGCCGTCGACCCATGGACGCCCTGGCGGGACTCGCGGGCGGTCGTCACCTCGATCACGCCGCCCGCCTTGTTGCCGAATTCGGCGGGATAGCCGGCGGTGCGGATCGTCATCGACTCCATGGTGTCCACGGCAAACGACTGCGCGAACGCCGGCGAGCGATTGTCGCGGAGCGGAATGCCGTCAACGACATATTGGACCTGGTATTCGGAGCCGCGCGCATGCAGCACGCCGTTGCTCTCGAGCAACCAGCCCGGCTGCATGTTGACGAGATCGATCATCGACCGTCCCGGGGACGACACCGTGCGATCGCGCAACTGCGCGGCCCCGACGAAGGTGACCGCGCTCGATCGATACGGATCGAGAAGGGTCTCCGATGCAGCTGACACGCTGACCGCGGCCGTGAGCGGTGCCAGCGGCATGGTGGCGACGTGCTCGATGGGAATCTCGGAACGGACGTCGATAGTGGCCACGTACGGGGCAAAGCCCGGGCGCGTGAGTTCAAGCCGATAGACCCCAAATGGGACCGTCTTCAGGACCGCAGGATACGCCGGTTCGGTACGGAAGGTGCGGTGGAGGCTGGTGGCCTGGCCCTCGAGGACGCCGTCGACGCCGGCAGCCGCGCCGGCGTCGTCGAGGGCGCGGATGCGCAATTCGCCGGTGGCGGGCTGTGCCGCAGCAGCGCGCGCGAGGCAGAGGACGAGACAGGCGAGGAGGCGAGGTCGCACGGATCTTGTGGCACCCCTAAAGGGGTGCCCTACTAGCACGAACTACTAACAGCTAACACATTTGTGATTGTTCTTCGCGCCGAGCCCTTCGAGCAGCTTGATCGTCTCGGGATAGGGCTGGGTACGCTGGACCGGGCCGTTGGCCATGTCCACCGTCGTCTGGCCGCGGCGATTGACCTTCGTCACATCGGCGCCCTTCGAGACGAGGTACTGAATCATCTCGTTGTCGCCGCGTGACGCCGCGTTGTGCAGCGCGGTGTTGCCGTCTTCGTCTTCCCCGTTCACGTCCACACCCACCTCTTCGACCAGGTACTTCACCGCCGCCATCATGCCGGTGGGCGCGAAGCGGTGCGCGTTGCCGGCGAAGCCTTCGCCATAGCCGGCGCCGGCGGCGGCCGCCAGCGGCGGGCAACCAGGTCCGCCGACCGGCAGGGGCGGACGCGCGGGAGCGGCGCTGGCATCGCCGCTGCGGGTCCCACCCTGGAAGTCGCTGCGACCAGCCGGCTTCATCGCCGGGATGAACGGATCGGCGCCGTGCGCCACGAGCATCTTCATCACGGCGATATCGCTGGCATAGGCGGCGCGCCAGAACGGCGTCGCGCCCGAATCATCGGTGCGCAGCAGGTCGAAGTTGTACTGGGTGAACCAGGTGTTGCGATTGACGCGAACGTTCGGGTCGGCGCCCTTGTCGAGCATCTTCGCCACCAGGTCGAGATAGCTGGTCTGCTGCTGCAAGTAGGCGCGGGGCTGCGGATAGAAGGAGCGCGGCTGCCACTGGACGTTGATCACCGCGTAGATCGGCGTCACGCCGCCTTCGCTGGCCAGGTTCGGATCGGCGCCGTTATCGAGCAAGTAGTTGGCGATGTCGAACTGGCCGTTGATCGAGGCGATGACGAGCGCCGTCGTCTTGTCGCCGGCACCCTGCTGGTTGATGTTGGCGCCGCCCTTGACGAGCGCCTGCACCGTGTTCATCGCGCCCTGCCGGGCCGCAAAGTGCAGCGCCGCGAGACCGCCGTGCTTGCCGATCAGTTCGTTGTAGTTGAACGGACGCGTCAGGCCGGCAATATCCTTGGCGCCGGCCGCCGGCGCGGCGGTGTTGCGCGCGGGCTGCTGGCCGCCGCCGAGCACATCGTCGGTCATTGTCAGCTTGGCGAGGTCTTCGACGCGCGAGGTGGCGGAGACATCCGCGCCACGCGCGAGGAGCAGCTTGACCACCTCCACGCGATCGGCCGCCGCGGCAAACATCATCGCGGTCTGGCCATTGGCCAATTCCTTGAGGTTGGGATCGGCGCCGTTTTCAATCAGCATGCGCACCGATTCGGCGCTGCCAGACGCCGCCGCCGCCATCAGCGCCGTGGCGCCGGTGGTGGTGGCGGTGGTGACCGAGGCGCCGGCGGCAAGAAGCGGCGCGATCACGTTGGCATTACCGATCTGGCTGGCGAGGTGGAGCGGCGTGTAGCCACCCAGCCTGGTCTTGGCGGAGACGTTGGCCCCGGCGTAGAGCAACATCGACGCGATCTCGGCGTCGCCGTTGAGCGCCGCCCAGTGCAGCGCCGTCATGCCGTCGCCCTGCGCCTGGTTCACGTCGCTGCCGTCTTTCAGGAGCTTTTTGACCGTGGCGAGGTCGCGCGACTGGGCCGCATCC
>JBDTMB010000325.1:0-6938 GCA_039934485.1 Vicinamibacterales bacterium
CTTGTCGGGAAGAGCCCTTTCCCGACAAACCCGTCCATCTCCCGACAAGAAACGCCTCCCGACCGACCCGTCAACCTCCTGGCAGGTTCACATATTGAGCCAGTAGGTGAACTTGATGAGAAAGACGTTATGCGACGGCGCGTCGAAGACGCCCGAGAAGTCGCGGCCGAAGCGGAAATCGCCGTAGCTCTCGGTGTTCTGCTTGCCCTGCTGCCATACCAGGAAGAGCGCGGAACCTGGCTTGTATTCCCAGCGCAGCACGTTGGTGGTGCGGAACGAGCGGTAATTGAAATTCGCGTCACCCGAGTAGGCGTACGGCGTGTAGCGATTGGCGTACTGCGGCGCGCGACCGTCCACCAGCTCCTTGTAGTTGGTGTAGTCACCCGCCGAGACGAACGGCTCGGCATAGAGCTGCAGCGACAGCGTCGGCGACAGCGTGTAGTTGAAGCGCGCGTTCACGCCCACGGTGGTCTGATCGATCCGCGCGAAGACGTAGCGCGTCTTCCCCGCGGCGTCGTCCTCGTTGGCGACCCACTGCGCATCGTCGTGGTTGATGTCGAAGCGGATGCCCGCGTTCAGCGTGATCGACGAGGTGGCGCGCCAGTTCAGGCCGGGGTTATAGCCGTGGCGCGAGCTGCTGAACTGGTCGGCCCAATGGTTGCCGTTGTAATAGAACGACACCGGCTTGCGGTTGTCGGTGTTGAAGTAGTACCAGATGCTCTTGCCGGGATTGCCCAGCACGCCGGGCCCGCCGCGCGTGGCGCGGTCGCGGAACGGCGTCGCGTCGGCGTTGATGCCAAACCCGTTGCTGTAATAGTTGGCCCAGTTCCAGTGCATGTTGACGTTGCCGCCGGAATAGAGCCGGTCGCCGCCGAAGTTCCATCCCATCCACTGGTTGAGATTGAACTGGTAGGTCCGCACGTACTTGCCCGGCTTGAAGTCGCGCCACTGGAACCAGTTGCCGAAGTTCTTCTCGTCGGCCCGGCGCATGTAGCCGAGATCGTTGCTGTCGAAACCCGGCGTCTTGTAGCCAAAGTTGGTGTTGAAGCGGGTTTTCTCGCCGGCGATCTTGCCGAAGCCGACCGAGCCGGCGTGGCCCTCGAGGGTCGTCGCGGTGGGATCGTTCTCGACGTAGTCCTGGTCGGGCCGTTGGTAGGCGTGCGCGTTGTTCTCCTGCAGGCGGGTGATGGCGTCGGGGCTGCCCTTGATCCGGCTGCCGGCCCAATAGCCCGAGAGGCTGTACTTCGGGCCAAACCGCATGTCGTAGTCGAGCCCGCCGGCGACGGCGTTGTCGGCGAGGAAGCTGACGTCTTCGACGATCTTGCGGTTGGTGGACGTCAGCATGAAGCCCAGCGACGACTGGTTCTGGAACTCGCGCCGCGCGCGCGCCACCGTGTAGGCGGTGGCCGGCTCCACTGTCTGCGTGCGATGTCCTACTTCGGTGGCCGTCGCAATCTGGGCGTCCTCGCGCTGGGTCACTGCGGTCAGCCCACCCACGGAGAACTTGCCGACGCGTCCGGTGAGCTTGCCGGCGCCGATGATCGTCGCGGTGTCCGGCAGGCGCGAATACTCGTCCTCGATGGTCTCGGGGCTGCCCTGCGGCGCGCGGCCGATGCGGCGCGAGTAGAACAAGCCGGTGCAGTTGCCGTCGTTGCAGTCCATGTTGAAGCGGAAGGTGCCCGATCCTTCAACGAAGAACGGCCGGCGCTCGGGAAAGAACGTCTCGAAGGCATCGAGATTGACGACGGCGGGGTCGGCTTCGACCTGGCCGAAATCCGGATTCGCCGTGGCCGTTAGCGTCAGGCCGGGCGTCACCGCGTACTTCAGGTCGAGACCCACCGACCCGCCGGGATTGGGTGAATCCACCAGCGGATTACCGGCGTCCAGCGGTTGCGTGTCGATCTTGCCGAGGGTATAGGGCACGACCTCGAACTTCTTAGGCGTGCCGCCCATCTTGAGGCCGCGCATTTCGCCGAACTGCGAGACAAACCCATTGGCATTGCGCGACAGCAGCGGCCAGGTCACCGTCTCCGCCAGGCGCCCCACTTCGCGAACAATCGCAAAGCCTACCGGGCCGCCGGAGGTGTTGTTGAAGCGCAGCTGCGAAAACGGGATGCGGAACTCCGCATGCCAGCCCTCGGCGTCTTTCTCGGCCTTGACGTCCCACACCGCGTCCCAGCTGTCGTCGCTGTTGCCGTCGTTGAAGTAGTAGCGGTCGGTCTTGACGCCCACCGGATTGACGGCGAACTCGTACGCCGATCGCTTGTCGTAATACGAGTCGATGACGATCTTCACCCAATCGGACGGCGAGCGCTGGTCGCGCCGGGTGAGGATGCCGACGATCCGGTCCGGCTCGGTGTCGAACGCGCGAATCGCCACGTACATCGCCTCGCCGTCGTAGGCGATGCGGGCTTCGGTCCTGAACGACGGCTGCGCGCCCTCGGATGGTTCGCGCTGCACGAACTCGCTCACCACCGGCGCCTGTTGCCAGATCTCTTCGTTCAGCTTGCCATCGATGGTGATCGGGCCAGTGGTGGGCACGGCAACGGCTTCAATCGTCCTGGCCTCGCGACGCTCGGTCGCGAGCGAACGCGCGGGGGTGGCCAGAACGACGGCAACCAACGCGGCGGCGATGGTCCAGCCGCGGGTTTTCAATTTCATAAGCACCGATAAGTAGACGGATTTGGCCCAATAAAGGTTGGGCATTGGTGGAGGCGACGGCTTTGGCGCGGGCTAAAGCCCACGCCCTCCGGTACTTACTGACCTATCCAGGCGTTGATTCTGGCCTTCTGCTCGTCCGTGGCGGTCGAAAGGGTCTCGAGGCGCCACACCCGGCCGGGCTCGGACCCGAGGGTCACGTCGATCTTCGTCAGGCGGTCCCGGCGGGCCACGAGCACGGCAATCTTGTCTCCGGCCTTGTACTGATCCAGGCGCGCCGCCAGCCCATCGGCCCTCACGCGGACCTCGTCTATCGCGAGGATTTCATCGTCCACGTTGAGCCCGGCCGCGATCGCCGGCGTGCCACGCCGCACTGAGGTGACGATCAGGCGGCCGTTGTCGTTGCGCGTGCCCGCGCCGATGAAGGCCCGCGCGTTGCGCATGTCCACCGGCCGGAAGCGAAGACCGAAATACTCGAGCGCCTCGGTGTAGTCGAGTTCCTCGGTGGACTCGGCCGCCTTCGCGAACCACGGACGCAGATCGGTGCCCGCCGTCTCGCTCATCACCTGGTAGAACTGCTCGGGCGTGTAGCCCTTGTCGCCGGAATAGCGCTGCAGCGCCAGCCGCATCCCATCGTCCAGCGACTTCGCGCCATTGGTGGCCTGGCGAATCTTCGCGTCCAGGAGGAAGCCGATCACCGCGCCCTTCGGGTAGTAGTTGACCGAGGTGTTCGCGGTGTTCTCGTCGGGACGGTACTGCTTGATCCACGTGTCGTAGGACGCGATCGTCGCCGGCGCCACCAGGCGGCCGGGCGTGGTCTGCACCTGCTCGATCTGGTTCGAGAGCGCATCGAGGTACTCGTCGCGCGTCTGCAGCTTCGCGCGGTTCAGCAGGATGTCCGAGTAGTAGTCGGTGAAGCCCTCGGCCACCCACAGCATCTTCACGTAGTTTTCGTTCTCGTAGTCGAAGGGCCCGAGTTCCACGGGACGCAGCCGCTTGACGTTCCAGTTGTGGAAGTACTCGTGCGAGATGAGGCCGAGCCAGCCAAGGTAGCTGCGATGGGTCCGCGTGGTGAAACGGCCGGCCATGCCCATGAAGCTGTTCTTGTGCTCGAGGCCGCCACCTGATTCGGTGACGAGGTTGAGGAAGTAATAGTGCGGATAGAGGTACGGGCCCATCACGCCCTTGGCGGCGACGACGATCTTCTGCACGTCGGCGGCGGCGCGATCGGCGTCGAACAGCGAGGGGTCGCCTTCGAGCACCAGCGCGTGCTTCTTGCCGTCGACGGTGAATTCGCGGACGACGGGATTGCCGAGGATGATCGGACTGTCGACGAGGGTGTCGAAGTCCTCGGCGCGAAAGGCATTGGCGGTTCCCGCGACGGGCATCAGCGGGGTCTGGACGCCCTTCCATCCAGCAGGTAATTCCACCCGCACTTCGTGTGGCCGCGCGAGGCGAGGCTCGACCAGCGTGAGGAACGTGGGCGCGCCGTTGATCATCGCAAAGCCGGCTTCCACCCAGTTGTTGCGCACCGTCATCTCGCGGCTATACACCTTGTAGCGCACGGTGACCGACGCCGCGCCGCCGGTAGTGATCTTCCAGTGGTTTTTCTTGACCTTCTCAACGGCCAGGGTGCGCGTGCCCGCCGCGGCGGTGACCGCCTCGACATTGCGCTCGTACTCGCGGACCAGGTATGACCCGGGCGTCCACACCGCCATGTACAACTCGATGTCGGCGCGACCAGCGGTGGGCACCGCCGCCTCCACCTCGACGTAGTGCGTGGTGGGCGCCGGGAAGCGAAGCGTGTAACGAATCGCCTCGGGCACCTGCGCGCGCGCACCCTGCGCGGTCGTGATTACAAGAGCAGACAACACGAGCAAGAAGCCATTGCGAATCATGAAGTGCATTGTAAGCCGTACGACTGACGGCTGAAGCCCCCGAAGCCTGTAGCCCGAAGCCTGAAGCCTGTAAGATCCCCCTGTGCGTTTTACCGATCACAAGGTGGTGGGCTTGCAATACGGCCTGACCGCTCTCTGCTTCCTGCTGGTCGGCTTCCTCCTGATGATCCTGATGCGGTGGCAGCTGGCCTGGCCGGGCCATCCGCTGCCGGCCTGGCTGGCCGCCTCGCTCGGCGAGGCCAACGCGCCGGGCGGCATCATGCTGCCGGAGTTTTACAACCAGCTCGTGGCGATGCACGGCTCGGTGATGGTGTTCCTCGCCGTGGTGCCGCTCGCGGTGGGCGCATTCGGCAACTATCTGGTTCCCCTGCAAATCGGCGCCGACGAAATGTCCTTCCCGCGCCTCAACGCCCTCAGCTATTGGCTGTATCTATTGGCCGGCCTCGTGATGGTGGCGAGCTTCTTCGTGGAAGGCGGCGCCGCCAATTCCGGATGGACTTCGTATGTGCCGCTGGCGGTGATGGCCACCGCGGGACAGGATTTCTGGCTGGTCGGGATCTTCCTCGTCGGGCTGTCGTCCATGCTGGGGGCGATCAACGTGATCGCGACGGTCGTGCAGGGCCGGCGCAAGGGCATGCATTGGGGGAAGCTGCCGTTCTTTGTCTGGTCGCAGCTGGTGACGGCGCTGTTGCTGCTCCTCGCCTTCCCGGCGCTACAGGCCGCGGCGATCCTGCAACTGATGGATCGGCTCGCCGGGACGAGCTTTTTCATGCCGAGCGGACTCGTGGTGGGCGGCGTGGCGCTGCAGGGCGTGGCCGGCGGCGGCAATCCCCTCCTCTGGCAGCACCTCTTCTGGTTTCTGGGTCATCCCGAGGTCTACGTCCTGATCCTCCCCGCGATGGGCATCGTCGCTGAGGTGATCACCACCAATGCGCAGCGGCCGCTCTGGGGCTACGGCCTGATGGTGTCGTCGGTGCTCTTCATGGGCGGCATGTCGATGCTGGTGTGGGCGCATCACATGTTCCTCACCGGCATGGGCACCTCGCTCACCGGGTTCTTCCAGGTGACGACGATGATCATTTCGATCCCGTCGGTGGTCCTGGTGTCGTCGCTGGTGCTGACGTTGTGGGGTGGCTCGATCCGCTTCACCACCTCGATGCTCTTCGCGCTGGCATTCCTGCCGATGTTCGGCATCGGCGGCCTCACGGGCTTGCCGCTCGGCCTGGCCGCAAGCGACGTCGCCCTCCACGACACCTACTACGTGGTGGCGCACTTCCACTACCTGGTCGCGCCCGGCACGGTGTTCGCCCTTTTTGCCGGGATCTATCACTGGTATCCGCACCTCACCGGCCGCACCTTGAACGAAACGCTCGGCCGCATTCATTTCTGGGGATCGTTCGTGCTGATGAACGCGATCTTCCTCCCGATGTTCGCGATGGGCCTGATGGGCGTGAACCGGCGGCTCTACGACGCCGGGATGCAGTACATGCTCGCGCAACCGACGCTGGCCTGGCAGGCGCACATGACGTGGGCCGCCGTGGCCCTGGGCTTTTTCCAGATCCCATTCATCGTGAATCTGGTGATCAGCGCGAGACGGAAAGACGCGGACCAGCAGAATCCGTGGCACGCGATGACGCTGGAATGGTGGCCGTGTGGAGACTGCGCGCCGATGGTGCTGCACTCGCACACGGTGCGGGCGGACACCGGCACCTCGGCTACCCGGCTCGGCACCTGGTTGTTCCTGTCGTCCGAGGCGATGTTCTTCGGCGCGCTGTTCTCCGCCTACGTGATGCTGCGCGTGGGGTCCGTCGACTCGTGGGGGCAACCCGGTTCGTGGGGGCAACCCTTTAGGGTTGCCCAGGGCCTCGGCAGTTTCCCGGTTCTCGAAACGCTGTTGCTCGTTGGGGCAAGTGCGCTGGTCGGCCGATCGCGCGTGCAACTGATGGCCAGCAACGCCCTCGGTCTCGCCTTCGTCGTAGTGAAGTTCGCCGGCGACGCGGAGATGATTCGGCGAGGCCAGACGCCGGCGAGCAGCCTGATGCTGGGATGCTGGTTTACGCTCACCACCATCCACGCGCTGCACGTGCTGGCCGGTGCCGTGGCGTCGGGTTGGCTCGCGGGCCCGGCTTATGCGATGGCCACCGGCGATCCCGATCGCTGGGCCGCTCGCATTCAAGCCACGCAACGTTATTGGCTGTTCGTCGATCTCGTCTGGATCGCTATCATCGTCGGGTTCTATGTGGCTTAGGGGGCCGGGTGCTGGGTGCCGGGTGCTGGGTGGCGGGGTGCTGGGTGCCGGGGTGCTGGGTGCTGGGTGCTGGGTGCCGGGGTGCTGGGTGCTGGGTGCTGGGTGCTGGGTGCCGGGTGCTGGGTGCTGGGTGC
>JBDTMB010000326.1:0-6934 GCA_039934485.1 Vicinamibacterales bacterium
CCATTGACTTTCGCCTCTTGTTTGCTTACGCTTCCTGTTCAGGGCGAACAAACGGAGGAACTCCGGAGCCAATTATGCAGCCACTCACCAAGCGCCAGCGCGAGATCCTCGATTACCTGAACGAATTCATCCAGCAGCACGGCTATGCACCAAGCCTGGAAGAGATTGGCCAGCGCTTCAACCTTTCCTCCCTGGCGACGGTGCACAAGCATCTCACCAATCTCCAGGAGAAGGGCTTTATCCGCCGCGCCTGGAACCGCAGCCGTTCGGTTGAGCTGCTGCCCAGCCGCTCAGGCGGCCGCGCCATCGAATTGCCGATGCTCGGCTACGTCGCCGCCGGTATGCCCATCGAAGCCGTGACGACCAACGAGACCATCAGCGTCCCGGATTCTCTCGTCGCCGGCAAGCGCGACACCTATGTGCTGCGCGTGCGGGGCGACTCGATGATCGACGAACAGATCCGCGACGGCGACTGGGTCATCGTCGAGGACCGAAAATCCGCGGACAACGGCGAAATGGTGATCGCGCTCATCGGCGGACAGGACGCCACGCTCAAGACGTTCTACAAGGAGGCCGGACGCATCCGCCTCCAGCCGGCCAATCCCACGATGCAGCCGATCTACGTGGAGCCCGATGCCCTGCAGATCCAGGGCGTAGTGGTCGGGGTGATGCGGAAGTACTAGTTTAGCGAGGGCTGAAGCCCTCGCTCTCCACGCGCCGCTGAAGCCCTCGCTCTCCACGCGCCCTCTCCACGCGCCGCTCTCCACATGCCGGTGGTAGGCTTAGGGGCAGGCCTACCCCATGACTGAGCGCAAACAGATCAACTTCACCATCGTCCCGGAAGACGGCAGCACCGAGCCGCGCACTTACGCTAACTTCTGCGCCGTCAACCACACGCCCTTTGATTTCACGCTCACCTTTTGCGAGGTCCAGCCGCTCTCGGAGAAAGAGATCCACGATGCCGAGCAGGAGCACATCGTGCGCGCGCCGGTGCGCGCCAAGGTCGTCCTGCCGGTGCAGTTCATCCCGACGCTGATCGCCGCGCTGCAGGAGAACCTGCGCGTCTATTCCGAGTCGCACTCGCCGCAGCCGCAGCCCGTGCCGCCCGGCAAGGGCCCGGTTCACTAAGCATCCCGGCGCGCACGCCATGAAGTCCGCGGCTGCTGTCACACGGATCTTTGCCGCCCTCGAAGAGCACCATCCGGGCGCTGACACCGAGCTTCATCATCGCAATGCCTTCGAGCTGCTGGTGGCGACAATGTTGTCGGCGCAGTCCACCGACGCGCGGGTGAACCTCGTGACACCGGCGCTGTTTGTCCGTTTCCCCGACGCGCGGTCGCTCGAGAAAGCCGATCCCGAGGAACTCGAGGAATTGATCCACGCCACCGGGTTCTTCCGGCAGAAGTCCCGATCGCTCCTCGGCATGGCGGAGCAGTTGGTGAAGAACCACGGCGGCAAGGTGCCGGCCACGATGGCGGCGCTTACGGCGCTTCCCGGAGTGGGCCGCAAGACCGCCAACGTCGTCCTCGGTCACGCTCTTGGCGTGCCTGGCCTGCCCGTCGATCGCCACGTGTTGCGCGTGACCAATCGACTGGGCCTGGTTCACTCGGATGACCCGGTCAGGGTCGAGGCGGCGCTTGGCCGGATGCTACCTCCCGGGCAATGGACGCGCGCGTCGGATCAGTTGATCCTGCATGGCCGCCGCATCTGCAAGCCAACCCCGCTCTGCCCGAGCTGTCACGCGCGCCCGGACTGCGACTTCGTGCAGAAGGGCGTGCCGGCGCACAAGAAGCCGATCCAGGGCAAACCTAAAGGTTTGCCCCCACCTAAAGGTTTGCCCCCACGAAGGGGTTTGCCCACGCGCGTCAAGAGAAAGGCGAAGAAGCGATGAGCCGCGACGAATTCCGCGCGCTCGTCGAGGAAGCCATCGACAGCATCCCGCAGCGTTTCGCGCGCAAGATCCGCAACCTGGCGATCGTGATCGAAGACGAGCCGTCCGAGGAATTGCTCGACGAGATGGAGATGGGTCCCGACGAGGTGCTGCTGGGCCTCTACCAGGGCACTCCCCTGTCCGAGCGCGGGGTGGGCTACGGCAATACGCTCCCCGACCGCATCATCCTGTTTCAGTGTTCGATCGAAGACGACGCCGACCATGATGAGGATGAAATCGTCACGGCCATCGGCGAAACGTTGATTCATGAACTGGGGCATTACTTCGGCATGAGCGAAGAACAGATCATGGAGATCGAGGAGCGCTATTGGCGCGGTGAGCCCGATCCCGACGACGATGAGGAACCGGACGAGTGAGGGCGCGCAAGCGCTTCGCTCAGCACTTCCTCGAACCCGCGTGGGTCGCAAAGGTCGTGAAGGCGGTGGACGCCCAGCCCGATCAATCCGTCCTCGAGATTGGGCCGGGCCGTGGCGCGATCACCAGGCCGCTTGCCGCCGCCGCGGGTCAGGTCCTGGCGGTCGAAATCGACCGCGACCTCGCGGACACTCTCGAACACAACAAGCCCGGCAACGTCACGGTGGTCACCGGCGATGTGCTGAGCATCGACCTCGCAGCGGTCCTCTCGGCGTGGCTCGGCGGCCCACTGGACTCCACGCGTCCAGTCCGCGTCGTCGGCAACCTCCCGTACAACATCTCGTCGCCGATTTTGTTCATGCTGCTCGACCTGGCCGCCCGGACCGGCGGGCTCAGTGACGCGATCCTGATGCTCCAGAAGGAAGTCGCGGACCGGTTGGTGGCGCGGGTCGGCACCGGGGACTACGGCGTGCTGACGATCCTCACGGGCCTCCAGGCCGACGTGACCCGGCTGCTCTCCTTGCCGCCGGGCGCCTTCCGCCCCCAGCCGAAGGTCCATTCCGCCGTGATTCGGCTGAAGTTCCGGCCCCCGCAAGTCGAGATCGAGCACCCCGAGCGGTTCGTCCGGATGGTCCGGACGATGTTCACCCAGCGGCGCAAGACGCTCTCGAACGCACTCAAGGCGTTTGCGTCGGAAGGTGCAGTGACCGCCACCTCGGCGTTAGCCGCCGCCGGCATCGACGGGATGCGGCGCCCGGAGACCTTGCGGATGGAGGAACTGGCGGCGTTGGCCAGGGCCTTTTCTGCAGCGGTAAGTTGAAGCTGTGCTATAGTTTCCGACGAAACCCGCCTCGTTTTACAGGTCTCCCAGCGACCTGAAAAGGGCAACCTTTGGGACTCGCCCGAGTCCAGGGTGGCCTTGAAAGAACTTCCCTGGGCGCGCATTGCGCCTGGCTGGGATAACGCATGAGTGTGTCCGCGCACGCGGCCGTGGCCGACGTGCAGCCCGTTGATGTCGTGCCGCTTGGCGGCCTGGGCGAGTTTGGCCTGAACATGATGGCCATCTCGTGTGGGGATACCACCATCCTCATCGACGCGGGCACGATGTTCCCCGACCCGGATCTGCCGGGCGTTGACCTGATCATTCCCGACTTCGCCTACCTCGAAGCGCGCCGCGGACAGATCAAGGCGCTGGTGATCACGCACGGCCACGAAGACCACATCGGCGCGGTGCCGTACGTGCTGCCGCTCGTCGACGGTCCGATTTACGGCACGCCGCTCGCCCTGGCCTTCATCGCCCCGAAGCTCGAAGAGCACGGCCTCGACACCCCGCACGGCATGGTCGCGATCAAGCCGCGCGACGTCGTCACGGTGGGCCCGTTCACGCTCGAATTCATCCGCGTCACGCACAGCATGCCGGACTGCGTGGGCGTGGCGATCACCACGCCCCAGGGCGTCCTGCTCCACACCGGCGACTTCAAGGTGGACCTGACGCCGCTCGACGGCGAGCCGTTCGACCTGCCGCGCTTCGCGCAGCTGGGGTCTGCAGGCGTGCTGGCGCTCTTCTGCGACAGCACGAACATCGATCGCCGCGGCTTCACGGGTTCGGAGACCGACGTCATCGACGCGTTCGAAGAGATCTTCACGAGCACCGAGGGCAAGATTGTCGTCGCCGCGTTCTCGTCGAGCCTCTATCGCATGCAGATCATCGTCGACCTGGCGGCGCAGTTCGACCGCAAGATTGCCTTTGTCGGCCGCGGCATGAACGAGAATTCGCAGATCGCGCAGCGGCTGGGCCATCTGCACGTGCCGACGGGCGTGGCCATTCGCGACAGCGACGTCGCCGCGTATCCCGCGCAGGACGTGGTCTGCCTCGTCACCGGGTCGCAGGGCGAGGCCAACGCCGCCCTCTCGCGAATCGCCATCGACGACCATCGCCACATCAAGCTGGTGGAAGGCGACCGCGTGGTGATTTCGGCGCGGGCCATTCCCGGCAACGAGAAGGCGATCGGCCGGGTGATGAACCACATCGCGCGCCGCGAAGTGGACATCGTCACCGAGTCGAGCAAGCACATTCACGTCTCCGGGCACGGGTCCGAGGAAGAGCTGAAGCTGGTGCTCTCGCTGGTGCGGCCCCGGTATTTTGTCCCCGTGCACGGCGAGTACCGCCAGTTGGCCAGGCACGCGCGGGTCGCGGCGCTGGTCACGGGCGGCCTGCCCGCGCCGGTGAAGGTGATTACCGCGGAGAACGGCGACGTGATCCGCTTCGATCGCGACGGCGGCCGCATCGCGGAGAAGACGCCGACCGGCCGCGTGCTGATCGACGGCACCCGCGTCGGCGAAGTGGACGACGAAGTGTTGCGCGACCGCAAGCACATCGGCATCGACGGACTGGTGATTCCCATCGTGGTGCTCAACGCCAGGACCGGGATCATCGAGGGTGTCCCCGAGCTGGTGGCGCGCGGCTGGGTCAACGACAAGGACACCGCCGACATCCTGCTCGAAGGCGCCCACGTGCTGGCGCGGACGATCGAGCAGTGCAGCGTCGAGGAGCGGACCGACCCGGGCTTGATGAAAGACCGCATCCGCACCGAAGTGCGAAAGTTCCTGCGCAAGGAAACCGGACGGCGCCCGATGGTGCTGCCCGTGGTGATGGAAATCTGAGGAGACTGTAGTGGCTGCTGCTGCGTCTGGTTCGACGTTATCGCGACGAGTGAGCGAGGTGGTGGGCGTGGCCTTCTTCGCCGGCGCGCTGATCTGGCTGATCGCGCTGTCCAGTTACGACCCGAGCGATCCGGTGTGGTTCTTCAGCACCGGCACGCACGACGTCCCCGCGAACTTCGCCGGCCGGGTCGGCGCCTTTCTCGCCGAGTTGTCCTATCAGCTGATGGGGTATGCGTCGTACCTGATTCCCGCGATGATCGCCGTGGCCGGCTGGCACTACTTCTGGTGCCGGAAGATCGACGCGATCTACACCAAGGTCATCGGTGCGGCGATGTTGTTCGCCTGCGGCAGCGCGTTCCTGGCCTTGACGATCGGCCGCGTCGACTTCGGCCCGCGCGCGTTCCGCGCCGGCGGCTACATCGGCGAATGGCTCGGCGGCGTGATGTCCGATTACCTGAGCCGCACGGGCTCGGTCATCGTCATCCTCGCCTTGATTTTCGCGTCGCTGATTCTCACCACGCAGTTCTCGTTCGGACGGCTCTTCAGCGCCATCTATGCCGGTGGCGAAGCCACCGCGGCGCACGGCTTCGAGGCGTTCCGCCAATGGCGCGAGAACCGCCGCAAGGCCAGGCAGCGGCGTGAAGTGCTGGTGAAGTACGGCAAGAAGGACACGCCGCTTGAAGCGAAGGTGGCCGAGCGGAAGACCGCCAGGGCCGAGAAGCCCGAGCCCGCCCGTGAACGCGTCGACACGGAAGCCGACGACGAGCCGCGGATCCAGGGCCGCACGCCGGCCGCGCCGGCCAAAAAGGCCTCGAGGCCGCAGATGGCTCCCCCGCTGCCGCTGCCGGAGCCCAGCGCCCCGATGGAACGCCGGCTGGGCGCGTTTACGCTGCCGCCGGTGTCGCTGCTTGATGCGCCGCGGACCGAAACCAAGATCGACGAACGCGAGCTGATGGATTCGGCGCGCCTGCTCGAAGAAAAGTGCCGCGAATTCTCCGTCGAAGGTTCCGTGGTCCAGATCCATCCCGGTCCGGTCGTGACCACGTTCGAGTTCAAGCCCGACGCCGGCGTGAAGTATTCGAAGGTCACCGGCTTGATGGACGACCTCTGCCTGGCGATGCAGGCCGAGTCGGTGCTGATCGATCGCATCCCCGGCAAGTCCACGGTCGGCATCCAGATCCCGAATCCCAACCGCGAAGCCATTTCGCTGCGCGAGCTGCTGGAGTCCGACGCCTACGCGCGCATGACCTCGAAGCTGACGTTCGCGCTGGGCAAGACCATCCACGGCGAGCCGTTCATGGCCGACCTGGCGACGATGCCGCACCTGCTGATCGCCGGCTCCACCGGCTCGGGCAAGTCGGTCGGCCTGAACGCGATCCTGACGAGCATCCTCTATCGCGCCACGCCGGACGACGTGCGGATGATCATGGTCGACCCGAAGCGGCTCGAACTCGGCATGTATGAAGACATCCCCCACCTGATGACGCCGGTGGTGGTCGAGCCCAAGAAGGCCGCCAACGCCCTGCGCTGGGCGGTGCGTGAAATGGAAGAACGCTACAAGACGCTCGCCGCCTTCGGCGTCCGCAACATCGAGCAATACAACCGCAACGTGCGGGCGATGCTCGAAGGCAACGACTTGCCCAAGGACGGGCCGCCGCTCCGCCCGCTGCCCTTCATCGTCGTCGTGGTGGACGAACTCGCCGACCTGATGATGGTCGCCGGCAACGAAGTGGAGGAGTCGATTTGCCGCCTGGCGCAGATGGCGCGCGCGGTGGGCATCCACTTGATCCTCGCCACGCAGCGGCCGTCGGTGGACGTCATCACCGGCCTCATCAAGGCCAACCTGCCGGCGCGCATCTCCTTCCGGGTGTCGTCGAAGATCGACTCGCGCACGATTCTCGACAGCAACGGCGCCGAGCAGCTGCTCGGCAAGGGCGACATGCTGTTCCTGCCGCCCGCCTCGTC
>JBDTMB010000327.1:0-6933 GCA_039934485.1 Vicinamibacterales bacterium
ATTCCACGCCACGCGACGTCCGCGGCGAGCACGAAGATAGCGGGGAAGGCGGGCAGGACGAAGCGGAGATACCACCAGCCGTCGAACGGCGTGTACCACAGGTAGCAGCCGAACACGATAGCGACATATAGAAGGAGTACACGCCGGAGCACGCCACTCCACCGGCGCGATGGATCGCGAGTCAGCAAGGCGAAGGGAAAGACAAAAATCAGGGGACCCTGCGTCTGCCAGAGCCACCGGGGGAACCGCGCCAGGTTCGGCCCGAGGTTCGAGGCGGCGAAAATTGACGATGTGGCGCCGTATCCGGACTGGACGGCGCGATACCTGGTCCACAAGAACCAGACCCAGCGCAGCTTCGTGCTGGCCAATGGCGACCTGTCCGGCTCCTGGCCGGTGCACGTCCGGGAAGCGGAAGGCGCCGCGAAGAGTGGCGTCGGTGGCGAGCGATATGTGTCGCTCGACCAGCGGCCAACCGTCTGGTACGACCTGCGGGCGCAAGGCGCGGGCGTCGACTACATCCATGGCACGCCCCTGCCAATCCGGGAATACACGACGACGACGCCGGGCGCGGGTCAGAGCCCGCTCATTCCCGATACGGCGCACGAGCCTTCGCTGGCTTACGTACCGTATCTGCTGACGGGCGATCGCTACTACGCCGAAGAAATGGCGTTCTGGGCGAACTACAGCATGCTCCGCACCTACAACGGCGACGGCATCCGCTCGTCGAAGGGCATCCTGGAGTCCAACGAAGTGCGCGGATTCGGGTGGGCGCTTCGCAACATCGTGGATGCCGCGGCCTATTATCCCGACGCCTCGCCCATGAAGGCGTATCTGGGCCAGAAGGTCATCAACAACCTCCAGTGGCTCGATGCCTATGCCAACAGCCAGGATGCGATCACGAATCCATTCACGGAAATGTGGCTCAACAAGCGGCCGGAGGGCCCGGGCTATCGCGGCCTCTGGGAGGAGAACTACCTGGCTTATGCCATCGATCGCGCGGTTCAGCAGGGGTTCACGGGGGGCCGCGCCCACCGCGACGCGATCGCGAAGTTCCAGGTGCGCATGTTCAACAGCGAACCCGAGTACCCGCGTTCGGCCGCGGCGCCGTACGTCGTTGGGGTCGGCACCGCTTCCGGCACAGGCTTCGTCTTCTATCGGACGATGACGGAGATCTGGAACGCGACGCAGGATCAGACACGTCCCTTCGCGGGGTACTACGGACCTGAGGCGCGCCTCAACCTCATGATCGGCGTGGAAAACGGCTGGGCCGGTGCGCAGGACGCGTACGACTACCTGTGGCCGTTCCTGGCGGTGACGCCATCGTGGGGAAGCGTGTCCGACCTCGGCCAGCGGGCGGGTTGGGCCCTCGACTTCTATCCGGAGTCAACCGCGCTGCCACCGCCGCCGCCGATGCCGACCGCGACGTTGACCGCGAGTCCCGCGTCAATCGTGGCGGGCACGTCGACGACGCTCGCGTGGTCCACGACGGACGCGACGAGCGTGAGCATCAACCAGGGGGTCGGGACGGTGAATACCGGTGGCACGCTGAGCGTGTCGCCGGCCGCGACCACGACCTACACCGTCACCGCGACCAACGCGACGGGATCCGCGACGGCCACCACCACCGTGACGGTGACGGCCCCGCCACCGCCGCCGCCGCCGATGCCGACCGCGACGCTGACCGCGAGTCCCGTGTCGATCGTCGCGGGCACGTCGACAACACTCGCGTGGACGACGACAGACGCCGCCAGTGTGACCATAGACAACGGCATTGGGACAGTCGCGTCTATCGGCACGTTGAGCGTGTCGCCGGCCGCGACGACCACTTACACCGTCACCGCGACGAATGCGTCGGGGGTCGCGACCGCCACCGTCACCATAATCGTGACGGCACCATCGACAACGCCGCCTAATGCCATCACGGTCGGCCAGATAATTACGGCCGAGGGCACCGGGCAGGTGACGACCCCGTCGGTGACCACGCGGCCGTTCGACACGTCGACGGCCGGGGAGATTCTCGTGGCGTTTGTCTCGGCCGGTGGGCCGGAAAGGCTCAAACAAACGCTGGGCGTTTCGGGTGGAGGCCTGGCGTGGAAGCTGGCCATTCGCGCGAATCTCCAGGCCGGCGCCTCCGAGATCTGGTGGGCCAAGGCTCCGGCGGTGTTGTCCGGCGTGACGGTGACCTCCACCACGTCGCGGGGCGGCTACGATCAGTCGATCACGGTGGTCACGTTCCAGGGGGCGAAAGGCATCGGCAACGTGGTCCAAGCCAACGCCATGGGCGAACCGCCGCGCATCGTCTTGACCACCTCGCGGCCCGGGTCGGTGGTCTACGCCGCCGGCAACGATTGGGACGGCGCAGTGGCCCGCACCCTGGGGTCGGGCCAGACCATGATCCACGAATGGGTGGATACGCGGGTCAACGACACGTTCTGGGTCCAGGCGCTGGTCGACCGCGTGCCTGATGCCGGCACCACGGTGCGTCTCAACGCGTCGGAACCCAAACGCGATCGGTGGAACCTCGCGGCGATCGAGATCGTGAAGTAGCGTTGACCGTGATGGGAGCGTCGCCGGCACACGGACCGGCGGCGTTCTCGATCAACTCCATCAGCGGCGCCAGGCGCAGCGGCCACGAGAGTTCCACGAGCCGGGCGGTCGCGGCGATGCGTCGGCGCTCGGCCGGAGCCATCGCCAGCAGGTTCACCACCTCCCGCGCGAACCGGCAGGCATTGTCGGCCTGCCGGCACGCCGGCAACACATCGGCCGGCAACCCGTCCCACACCGCCTGGGTGACCACCGAGGGCAAGCCGGCCGCCACGGCCTCCAGCACCTTGTTCTGAACGCCGCGCGCCTGGAAGATGGGCGCCACCGCGATCGCGGAGCGCCAGAGATACGGGCGCATGTCGGGGACGGCTCCGGTCACCTCGATCGACTCGTCGGCACGGGCGAGTGCGTGAATGGCGCGCGTGGGGTGCGCCCCGGCCAGCGTCAGCCGGGCCTGCGGCACCGCGGCGCGGACGCGCGGCCACACCTCGCGGGCGAACCACTGGGCGCCGTCAGCGTTGGGCGCGTAATTGAAGATGCCGGTGAACACCACCTGCGGTTCCACCGCGGGCGGGCCGGTCGGCGTCATCGCTTCCACGTCCACACCGTTGGGGACCACGTGCACGCGTGCGTCTGGGCAAAATCGCAGCAGCGCCTCCTGTTCGCGGGTGTTGACCACCGTCGACGCCCGCGCGATGCGCGCCGCCTCGGCCTCGAACCCTGACAGGCAGCGCGCCTCTCGACGGTAGATCCACGATCGCGGTGGTGAGGCGGAGGCCGTAAAGGCCGCCCACTTCGCCGAATCGATGTCGACAAAGTCGAGCACCAGCGGAAGGTCCGCGAGCGGCGGCGCCAGCGCGAGCGGGGCCACTCCCGAGCAATACGCAAACACCACGTCAGGCCGTTGCCCACGCGTCGCGTCTTCCAGCGCCCTGGCCATCCCGGGCGCCTCGAGCAGCAGATGCGTCAGGGGACGGTTCGTGAACAGGCTCGCGGCGGCGCGCACGAGATTCCGCAGGCGAGGCACTCTGACGGTCGAGACCTGCACACCCAGTCTCTCCAGGGTCGCGGCCTCGGCTTGCTCGGCGCGATCGTGCACGAGCGAGACCACATGCACATCCGCGCGAACCGCCAGTTGCTTGATGATGTGGAACGCGCGAATGCGATCGCCGCGATTGGGCGCATACGGCAACCGGTGGGCCAGGAAGAGGACCTTCATGCTCCGCGCCTGGCGATCGCGAGCGTCTGCTCGGCGCGGCTCCGCAGCACACGCGCCGGCACACCTGCCGCCACCACCCCGCCGGGCAATTCCCGCGTGACGACCGAGCCGGCGCCGACGACAGTGGCCGGGCCGACGTTGGCCATCACCACCGCCGCCGATCCGATCCAGGCGCCCGCGCCAATTCGGACCTGGCGCTCCCGGCCGCCCTGATCACGGATCGGCACGGACACATCATCGATCGAGTGGGTGGCGGGGCCGCTTGGCACGTGCACGCCGGCCGCGATCAGCACGTCTTGCTCAATGTGGACCAGTCCGAGATGGCAACTGGGACCGATGTACGCGTGCCGTTCCAGCCGCGCGCCCACCCGCGACAATGTCGTGCCCCACTCCACGACGACCGTGTGGTGGCAGCCGGCGATCGCATGCTGCAGAAACGCCCGTCTCAGGTACTGGCCTGGCAGGCCGGGTACCAAGGCCAGCGTCTGCGTCGACGACATCAACGCCCGATCAGGATCGAACAGCCGGGCTCGCAGGGCGAACGACGCCCAAAAGGGCACCACCGCCAGGTGCGCCACTGCCCTGGCCAGGGTCTTGACGGCCTCCCTTGGGTTCACGCGCACTGCTCCGATCTCTTGAGAGCGGCGTGGCCCTGGCGCGAACCCATCAGCTCGTCATAAATACTCTCGACCGCGGTCATTCTGACCGCGAATGACTGCACCGTTTCAACGTGCCGGCGCGCACGCGCCACGCGCGCCGCGGCCGCGTGCGGCAGCGACAAGGTCTGATCGATTCCATCTGCGAGGGCCGGGACGTCGCCGATCGGCACGATCAACCCGTGCACGCCGTGCTCCGCAATCTCGGCCGTGCCGCCGGCGGCGGTCGCGACGACCGGCGTCTCGAGTGCCATCGCCTCCAGCACCGAGTTCGGCGTGCCCTCGTAATCCGAGGACTGGACGAACACATCGAGGGCGTGATGCAGCGGGATGATGTCGGGCTGGTGGCCGAGCAGCGTGAACGACCCGGCGGGCATCAACCGGCTGCCGAGCTCTTCCAGCTCCCGGCGCAGGCTGCCATCGCCGGCGATCAGCAAGCGCAAGTTCGGGTGCCGCTCACGCAAGGCCGCACAGGCGCGAATCAGCAGGTCGAATCGCTTTTGCGGTTCGAGGCGTCCCGCCGCGCCGATGACCACATCCTCATCGTCCAGGTGCAGACCGCGCCGCGCGGCCAATTCGCGCCCGGGGTCGCGCCGGAACGCGAGATGATCGATGCCGTTCAGGACGACCCGGACGCGATTGGCTTCGACCCCCGAGCGAACCAGGTCCGCGCGGATTTGGCCCGAGACGGCGATGGTGATCGGGAACCGGCGGAGCAAGCGCTTATCGAGCGGGTAATACAGCCAGCGCTCTCGCGGGCTGTGCCCGGTCCAGCCGTGCGCGGTGGCCAGCGGGATGGCGCCTTCGGCCTTGGCGAGCATCACCGCCAGGAAGTCGGTCTTGTAGTCGTGAGCGTGGATGATGTCGATCGCGCGCTCGCGAACGAGGCGCCGCAGCGAGTTCCAGAGGCCCGGATCGAACGACGTGCGCTCGACCAGTTCCACGTAGTCGATACCGAGCGGCGCCGCTCGATCGGCGATGGAAAAACTTGCGTCGCCGGCGCCGCGCAGGTAACAGACGGTGACGGCGAAGCGGTCCCGATCCGTGCGTTGGGTGCCAAGCAGGATGGTCTTTTCCGGCCCGCCGCCCGCGCCGCAGACGCTGCGTAATTCGAGCACGCGAATCGGCCGCGTCATTGCGCCGGCACCGTGGCCGCGATTGCCGCGGCCGGAAACGCCGCCCGGTTCCACGGTCCGTCGCCGGCCGCCACTGCCACCGCATCCCGGGCGCGGGCGCCGCCGACCGACCAGTCGTAGTGCTGCCGCGCGAAGAGGCGCGCGCGCGCGGCGATCGCGCACGACCGATCGGGGTCCAACAAGAGCCGGATGGCCGCCCCGGCAAACTCACCGCGTTCGGCGAGCTCGAGGTGCTCACCGGCGACGGCGTCGATGCCCTCGCACCCGACCCGTGTGCTCAGCACCGGCATACCGGCGGCAAACGCTTCGAGAATCTTCAGCCGCGTGCCGCCGCCGGCATCAAGGGGCACGGCGAGCATGCTGGCGGCCCGATAATACGGCATCACGTCGGGCACGTTGGCGGCCACCTCGATCCCGCTGCCAGGACGCGCCAGCGCGATCACCTCGGGGCCTGGATCGCGACCGACGATGAGGAGCCGGGCATCGGGCAGCCGGCGCTGGACGGCCGGTAACACCTCGGTGGCGAGAAACCTTGCGGCGCTGGCGTTCGGCGGCCACGAGAGAGTACCGACGTAGAGGATCGTCGGTGGTCCGCCACGCTTCGCAATCGGCACACCGCCAAAGGCCTCGCAATCGACGCCATTGGGCACGACGACCACGCGCGGCGCGCCCAGGGCCCGGAAATACTGGGCCTCCTCAACCGACACCGCAAGGACGGTATGGGCCAGCCGCACGGCGCGCTGCTCCATTCGATCCAGGAGCGCGGCTTCGTGGGCAAGGTAGTTCCGCTGCAAAGCGCCGGCGGCTTCCCCCGCCATGCGCGACGCCAGCCTCGAATAGACGTTGTGCATGTCCAGGACGATCGGCGTCGCCGGGCAGTCCCCTGCATAGACGAGGGAGTCGAGATGATCGAAATACAGGACGTCAGGCGCATGGCGGCCGAGTTCCCACTCCAGCGTCCGCCGAACCTGCCGATGCCGATGACGGGCGAACAGCACGTATGGCTTGCGACTGATCGCCGCGGCCATGGCCCGGACCGATTCCGTCGCGAGGTTTCGTGGCGGCAGGGTGACGATGCTCGGGTCGAGACCCGCCGTTTTCAGGGCCGCCCGGCTTTCACCAACGCGCCCGGCCACCGTCGGGGCCACCACGCGCACCGGCAAGTCCGCGGCGAGGGCCCGCAACAAGTGATAGGTGCGGAGATGGCCGCCTGAATCAAGCGGCCACGGGACTTCGCTGGTGACCGCGAGGACAGAAGGGCGTCCGGGGGCACACCGCAGATGAGTATGGCTGTCGGAAATGAGCACTGCGGACAAGCACTCTTGCCATTGCCATACCAACCCCGCCAGGGGCCCTTCCCCGCAGGGCGTGACACGCC
>JBDTMB010000328.1:0-6905 GCA_039934485.1 Vicinamibacterales bacterium
CCGACCACACGGTGCGCGATCTGGTGCAGCGCGGGCTTCGGGGCGCCGAGCTCGATCGCGCCCTCGCCGACCGGAGTTCGCGGGAGCTTGGCCTCGCGACCATGGTCGAGCAGCTCCCTTCACCGGACAACCGCATCGTCCCCGACTTCGACCACCGGGATTTGATCGGCCTGCCCCGGCCGCGCATTACGTTTCGGATCGACGACTACACGAAACGCGCCTTCGAACATGGCCAACGCATCCACCAGGAGATCTGCACCGCGCTGAAGTCCACCGAGGTGCAGCACGGCAAGGACATCATGTCCTCCGGCCACGTCATCGGCACCTACCGCATGGGCCTCGATCCGAAGGCGTCGGTCGTGAACCCCGACCAACGCACGCACGACCATCCGAACCTGTTCCTGCTGGGCAGCGGCGTGTTCCCGACATCGGCGGCGTCGAACCCGACGTTGACGATCGCGGCCCTGGCGCTCCGCGCCGTGAGCCCGATTCAGCGCGCGGTGACTGGCGGGCCGCGTTAGCCCACCCGCGTGTGACGTCGATCCGGTAGAATGGCCGCCATGATCGTGTTACGGCACCTCTTCCCCGTCAGATTGGCCCTCGGGTTCGCGACGCTGGGCGCCCTCGTCGTTCCAGCCGCGCGTACCGAGGCCCAGACCAACGTCATCCGGGCGTGCGTGCAGCAGGGCGACGGTCGGGAAGGACACGATCGGGGCGAGGGCAGCGGGCAGATTCGCCTCATCGGCGCGAACGAGCAGTGCCGGCGCACAGAGAAACTGGTGACGTGGAACCTCGGGGGCCCGCCCGGGCCGACCGGCCCAAAGGGCGCCACAGGTGCAACGGGCGCCACAGGAGCCCCAGGGGCAACCGGGGCAACGGGCGCAATCGGGGCAGCGGGGCCGCCAGGACCACCGCCGGCCACTGGTGGAATCGTCGGCCGGCTTGTGAATGACTGCGTCCCAACCTTCGACTTCACCGGCACGGTCGTGCACATTCCCGGCCGGGCCTACACCGCTGTTCTCGGCGCCGACGGCGCCTTTGCCTTCGATCTGGTCCCGCCGAACACCTACGCGTTGTCGATCGAACGTAACGGCGCCGTGATCGCGTCGACATCGAACGTGGTGGTCACGACCACCATTGTCAACCTGGGCGCCGTGAGCACCACGAACCTGTCGAGCGATCCGGACAATTGCGGCGTCTGCGGTCAAAGCTGTGGCACCGACGCGTGCGTGAACGGCGTCTGTCAAGGGCCGGGCGGGGTCTGCTCGCCGGGAACGCAGGCGTCCTGCTATTCCGGTCCGGCGGGCTCGCTGAACGTCGGCGCGTGTGCCGCCGGCATCCAGACCTGCAGCGCCGACGGCAACAGCTACTCCGCGTGCATGGGCCAGGTCACGCCGAGGCCCGAGGTCTGCGGCGATAGCATCGACAACGACTGCAACGGGCAGATCGACGACAACTGCCAGGCCGTTCAGTGCGTGCTGCCCACCGATTGTCCGGGTGCCGACAACGCCTGCCAGGCGCGCACCTGCACCGCGGGCGTGTGCGGCGTCGCGTTTGCATCGGCCGGGAACCCCGTCCCGACCCAGATCGCGGGCGATTGCCGATCGCTGGTGTGCACCGAAGCCGGCGGGATCTTGTCGGTTCACGACGATTCCGACGTGCCCGACACCGGCAACCAGTGCGCGGTGGGCATGTGCGTCAACGGCAACCCGTCGACGACGTTCTCACCGGCCGGTACCGCGTGCAACCAGAACGGCGGATCGGTTTGCGACGGCACCGGCACGTGCGTGCAGCCGCCAACCATCTGCGGCGACGGGATCCGTGCCGGCATCGAGCAATGCGACCAGGGCAACCTGACAAACGGCGATGGGTGCAGCGCGGTCTGCACGGTCGAGCTCGGCTGGAGCTGCGTCGGCACGCCCAGCGTGTGCGCCTCGGTGTGCGGCGACGGGATTCGTGTGGGTAGCGAGGCCTGCGACGATCTCAACGCGATGCCCGGCGATGGGTGCAGCGCGGTCTGCAGCGTGGAGGCGGGATTCACCTGCGCGGGTACCCCGAGCGTCTGCGTCGGCGCTGGCCAGTTTCGCTGACCGCCCGCGGCCTTGTGCCTTGTGCCTTGTGCCTTGTGCTGCCTTCAGTCGAGTCGCACCGACCGTGCGCATTCGTCGAACAGCGCCTTCACGCCGGCGTCCCGTAGCAAATCGACCAGCGGCAACGGGTCCGACGCCGGCGCGGGATCGTCCCTGAGCCGCAAGTGCCACCATCCCACGTCGTGCCATTGGCCGAACTTGAAGCCAATCTGCTTGAACACGCCGACCGGTACAAACCCCATCGATTCGTGCAGGCCCACGCTCGAGGGATTCGGTAGCGTGACGCCGGCAAACGCGTTCACGTATCGCTGCTTCCGCAGGAGATCAAACAGCGCCGTGTACAGCGCCCGGCCGACGCCGCGCCGGTGGCCTTCCGGATGTATGTACACGGAGACCTCGGCGCTCCACTGGTACGCCTTGCGGGCCCGGTGCATCGACGCGTAGGCGTAGCCGAGCACCTCGCCGTCGCGCTCGAACACCAGCCACGGGTACTGGTCACCACCGGACTGGACACGGCGCTCCATCTCGGCGAGCTCGGGGACCACGGCTTCAAACGAGGTCGAGCTGTCGGTAATGAACGGCGCGTAGATCGCCCGTATGGCCTCAGCGTCGGAGACGGCGACCGGCCGAATTCGCTTTTCCATGCCGCGCTACCTTTCGAGGATGGTGCCGCCAGCCCTGGATGACCCGGATGGCGCCACTGAGAAAATCGAGAACCTGCCGGCGGGCCGCCGCCGACCGGCCGTCGAGCAACGGCTGCAGGTGTGACAAGAACGCGTCGTGGGCGCCGCGGTACAGCCGCCGTCCCTTCGCGGTGAGCGCGACCCGCAGGCTCCGCCGGTCCTCCGGATGGTTCACGCGCGCGACCAGGCCCTTGTCTTCAAGCTGATCGACCACGCCGGTCATCGTGCTGAGCCGGACCTCGAGGTCGGCCGCCAGCTCGCCCATCGTGCGCGCGCCCTGGAAATAGAGGATGCGCAGGCAGTACGAGTGCGACACCGTCAGCGGCCCGTAGGTCCGGTCGCTGAGGCTCCGAAACTGGTACAGCTTGGCCAGGTCGTTGAGGAGGTCGTCCAGCTCGAGGAGGTCCCGGCCCGCCATCGCGAGATACTACGGCACTCGTAGTATCCGGATCAAGAAGTGCCGGCGGGTCAGGTCCGCGTCTGGCCGATCAGTTGTTCGACCACGTCGAACAGGCGGGCGGGCAACACTGGCTTGACCAGGTGCTCGTCAAAGCTGGCGGCCAGCGCCCGCGCCCGGTCTCGCGCCTGCCCGTACCCGGTCAGCGCCACGAGGCGCACGCTCCGGGGCGCCGCGGCGTCGCGCAGCCGCCTGGCCAGTTCGTAGCCGTCCATGCCCGGCAGGCCGATGTCGAGGATCGCCAGGTCCGGCCTGACGGCAGCGAACGCCTCGAGAGCCCCGTCGCCATCGCCCGCGCTGGCCACTTCGTAGCCCACCGATCGCAGCAGGATCACCAGCGACTCCGCCGCGTCGGCGTTGTCGTCGACGACAAGGATGCGGCCATGCCCGACGGGTCGGGTCGTCTCGGTCGCGAGGTCGTCGTCTGCCAGCAGCGCGCCATCCGCGGCCGGCAGCGACACCGTAAACGTGGTGCCCTGGCCCGCGCCGGCGCTGGCCACCTGCACCGTGCCGCCATGCATGGTCACCAGCGTCTTCACAATCGCCAGCCCCAGGCCCAGGCCTCCGGCTTGCCGATCGAGTGGCTGCTCGCTTTGCACGAACAGGTCGAAGACCCGCGGCAGCAGGTCGGCGGTGATGCCCTTGCCGGCGTCTTCCAACGCGACGATCACCTGGCCATCGGCTTCGCGCATGCGGATGCCGATGTGGCCTTCACGCGGCGTGAACTTCGCCGCATTGGTCAGCAAGTTGCAGATGACCTGCACCAGGCGAACGCCGTCGCCGAACACGAACAACGGCTTGTCGCCCAGGTCCCGTTCGACCGGCCGCGCCCGCCGTTGCAGCGCGGGTTGCGTGAGCTCGAGCGCCCGCGCGATCACGGCATTCATGCTGACCAGTTCGCGTTCGAGCTGGATCTTGCCCTGGGTGATGCGGGAGACATCGAGGAGATCGTCCACCAGGCGCGACAGGTGCGCCACCTGGCGCTCGATGATGCGCCGCTCTTCCAGCCCCGCATCGTCGCCGCGCATCTGCATCACGTGGAGGGCCGTCACGATCGGCGCCAGCGGGTTGCGCAGTTCGTGCGCCAGCATGGCGAGGAATTCGTCCTTCGAGCGGTTGGCGGTCTCGGCCTGCTTGAGTGCGGCTTCCGCTTCCGCGTACGACCGGGCGTTGTCGAGCGCCAGCGCCGCACGCTGCGCCAGTTCGGCAATCAGCGCGCAGTCGTCCTCGCTGAAGGCGCGGCCGGATTCCGCTTGCAGCGCGCCGAGCGCTCCGATCGTCCGGCCTCGCGCGACCAGGGGCACCGTGAAGAAGCTGCGCATGCCGATGGCTTCGGCAAAGGTCAGCAGGTCATGATCCCGCGTGGGATCGACATGGACCGGCGCGTCGAGATTGGTCAGGAACGGCTGGCCGTGCGCCGCCACCCAGGCCATCGAGCCTGGGGATTCGGGCGGTACCCTCAGGCGGGCCACCAGTTCGGTACCGCGACGTGCGGTCTCGGGATCCGAGTGATACGTGAGCGCCCGGCGCATCTCCCCCGCGGCATCCAACAGGTCGACGCGACACCAGTCCGCAATGTCCGGGACGACGATCGAGGCGATGGCCCGGAGGGTGGCGTCGGGTTCGAGCGACCGGGACAGGACGCTGCCGGCCTTGGCCAGCAGTTCCAATCGCCGGCGCGCCTGCTCGGCGACCGCGCGCGATCGTCGCTCGGCGGCCAGCAATTCCACGCGTTCGGTGACGTCGTTGGTAGAACCGACCATCCGGACGGGCTTGCCGTCTTGATCGCGGATGACCTCGGCTCGCGTCGACAGCCACCGGATCCGGCCGTTCCTCAGGGGGACACGAAACTCGGCCGCGAACGAATCGCCGGATTTGAGGGCGTCCTGAATGGCGGCGCCAACGCCTCCCGCGTCGTCGGGATGCACCAGGGCCGCAAAATCCGCGACCCGCCCGCCGAAACCGCCGGCCGGCACATCGTGAAGCTCATACACGCGGTCGGACCAGGCGACGATATCGTTCACCACGTCCCAGTCCCAGACACCGAGCTGACCGGCATCAACCGCCAAGCGGAGCCGTTCTTCGTCTTCACTGAGGGGCTTGTCGGGCTCGCGATCGCGAGGAACAGACATCTCGACAGATTCTGCCACGAGCGGTGCTGAACCGGCATGAGGAGGGGCCAAAAAAAGGGGCTGAGGGCATGCGCCCCCAACCCCATTTCACGAAAACCGACCGAGCCTACGCGGCTACCAACGCACGCGCCACACCAGCTGGACGATGCGGGCCTGATTGTCGCCGAGCAGTGCGGTCAGGCGGTAGTTGTCGACGTTGGTGGCCGCCGTGGTGTTGGCCGTGGGCGTGCCGCCGCTCGCCACCGGTCCCGCGGGGGACGTGACGGTGGTCGTGAAGCCCAGCGGCGTGCCGCCCGCCGAGGCCGGGTTGAAGTACGGCTGGTTGAACGCGTTCAGCATTTCGCCGCGGAACTCGAAGGTGATGCTCTTGACCACCTGGAACCGCTTCGAGATGCCGATGTCGAAGCGCACGAGCGCCGGACCGTTGACGGTGATGCTGCGCATGCCGCAATCGCCGTAGCCGGGCGCCGTCTCGATGCAGTCGGGCCCGTTGGCCGGCGCGAAGTAGCGGCCGCTGGGCGCACCCAGCGTGCCGTAGCCGCTGGCCGACGTCGGGCTCACCGAGAACGCCTTCACGGTGTTCTGCAGGATGTCATCGGGGAGCACGAACATCTGGCCGCTCGGTCCCTGCTGGATCTTGATCGCCTTCTGCAGGTCCTTCTCCGACATGCCGACCAGGCGCACGTTGCCGAAGTCCAACACCTCGCCGCTCTGGATGCGCGCCACGGTGTCGACCGACCAGCCGCCGATCACCGTATCGACGGCGCCGGGGAGGCTCGAGCCATAGCGGCGGTCCTTGCCGATCGGAATCTCCCAGTTGATGCTGCCCTTCAGCGCATGCTCGACGTTGCCCACCTGCCCGGCCTGGTTCATCCACTCCTCGGGCTTGTTGAACCCGAAGCGCCGCAGGATTTCGGCCGTGCTGAAGGTGTAGCTGGTGTTGAAGGCGAGGCCCCTCGAATACCGCTTGCGGTATTCCACCTGCATCGAGCTGGCGCGCGTGCCGCCGCCGTTGGTCGTGAGGTTCGCGCCGCCCAGCATGTCGGGGTTGGCCACGAAGAAGTTCACCGGCAGGCCGGCCGCGGCGGCATTGTTGCGCAGCGTCGCGTTGCCGACCAGGCCGTTGGCGCCCGTCGTCGCAAAGCCCCAGGGGTTCGGGTTGCGGGCCGCGAGGAAGCCGAGGAAGGTCGCACTCGTCCAGTTCGCCCCGGTGTAAACGGCCGCATTGCCGGCGTTGGTTACGGGTTGCGCATTGAGGTGCGCCAGCAGGATCGGGAGGGGCGAGGTGCCGGCACCGGTGTAGGCGAAGGTCGCGCCGCGCCCGGCGGCCATGTTGGCCTGCAGGTTGGCCTGCGCCAGCCGGAACTCGTTGAGGAACCCGTTGGTGGTGATGTTCACCTCGTTGAGGTTCACCGTTTCCCAGTCCATCTTGTGACGGCTGCCGACGTAGCGGACCTCGAGCGCCGAGTCGCTCGTGAGCTTGCGCTGCCAGCCGGCCGACCACGATTGCGTGTATGGCATCTGGATATTCGAATCGTAGGCG
>JBDTMB010000329.1:0-6859 GCA_039934485.1 Vicinamibacterales bacterium
GCGACAGCGGCACCAGCGGGCCTTCGGCAAGCGCCCGGCCGGGCCGGTCGAGCTCGAAACCGGCGGTGAGTACCAGTGGCGCCGCGACGGCGAAGTCCATCTCTTCAATCCCGACACCGTGTTCCGCCTCCAGCACGCCACCCGCACCGGCCGCTACGACATCTTCAAGGAATACACCCGGCTCGTCGACGATCAGAGCCAGCGCCGCGCGACGCTGCGGAGCCTGTTCAAGTTCAAGCCGGCCGGCCCGCCGGTGCCACTCGCCGAAGTGGAACCTGTCGAATCGATCCTGCCGCGGTTCTCGACCGGGGCGATGTCGTTCGGCTCGATCAGCCAGGAAGCGCACGAGACGCTAGCCGTGGCGATGAACCGCATGGGCGCCAAGTCGAACACCGGCGAGGGTGGCGAGGATCCCGAACGTTACGTGTCCACTCCGGGCGGCGATTCGCGCCGCAGCGCGATCAAGCAAGTGGCCTCGGGCCGCTTTGGCGTGACCAGCGAGTACCTGGTCAACGCCGACGACCTGCAGATCAAGATGGCGCAGGGCGCCAAGCCCGGCGAAGGCGGACAGTTGCCCGGTCACAAGGTCTACCCGTGGATCGCGAAAGTGCGGCATTCGACGCCCGGGGTGGGGCTGATTTCGCCGCCGCCGCATCACGACATCTACTCGATCGAGGACCTGGCGCAGCTCATCTTCGACTTGAAGAACGCCAATCCCGTGGCGCGCGTGCACGTGAAGCTGGTCGCCGAGTCCGGCGTCGGCACCGTCGCCGCCGGCGTCTCGAAGGCCCACGCCGACGTGGTGTTGATTTCCGGCCATGACGGCGGCACCGGCGCCTCGCCGCTCACCAGCCTCAAGCACGCCGGCGTGCCGTGGGAAATCGGACTCGCCGAAACCCAGCAGGTGCTGCTGATGAACAACCTGCGCGATCGCATCGTGGTGCAGGTGGACGGGCAGTTGAAGACCGGCCGCGACGTCGTGGTCGCGGCGCTGCTCGGCGCCGAAGAGTTTGGCTTTGCCAGCGCGCCTCTGGTGGTGATGGGGTGCGTGATGATGCGCGTCTGCCACCTGAATACCTGCCCGGTCGGCATCGCTACCCAGGACCCCGAGCTGCGCAAGACGTTCACCGGCAAGCCGGAGTTCGTGCAGAACTTCTTCCATTTCATCGCCGGCGAAGTGCGGGAATTCATGGCCGAACTGGGTTTCCGCAGGCTCGACGACATGATCGGCCGCGCCGAGTGCCTCGAGTTCGAGCCGGCGACCGCGCACTGGAAGGCGAGCGGCGTCGACTTGTCGCCGCTCCTGTATCAGCCCGACGTCCCCAAGGACGCGGCGCGGCGGGCGGTGCGGAAGCAGGAGACGGGGCTGGAGCATGTTCTCGATCACAAGTTGATCGCGATGTCCCTGGCCGCCCTCGAGCACCAGATGCCGGTCGAGATCGACTTGCCGATCCGCAACACCGATCGCACCGCCGGGACGTTGCTCGGCTACGAGGTCACCCGGCGATACGGCGGCGCCGGCCTGCCCGACCACACCATCCAGGTGAACTTCCGCGGCGCGGCCGGGCAGAGCTTCGGCGCGTTTCTCCCGCGCGGCATCACGCTCACGCTCGAAGGCGAGGCCAACGATTTTGTCGGCAAGGGGCTGTCGGGCGGCCGCCTCGTGGTGAGGCCGCCACGCGAGGCGACGTTCGTGGCGGAAGAGAACATCATCATCGGCAACGTGCCGCTGTACGGCGCCACCAGCGGCGAGGCGTTCATCCGCGGCGTGGCCGGCGAGCGGTTTGCCGTGCGCAACAGCGGCGCGCAGGCGGTGGTCGAAGGCGTCGGCGATCACGGCTGCGAGTACATGACCGGCGGCCGCGTGATCGTGCTCGGCCGTACCGGCCGGAACTTCGCCGCCGGCATGAGCGGCGGCGCGGCCTACGTGCTCGACCTCGACGGCACGTTCGCCGCCAACTGCAACACCACCATGGTCGATCTCGATCGGTTCGAAGACGACGACGAGATGCGGATCGTGAGGGATTTGATCGCCCGGCATGTCCTGCTGACGGGCAGCGCGATCGGCGAGCGCGTGCTGGACGCGTGGTCCACGGTGCGGGGGAGCTTCGTGGCGGTGATGCCGTGCGATTTCAAGCGCGTGCGCGCCGCGGAAGTGAAGGCGCACGCCGAATCGCGCGAACCCGCGTTCAGCGAGCTGGTGAGGGCCTGAGAGTGGGCAAGCCCACCGGTTTCGTCGAATTCGCGCGGGTCAAGCCGATCGCCCGGCCGGTCGCGACGCGGCTCGGCGACTACCAGCACGTCTACGCCGGGTATCCCGAGGGCGAGCTCGAACGCCAGAGCGCCCGCTGCATGGATTGCGGCATTCCGTTCTGTCACCAGGGGTGCCCGCTCGGCAACCTGATTCCCGACTGGAACGACCTGGTCTACCGCGATTCATGGCGCGCCGCCATCGATCGGCTCCACCACACCAACAACTTCCCTGAGTTCACCGGCCTGTTGTGTCCGGCGCCCTGCGAAGGGTCCTGCGTGCTCGGCATCAACAAGGACCCGGTGACGATCAAGGCGATCGAACTGGCGATCATCGATCGCGCGTTCGACGAAGGGTGGATCGTTCCCGAGCCGCCGGCGGCGCGGACGTGGAAGAAGGTGGCGGTGGTCGGCTCGGGGCCGGCCGGCCTGGCGGCCGCGGCGCAACTCAATCGCGCCGGCCACAGCGTGACGGTGTTCGAGAAGGCCGATCGCATCGGCGGCCTGCTGCGCTACGGCATCCCCGAGTTCAAGATGGAAAAGCGCGTGCTGGATCGCCGGCTCGCGCTGCTGACCGCCGAAGGCGTGATGTTCCGCCCCGGCGTCAATGTCGGAGTCGACGTGACGGCCGGCGACCTGCGCCGCGACTTCGACGCGGTGTTGCTGGCCGGCGGAGCCGGGCGCCCCCGCGATCTCGCGGTCCCGGGCCGCGAGCTGAAGGGCGTCCACTTTGCGATGGAGTACCTCACGCAGCAGAACCGGCGCTGCCAGGGCGACGAGGTGCCCGCGGCGGAATCGATTTCCGCCGCCGGCAAGCACGTGATCATCATCGGCGGCGGCGACACCGGCGCCGATTGCCTCGGCACCGTGCACCGCCAGGGCGCGGCAGCGGTCTCGCAGTTCGAACTCTTGCCGGCGCCGCCGGCCGAGCGCGCCCACGACAATCCCTGGCCGCAGTGGCCGCACCTCCTGCGCGTGTCGTCGGCCCACGAAGAGGGCGGCGAGCGGTTGTATGCGGTCGACACCACCGGCTTCGAGGCGGATGCCACCGGTCACGTGCGCGCCTTGCGCGGACACCGCGTCGATCGCGTGGTCAAGGACGGCCGCGCCGCCTTCGAGCCGGTGCCGGAGACGGCATTCGAGATGCGCGCGGACCTGGTGCTGCTGGCGGTGGGATTTGTGGGACCCGAGCCCGGCCGCCTGTTGAGCGATCTCGCCGTCGGTCTCGGCGAGCGCGGCAACGTGTCGCGCGACGATCGCTGGATGACCACCGTGCCAGGCGTGTTTGCGGCCGGCGACATGCAGCGCGGCCAGTCGCTGATCGTGTGGGCGATCGCCGACGGGCGCCAGGCCGCCGCGTCGATCGACACCTACCTGGCCGCAACGTAGGGCAAACCTGAAGGTTTGCCCCCACCCCAAGGCTCGGCCCCAAGGCTCGGCGCTGCTCAATCGGCGTAAGCTAGGCCGATGAATCCGATGAAACGCGTTGTGGTCGGCATCCTTCTCCTGGCCGCCTTCGCGATCCCGGCCTTGAATGCAGCGGCTCCCGCCAGGCCGAAAGTCCGCGCCATCACTGGCTTCATCACGATCGACGCGAAGAACTATCGCGCCCAGATCGAAGAGGCGGTCGCTTTCCTGGGCCGGGTACGCGACGCGGTCAAGACCGCGGGATATGACGTGGCCGGCATTCGCATTTCAACCCAGCCGTTCCCGGAATTCACCCGGGGATTGAGCCGCGCCGACGCCCTCGCGCTCCTGCAGGGCATCGACGGGTTGGCCGGAACGCTGCGCTTTGCGCCCAACATCGGACCGGCAATGTTGAAGGACAGTGACGACGCCGCTCCCGTCGAACTGGTGACCGACGTTCTGTCGGCGCCCGGCAATCGCCTCAACGCCAATATCATCGTCGCCGGCGACGACGGCATTCATTGGAACGCGGTTCGCCAGGCCGCGCGGATTATCAAGGCGGTGGGGGAGCGGAGCCCGCACGGCCAGGGCAACTTCAATTTCGCCGCCATCGCGATGCTGAAACCGTACGGGCCGTTTTATCCCGGTGCGTGGCACCCCGGCGGCGGACCCCGGAGTTTTGCCATCGGCCTCGAATCGGCCAACGTCGTGATGGACGTCTTCTCGCGCGAGCACGATCCGCGGACCGCCGGGAAGGTGCTGAGCGAGGCGCTCTCGGTTCACGCCCACGCCGTGGAAGCGGCGGCGATGAAGACGGCGGCCGGCAGTGGCTGGACCTACGCCGGCATCGACCCCACACCTGCGCCTGGCGGGCAAGTGTCGATCGGCGCGGCGATTGAATCATTCACCGGCGCGGCCTTCGGTTCGCCGGGGACCGAGACGGCGGCGGGCATCATTACCCGCGCGGTCAAGGAGGTGTCCGTGAAGCAGACCGGATATTCGGGACTGATGATCCCGGTGCTGGAAGAGGTGGTGCTGACGCGAAGGTGGACGGAGGGCACCTACGGACTGGACTCGATCCTGGCGTACTCGGCGGTGTGCGCCGGCGGGGTGGACACCGTTCCGTTGCCGGGCGACACCAGTGAAGAGGCGATTGCGCGGATCGTCGGCGACGTCGCCACCCTGGCCTTCAAGTGGAACAAGCCGCTCGCCGCGCGACTGCTGCCCGCGCCTGGAAAGCAGGCCGGCGAGATGACCGAGTTCAGCGGCGCGCTGTCCAACGCCATCATTCAGCCGCTCCCCGGATCGCCTCGGCGGTAACGGCGGCCTGGCGGTCAGACGAAGTAGAACGCCAGCGCGAACAAGAGGTAAATCGCCAGCAGCAGGACCCCCTCGAACCACGTCGTCTCGCCATCCTGGGCGATGCTGTTCACGACGAAGGCCACCGCCGCGATCGCGACCAGCTCCAGCGGGCTCGAGAACACCAGGTTCATCGGATGGCCGGTGAGCGCCGACACGATGACCAGCAGCGGTGCCGCGAGCAGCGCGATCTGAATGGTCGAGCCCACGGTGATGCTGATGGCCAGTTCCATCTGGTTCTGGCGCGCGAAATACATCGCCGACACGTACTCAGCGGCGTTGCCGATCACCGCCAGCAGGATGACGCCGAGAAAGAACTCCGACAGGCCCAGGCTCACCGCGGTGGAGGTGAGCGCGCCGGAAATCAACTCGGCTTCGAGGGCGGTTGCCGCGGTGCCCGCGGCCAGCACGGCGAGCGCCATCCACAGTGGCCACGCGCGGTTCGCCTCGCCGTCCCCGTGTGGGGCGAACGCAAAGACGCCGCGGTGGGTGATCAGCGTGTAGATCAGGTTGGCGACATAGACCACGATGAGCACCACCGACACACTCAGGCTCAGCCGCTCGTCCCGTTGCAGGCGCCCCGCGGCGCCGGTGCCGCTGACGACGTAGTCGAACAGCGCCGGCAGCAGCAGGCCGATCATCGAGAGCACGAGCAGGCTCGAGAGCTGGCTGGCCCGGGCGCGCTTGAATGTCTGCTTCTCGCGACCGATGCTCCCGACAACAATCGCCAGGCCCAGGCCGAGCAGGCTGTTGCCGATGATCGAGCCGGTCAGTTGTGCCTTGACGACGTCCGGTTTGCCCGCGGCCAGGACAAACAGCGCGAGCACGAACTCCGCGGTGTTGCCGAACGAGACGTTCAACAGCCCGCCGACCGCCGGCCCGGCTCGCCGCGCGAGGTGTTCGGTCGCCCGGCGGATCCACTCGGCGAGTGGGATCACCGCCAATGTCGCCAACCAGAACGTCCACACCGACTCCGGGCTCGTGAGGTACGCCATCCCAACCGACGCCGGGATGAGCAGCAACAGCCAGGTGAACACATCCTTCATGTCGAGGGCCGCCTCGGCAGGAATCTTATCCCGTCAGGCGGCCTCATCGAACCGGACGACGACCACCGTGATGTTGTCCTTGGCGGCGCCCTCGTTGGCCTTCGCGAGCAGCAGCTTGGCGGCCGCTTCGGGTTCGGCTTCCGCCGTGAGCACGGCGGCGATCACCTCGTTGTTGACTTCCTCGGTGAGCCCGTCCGAACAGAGCAGCAACCGATCACCCGGTTCCACTTCGAACGCGCGGGCTTCCACCCTCACGCCAAGCTCGGGACCGCCGACCACGTTGGTGATGACGTGGCGGAAGCGGTGCCCGGCGACTTGATCGGGACGCAGGTTGCCGCTCTTGACGAGGCCGGCCGTCACCGTGTGGTCTTCGGTGAGCTGGTGCAAATCGTTGGACCTATACAGATACGCGCGGCTGTCGCCGACGTGCACCAGGCAGAGCTGCGAGCCGAGGTGGAACGCCATCGTCAAGGTCGTTCCCATCCCGCTTAGGGCCGGATTGGCGGTGGACTCCTCCACAATTTGGGCATCGGCTTGCTTCAGCGCGGTCTGGAATTGCGTCAGGACCTTTTGCGCGCCGGCGCTGTCGGCTTCAAGGAACCACTTGAACGTATTGAGCGTGAACTGCTCGATCGCCAGCACGGCGAGGGCGCTGGCCTGCTCGCCGGCGTTGTGGCCACCCATGCCGTCGGCGACGAGGAACAGGTGGGCGCGTTCTTCGCCGTGCTGCAGCTTTGGTTCAGGCAGGCTGGTCTGCCAGATGCGCATCGCCTTGCTGAGCTCGGCGATCAGGAACT
>JBDTMB010000330.1:0-6839 GCA_039934485.1 Vicinamibacterales bacterium
ATCAAGCCACGCGGTGTACCGCGCAGCGCAAACAGTTCCATTGCGGCGAGCACGAGCGCGCGACGGCGCTCGATCGGCCATGACGGGTCGAAGCACAGGTCGACGAGGCCGCCGAGCCAGTTGAGGACGTCGAGTGGCGCCGCACCCGGATTCAGCTCGCGCGTGAAACGCTCGTAGCGATCCTCGACGCCGGTGAACACGTGCTCGAACAGCGCGAGGAAGTGCTCCAGGAAGAAGGCGCTCTCGGGGTCGCGGCGAAACACGCGCGGCAGCAGGTCCAGGTAGCTCGCGCGTGGATAGAACACCCGGATGGCGCGGAGGCTCGGCGTCGCCTCGCCATCGGAGCCGAGCGTCACCCGCACCCGCAGGTACCGCCCCGGCGGTGAAAACACCAGGCGGTCGGGCACCGTGTCCGGCATCCGCGGCGCACTCGAACAGCTCGCCTCCTCGAACGGCACGAACGTCGGGCCCGCCAGCTCCAGCAGGTTGTCGTGTTCGGCGACGCTCGGCAGCGCCGCCGGGACGTTGAGCAGCTCCGGATTGTCCGCGCTGACCGTCTGCACCTTGATCCACGTGCCCTCGGGCACGTCCGCGTCGATAACGATGTGATGCCACGAGGTGCCGGGCGCGCCACCGTCGAGCGCGGCGCTGACGAACGTGCCGCACGCCGGATACGCGTGGCCCAGCTTGAGCCGGATCAGCCGCAGCGCGCGGTGCACCTCGGCGAGGCGCTCCCCGCCGTCACGGTCGGGCCGGCACGGCCCACACGACCCGGCGAGGAACCGTGGCATGGTCTTGCCGTAAGCGCGCTCGAGCGCGTCGATCACCGGCCGCGGCGGGGAAATCGCCTGGAGTACGGCCTCCGGCTCGGCGTCGCCGAGCCGTGTTCCGGCCGGCGCAAACCGCAGCAGTCGCGGAAAGTTTCCGTCGGCGACGAGGACGGCACCATCCTCATCGACCATGACCGCGATCGGCCGCGGCGTAACGATGACTCCGTCGGCGTCCGTCGGCGCGAACGCGCCCACCCGATCGAATCGCGAGTTGAACGCGACGATGCGGCCGCCGCGGCGATCGGCGACAAACACCCGTCCGTCCGGCGCCGCGGCGACATCCACCGGTTCATCGAGACCGCCGGCCAGCACGCCCGCCAGGCTGCCATCATCCGGGTTGACCACCAGCACGCGATGCGCCGGTGGGTCGGCAATGTAGAGGAGCCCGCGGCGATCGAGCGCGAGGCCCGCCGCGGCACCGAGTGCGCCGGACTCGCAGACGAGCTCGCGGGTGTGGCCGCCGCACTGCACGAGCACGCGACCGTTCTCCGCATCGACCCGATACACGCGGCCGTCGATGTCAACGGCGAGACCCGGCCACGGTTCCCGTTCGACGGCGGGCTTCTTCGGCAACAGTTCCAGGACGTGCCGGCTGTCGTCGTGGAAGAGTGACCCGTCGATCACCGGCGACATCCACGGACGGATCCCGGTCCCGGAACGCGGCCGGAAGTCGGTCGCGTACTGCAGGACATACCAGGTCCCGTTGTTGGCGTCGCGGGTGGCGCTCAGAAGACTCATGCGATCGTCGCCAGCGTCAGGGAGCTTGGGTCGAAGCTCACGTTTTCTTCGGCGGACAGGGCCACGCGATCGACTTCACCCGGCGCCGCGGGACACAGCACGAGCGTGCCCTCGCGTGGCGCCCCGTTGCTCTTGGTGCGGGTGAACTCGGCCGAGAGCAGCTCCACGCGGTCAACGCCTTCGGTCCGGAACACGCGCGCGATCAGATCGGCGATATGCAACTGGGCGCCGAACGGGAAACCCTTGCCGTCCTCGCCGCCGGTCAGCACGTGCAGGTAGGTGCCGAACGACTGCTCCACGAGCGTCTGCAGCATCGCGCGCGTGTAGCCCGGCTTGCTCCGCACGCGGACGTAGGTGCGGCAGATGCGGCAGTACTGCGGCGGCACCACGTGCACTTCCGTGGTCACGAGCCGATGACGGTCGAGTTGACAGCAGACCTTGCGCAAGAACGACGGCACCGGTGTCGGCTCCGGGCCGGTCTCGTCCGGGACCACGATGACGGTCACCGCGCCGGGTGCCACGAGGCCGGACAGTCCATTGGGACCGGCCGGAAGGGCGGGGCCGCAGCGGGGGGTGACCGGCGGCGCGGGCGCGCCACCTCCAGACCCGAGCGGGCGCCGGAGTGGCACGACCTCGGCCCTGGCGACCCGAACATACGGTGTCTGGCGCGCGATCCACTCGAAATCGCTCGCGGTGACGGCGCGGCTCCGAGTGGACAGCTCCTTGCGCGCGCGGCGTTTGGCCTGCTCGAGGGTCTCCGCGTCACGGCCACCGGTCGCCGCGACGACGTTCACCACTTCAGACACACCATTCGCCGGCGTGTCGAGCGCCGTAATCGCGCCGACGGGCACCTCGCCGGCCACGCCGCCGCCGAACCGGTAGCGGCGGGCGATGAGGTCGCCGGTCTTCGGCACGAGCGGCGGAATACGTCCGCCGCGCCCCGTGCCGCCGGTCGCGATCGTGCCGCCGTCGCCGAACTGCACCACGCCCGACTCGAGATCGCACTCGTAGGCCGAATCGAACGGCTTCACCTCGTCGAGGTTTTCCACGAGCGTCCAGTTCACGAGTGGCGTGGCCGGATCGGTGTCCTCCTGCATCGCGACGTCGAGCGTCCCGGCGAGCACGTTGCGGTGCCCGAGCGGATACCGCTGCCCCGGGCGCCCATCGCCGCGGCCGATCACCTCGTTGAATACCGTTTCGGCATGGGTGACCGGCACCGCGTTGAAGGTGGCGAGGCGCAGCTTGCGCGGCGCGCTGTTGGCGGGGCGCGGGGGCAGCGTCAGGCGCAGCCAGCCTTTCGCGTTCGCACGTAGCGCGGGATCGAGCGCATGCAGTACGGCCGGTTTGACTTTGTTCGCGGCGGCGTGCGCGGCCGTCACCGCGGGGTTGAGAATGCTCCGATACGCCGCGTCCGACATCGCCGGGAAGCTCATCGTCGCCAGCTTGGATGACATCTCGTCGGCCAGCGTCAAGCACGCTTCGAGCGGTCCGACGGTCGATTCGGGTCGCAGCGGGACCCAGGTGGCGATGTCGCCGATCGTGTGCGGCACCGTGAACGTAAGCCGCCCCGACCTCGCCAGATGCGCCGTCGTGTCGTCAATGCGCCCTGGCACCAGCCGCGTGGTGTTGTCCGCAGCGTCGAAATACGCCAGCCAATCTACCGGCGCCGGCTCATCGCCAATCGGTGCCGGGGTGACGCACTGCACGTCCTTGGTCAGGTCGGGCTTCTCATCGTCATCGAACTGCAGGGTGAGGGTCACCCGGACATCGCGGAATCCCGCGTTCAGCGCGGCATTGAAGTCGAGCCCGATCCACAGGTACGGCTGTTCATCGCCAGTCGCCTTCCACAGCGCGACGGGATCCTCTGGCATGTCTTTCAGCTTGGGCGCCTTGCCGTCCCACACCACCCGCAGCCACGGGGAGTCATTCACCGGAGACGCCGGCGGCAGGGGCGTGGTCGTGTCGGGCCCGCTGTCGGTCCTGGTGAGGTCGTCGAGATACGGATGCTTGGTCTGGACCACCAGCACCATCTGCGCGGGCACGACGTCGATGGCCTTGTCGGTTTCGAAGACCGGCGGCGGCGTGCCCTTCTTGGCCTTCGCCTTTGCGCCGGCCGGCAACGGATAACCAATCAGGGTCGAGGGGTTCGACAGCAGAAGGGCCAGCAGCGTGGTGGCGGCGTGCGCCGGCTGCAGCTGGACGCCCAGCAGCCGCAGCAGCTCGATGTGGTTCTTCTCCGGAATCCGGTTCAGCCGATAGCCGATCTGCTCGGTGACGTAGGCGAAGAGCTGGATCAGCGCGATGCCGGGATCGCTGGCATTGTGATCGGTCCACTCCGGCGCGTAGGTCGGGATGCGGCGGACCAGTTCCTCGACGGTGCGGTCGAAGCGGAGATCGTCGAGCTGTGGCGCCTCGATTGGCACGTTCAGGCCCTCCCCTCGAGCAGGTAGAACGGATAAACACGGTTGTAGAAGCTGTTGGTCGCGCGCACGACGTAATCGACGTGGATGAGGACCAGGTTCGGCGCGTCGCCCTCGGTCACTTCGACGCGTTCAAGGTTGAGGCGCGGCTCCCAGTCCACCAGCGCCTTGCGCACCGACTCCTCGAGGCGCGCGCGCGTGGCGTCGGTGTTCGGCTCGAAGACGAAGTCGCGCAGGCCCGCCCCGAACTCGGGCAGCATCACCCGCTCGCCGCGCGAGGTCAGCAGGATGATCTGGATCGCCTGCTCGATATCGTCCTCGTAGAGGGCATAGCGCAAGCCGCCGTTCACCACTTTTGGCGGAAACGCCCAGCCGACGCCGAGATGCGCTTTGTGCGTCGCCATGATCAGGGCGTCACCGGCCCGGTCACCCCGCCAGGCAGCGTGCCGCCCGCATGGGTGTGCAACTTGAATGGCACGCCGTCGATGGTCGCCGACCCGGCGCCGCCGCCGAGGCTGAGCGCCGCGGAATTGAGCGCGATCGTGGGCGCCGTCAGCGCGATCGACGCCGTGGCCTGGATGCTGACGACGCCGGGATCGGCAAGGGTGACCTGGCAGCCAAGCGTCTGGATGGCGACACGGCCAGGCGGGAAGTCGTCGAGCACGATCTTCCGCCCCAGCTTCGTCGCGACGGTGATCTTCGGGCCGAGTGGCGAGTCGTCCAGCACCACCGTGTGTCCGCCGTGCGACTTGAGCGTGATCTTTTGCCTGCCGGCCGTGTCATCGAAGGTCAGCTCGTGACCGCTGCGCGTGACGATGGTACGGACGTCGTTGCGCGACGACTGCCTGGCCTGGTCCGGCGGCTTCGAGTCGCGGTTCCACACCGCCCCGAGAATGATCGGGTTGTTGGTGTCACCGACGAGGAAGCCGACCACGACTTCGTCGCCGGGCTCCGGGAAGAAGTGCATGCCGCGGCCGCCGCCGGCCATCGGCATCATGACGCGCGCCGGCGCTGAATGGTCATCATCGTCCTGGCCGTTCATGCCGAAGAACTTCAGGCGATAGGTCCCATCGTCTTCGATTTTCTCGACGCGGGCGGTGACCAGCCCCTGGACGCGCTGTTCGCGGTTCTGGGCGCTCTGCGGCGCGAGGGCGCGAGCGAGGGCGTCGGCGGTGTCGCTCATCGTGGGCCTCCCGACGCCTGCGCGTATGGGGGCAAGGGCATCCCCGGGCGCGCGGCTGAGATCTTCGTGCGATAGCCGTCGGCACCGAACGTGTGCACGGTCTTGGTCGTGTAGTAGAAGCCGTCGAACGGCGCCCGCATGCCGCGAATCTCGACGTGGCTGCCGGGACGCAAGCGCGGCACGCCGAGGGTGCTCGCCTCGATCGCGAACAGCTCGCGCGCCTTCTTGCGGATCACGGACTTGGCCGACCAGTCGGCGCGGACGTCGTCGAGGTTCGCCTGGTTCGGCACGGTGAACCGGTTGTCGCGCGCGCTGAAGAAATGCGCGCGCACCTCCGGTCCCGACTTGAGCGCCGCGTCGAGCGACGAATCCCGGTGCAACTCGTCGGCCAGGATGGTGTGCGACGCCTCGCCCTTGACCTCGCGTGCGAGCAGCGGATCGCGATGGCGTCCCTTGACCTCGACGCTCGAGTACTGATCGACGACCTTGATCGTCGGCGTGAAGTCGAGCAAGTTGCGCTCGCGATCGAGCCGGAATACGGGCCGCAGCGACTGGTTCGGCTTGGCCCGGCCGCGATATGGCTCGAAATGGAATTCCAGCGGCGCTGCCGTTCCCACCAGCGAGCCGAACTCGACGAACACCTCGAAGTCCAGGCGGTCGGCCAGCTTCTGGATGAACTCGAGTGTGCTCTGTCCGGCGTTGAGCGCTTCCTGGATCCCCTGGCCGTCATCGGTCGCGAAAGCCGGGTACTCAACGAGCGGCGCGGCGAACTTCAGCGGGTAGTGGGCTTTCTGCAGCGCCTGGCGGACGATGTTCAGCTCGGCACGGCGATCCATCGGGATTCGCTTGTCCTGCTTGTCCTTGAGGGCGCTGAGATCGTCCTCGCCAGACACGGTGAGCTGCGCGCCCTGGCCGGAGGCAAAGCTGAACCTGATGTCGGTGATCGGTCCCGACACCATCGGCGTCCAGCTCGCCTGGTCGTCCTGCTCGCTGCGGGGCTTGCCGGTCGGCTCCGGCACGTAGCGCATGTCCACGCGCAGCCGGTCGCCGAACGAGAGCAGCGAGAAATCGTTGTACTTGAATCGCGGCCAGTACGGCGCGCGGGTCGCGCCGTCCACCACCTCACGGGGCGCGCCATCGCCGAGATCGTCGAGGTGCTGGGCCCGATCCTGGGCGGTCGCGAGATACCAGTTGTTGAACGTGAGCGAGTACTGCGAGACCCCGGTGTTGACGCGCGTGACCTCGGCACGCACCAGGTCGCCCAGGACGCTTTTCGGCAGCAGCGTGCCCGGCTCGCTGCCGCTTTGCAGCTGCCGCGCCAGGCGCGCCACCCGCACGCCGGGCACATAGTAGGACGCGCCCTGGCGCTCGGCGGCGGCGGCGGTGAGGGTGCCGGTGCCGCTCATACGACGCCTCGCCGCTCCAGCTCACGGAGGTGATCGCTCAGCGCCTCGCGGACCAGTTCCTTGATGCGTTCGCGCAGCTGCGGGTCGAGCGCCGTCAGCTCGGCCGCGGCGGCGCGGGCGAGCGGCGGCTCCGCGGGCCTCACGTCGACGTCGGCATTCACGCGATCGATGCGCAGCATGATGTCCTCACAGCGCCGGCACGCGCAGCGGCGTGCCCGGCGCGACGAAACGCGGACGGTCGATGTCGTTGGCCTCGGCGAGC
>JBDTMB010000331.1:0-6818 GCA_039934485.1 Vicinamibacterales bacterium
ACTTCCTGGTCGATGGCTTCCCCGTGACCGACCTGCAGAATCGCGCCTCGACCAACCCGTCGATGGAAGCGGTGCAGGAGATGAAAGTTCAGGTCCACACCTACGACGCGGAGATGGGGCGCACCGGCGGCGGCGTGATGAACATGTCGGCGCGTGCGGGCGGCAACAACTTCAGCGGCTCCGGTTACGGCGTGTTCCGTCCCGAAGGGCTGGTGGGACAGCTCCTGATTCCGAAGCTCCAGGGGCAGAAGAACGTGCCGGAATACTGGCGCAATGGCGGCGGTGGCGGCGGCGGGCCGATCGTCAAGAACAAGACCTTCTTCTGGGTCGCCGGCGAAAAATACGTCAACAACCAGCCGCAGCAGAACTCGTTCCTGCTGCCGACCTCGGCCGAACGTCGCGGCGACTTCTCGGGCCTGACGCGCAACGGCGTGCCGGTCGTCATTCGCGATCCGCTGACCGGCCAACCGTTTCCGGGCAACGTGATCCCGGCCAGTCGCATCGATCCCGTCGGTGCGAAGATCCTCAGCTACTTTCCAAAGCCCGACAACGAAGTGGACAACGGCGCGTCGAACTTCAGCATGACCGACCTGCTGCCGAACCAGGCCTACCAGTTCACCACCAAGGTGAACCACCAGTTCAACAACTCCGTCGCGTTGAGCGGATTCATCCTGCGCCAGGTGACACACGAGGCCAACTCCAACTACAACCCCGAGAACAAGTTCGTCGGCGGCAGCTACCAGCTCGATCGCGTCATCGGCACCTTCGTGCTGAACAACACCTACGTGCTGAACAACTCCACGGTGCTGACCCTGCGTGGTGGCTACAACAACTTCGACGACAACTACAACCTGCCGTTCGAGTTCGACGCCAAGGCGCTGTTCAACAACCCGGCGCTGACGAGCCAGTTCTCCGACACCAACCGTTTCCCGTCGACGTCGATCACCGGCTATAAAGGCAGCGGCTGGACCAACCGGCAGGCCAACGGCTACTACCAGTACGGCGTCAACGGCACGCTGAGCAAACTGATCGGTTCACACAACTACAAGGTCGGCGGCGACTACCGCGTCATCGGCGTCCGTTCGTTGAACTATGGCGCCTCCACCGGCACCTATACGTTCACCGGCACCTATAGCAACAACGCGGCGGCCGACGTCCTGCTGGGATACCCGCAGAGCGGCAACGTGCCCCTCAACGCGGAGCTGGACGGCTACGTCAACTACTCCGCGGGCTACCTCCAGGACGACTGGCGCCTGAACGACAAGTTCACGCTCAACTACGGACTGCGTATCGAGAGCGAAACGGGGATGCGCGAGAAGAGCAACAACATGACGGTGGACTTTGCCAAGACGACGGCGAGCCCGCTCGACTCGATGGTCACTGTTCTCGACCCAATCACCGGCGCCCGCAGGCAGATTATGGGCGGCCTGATCTATGCCGGCGTGGGCGGCGCGCCCACCGAGCAGGGCAACCAGCCGGCCGTGAAGGTCGCGCCGCGCATCGGCGCGGTCTACAGCTTCAGCCCGAAGACCGTCCTCCGCGGCGGGTGGGGACTCTACTACTCGCCGTGGAACTACCCGGCGGCAGGGACCGACGGTTGGGGCCAGATCGGCTATTCCGCGACCACCCAGATCAGCCAGCCGCAGGGGACCGGCGCGGTGCCGACGATCACGATGAGCAATCCGGTCCCGGCGGGCCTGGTGCAGCCGAGCGGCAGCAACCTCGGCATGCTCACTGGCGCCGGCGGCGAAATCCGCTACATCGACCCGACCAAGGGCGCGCCGCGCGTGCAGCAGTACTCGGCGGACCTCCAGCGCGAGCTGCCGTACGGGATGAGCGTCTCGGTGGGCTACACCGGCCTGACCGGATCGAACATGAGCTGGGGCGGCTCGAGCAACGCGCTCATCAACATCAACCAGCTCGATCCGAAGTACCAAACCGCCGGCATCGACACCTTGGCCCTGGTGCCCAATCCGTTCGTCGGCGTCGCCGCCGCCGGCCAATTCTCGACCCGAGCGACCATCGAGCGAGGCCAGCTCCTGCGCCCGTTCCCGCAGTTCGGCAACGTGATGATGATGCAGTCCACCGGCGCGCATTCGCAGTACCACGCCGGCATCTTCCAGATCCGCAAGCGCTCGACCGGGATCTGGGGCGGCAACTTCAGCTACACCTACAGCCGGCTCAAGGACAACCAGTTCGGGGAAGGCAACTACTACACGAGCGCACCCGGCCTCCAGAACAACTACACCGTGGTGCCCGATTCCCCGTACTACAACCCCGATCAGGAGTACGGCTTGAGCCTGCTCGACTCGCCGCACAAGATCGTCGTGGCGCCGACCGTCAACCTGCCGTTCGGCGACGGCAAGAAGTACCTGGCCGGCAGCCGCACCGCGGACCTCCTGCTTGGCGGCTGGTCGATCACGCCCGTGATCACGTTCTCGAGCGGATTCCCGATGGGCGTCAGCCAGAACCAGACCGCGACGTCGTTCCTGCTGGGCAACAACCTGCGGCCGAACCTGGTGCCTGGGCAGGACTTCCTCGTGCCCGGTGACATCACCCAACGCATCACCGAAAAAACGACCGACAACCTGTATTACAACAAGAACGCGTTTGTGGCGGTGGCGGCCAACCAGTTCGGCAACGCGCCGCGCACGCTGCCGGGCGTCTACTCGCCGTGGCGCAACAACGTGGACTTGTCGGTCAGCAAGAACACCAGGACGGGCGGCCGCACGTCGCTGTCGATCCGCATCGAGGTGCTCAACATGTTGAACCTCGTGCAGTGGGCGTCGCCGGCGAGTTCCGCGTTCGGCAACTCGTCGTTCGGTCAGATCACGAACCAGGCCAACAACATGCGCATGGTGCAGTTTACGGCGCGGTTCCAGTTCTAGATTGATGGAGGGCGAGGGCAGATTGATGGAGGGCGAGGGCTTCAGCCCTCGCCGGCGGAGGAGGCTAAAGCCTCCTCCCTCCACCTCTACCTCCAACTCCAACTACCAACCGATCGCGTAGCCCGCCCGTCTCGGATCCGCCCCCGCGGTCATCGTCCTGGTCTGTTGATTGACGAGGATGCCCTGCATGCCGCCGACGCCGGCGGTGTACTCCGTGAGCAATTCCACCCTGTGGCCCATCGCTTCGAGCGCCTTGATGGTGGCGGCCGGCACCCGCCGCTCGATCGCGAGCGTGATGGCCGCGCCGGGCTTGTAGAAGTTCGGATCGGGGTCGAGCCTGAACCGTGGCGCCTCGATCGCTTCCTGGATCGTCAGCCCGAAGTCGAGGACGTTGACGATGCCCTGGAATTCCGTCTGGCCGATAGTTTCGCCGCCGGGCGTGCCGATCGCGAGCACCAGCTGGCCGTTCTTGAGCACGATGACCGGTGAGTTGTTGAGCAGCGGGATTTGTCCCGCGCGCACGTAGTTGACGTTGTCCGGGTACGGCGACGTCGAGCCGAGGCGCAGGCCGTTGTTGAAGAGCAGACCCGTGTGGCCCACCACCACGCCGGTCCCCATGCCGCCGCCGATGGTTGGCGTCACCGACACGGCGTTGCCATCGCGATCGACGATCGAGAAGCTCGTCGTCTCGGGATCGGGATCGTAGCGCTCCGGCCATGCCGGGCCCGCATCGCCAACGTAGGGCACCCCTTTAGGGGTGCCTGGGTTATCGGCCACGGGATGGCCGGCGCCGGGATATGCGATCGCATGCGCCGGGTCGATCAATTTACGCCGCTCGGCGGCAAACGCCTTCGAGAGCAAACCCTCCACCGGCACCTTCGTGAAGGCCGGGTCGGCCACGTATTTATAGATGTCAGCCTTCGCCACCTTGATCGCTTCCGCCTGCAGGTGAATCGCCTGCGGGCTGCCGTACTTCATCGAGGCCAGGTCGAAGGCTTCCACCAGGTTGAGTTGCATCAACACTTCAAAACCGCCGCGCGAGGTGGAGGCGTTGCTGTAGACGTCGTAGCCGCGGTAAGTGGTGTGGAGTGGCGTCTCCCACTGCGGCGCATACGCGGCAAGGTCGGCCTCGGTGAGCACGCCGCCGTTGGCCTTGAAATACTGGGCGATGTCCTGGGCGATGTCGCCCTTGTAGAAGCGATCGTGTGCGGCGCGCAGGGCCGCCGAACGCGCCGCTCCTTTCTTCGTGGCGGCCTGCTCGGCATCCGCGAGCTTCTTCAGCGTGGCGGCCAGGTCGGCGTTGCGGACCATTTCTCCGCTCACCGGCAGCCTGCCGCCGGGCATGAACAGCGCCGCGCTGGTGGGCGTCTGCGCGAGCATCTTCTGGCCGCCGCGGATACCAGCGACGAACCCGTCATTGGCGGGATGGCCCTGCTCGGCGTATTCGATCGCCGGGGCCAGCACGTCGGCCAGCGTCCTGGTGCCGAAGCGATCGAGCATCGCGATCAGGCCGCCGATGTTGCCAGGCACGATCGCCGCTTTCATCCCGGCGTTGAGCGTGGCCTCGGTCATCTCGGCCACCTTCAGGCCCTTTGGCGCAGCGCCGGCCATCGCCAGCGAATACACCTTGCCGGTCTTTTTCTCGTACACCGTAACGAAGCCGTTGCCGGCGATGCTCGAACTCTGTGGCTCCACGACGTTGAGGACCGCCGCTACCGCCACGGCTGCGTCGAACGCATTGCCGCCGGCCATCAGGATGCGCATGCCGGCCATCGAGGCCAGTGGATGCGCGCTCGTCACCAGGCCGTGGACGCCCGGCACCGCCGGCCGCAGCGCGCGCACCCCGGCCTGCGCGTTGGCATCGCCGCGATCTTGCGCGCTGACGCCCAGAGAGGCGAGGCCGATCACCGCGACGAGCAACAGTTTCGAGCGCATGGGTTTCTCCATTTCCGTTCCGTTACTTGACGCCGAATGCGAGCAGCACATTCCCGCGCGTGCCGATTCCGAGGTCTGAATATCCGGAGGGCACAAACAGCATGCCGCCGGCGACCACGGGACCGGCGGCGTTGAGGTTACCGCCCTGCGCCTCCACGCCGTTCACGGTGGCGAACGACCGCGCGGTGTCGAAGGTCCAGATCGCCTTGCCGTCGATCGTCGAGTAGGCGTACATCGTGCCGGTGCTGGCGCCGAAGAACACCACGCCGGGGATGGCCGTCACCGGCGCGCCGCCGCCGGCCGCCGGCGTCGCGCGCCACGCCAGCTCGCCCGTTGCCAGCCCGACCGCGGCCAGACCGAGGCGCTCGTCGGTTCGCGTGATCGGGAAATAGGCGAAGCGGCTGTCGGCCGCCGATCCCCACATCATCCCGCCACCGCCGCCCTCGAAACCCAGTCCGAGCTGCCGGCTCCAAATCACCGCGCCCTTCTTGTCTGGGTCGAGGCCCCAGGCGTGCCCGTCCTTCTGGCCGATGACGATGAAGCTCTTGCCGTTGGGCAACGTCCGCAGGATCGGCGCGTTGCCGAAGTCCATGTCGGGCCCAAGATCGTCAGGACAGGTTTCGGACTTGTTCTCCGTGGGCACGAGCGGACGATAGATTCCCGGGCAGTCGCGCACGTAGGCATCCGCTTGCATCACCTGCCGCACCCAAAGCCGCTTGCCGGTGTCGATGTCGTAGGCGATCACCGCGTCCGACGCCTCGTCGGCCGGCTCGGTGTAGCCGTTGCCGGTGGCCACGTAGACCATGCGTCGCGACAGATCGACCGAGGGTGTTGACCACACGCCGGCGCCGGCCGGCGCCCACAGCTGCGTGCCCTTCGAGGTGGCCTTCTTCGGCTTCGGCTCGTCGGCGATGGTGAATGATTTCCAGAGACGCTGGCCGGTGAGCGCGTCGTAGGCGGCGATGCCACCGCGGAATGTGCAGCACGGATAACCCGGATTGCCGGCGCCTGATTCCTCGAGCGACGACAGCGGCACGTACAATCGCCCGGCCGCCAGCTTTGGTGCGCCCGTCACTCGGGCGATTGGATGCGTATCGAGCCGCTCCTTCCAGACTTGCGCGCCGGTCTCCGCGTTCACCGCGTAGACGTTGGCCCTGATGTCGCCGAAGTAGAGGAGATAGCGGTTACCGGCGGTGCCCGGTCCCACCGTGGGCGCGGTGCGAACACCGGCGCTGGCGCGGAAGGACCAATAGACACACCCGGTCCTGGCGTCGAGCGAATACACGAAGCCGGTGTCCGAACCGACGAACACGCGGCCGCCGACGATCGACGGTTGTCCGTAGGCGGAATTGCCGTTGGGGAAGCCGAACGCCCATTTCAGTGTCAGCCTGGGCGTGTCGGCGGCCGAGAGCCCCGGCGTCGGTTGAAAGCGGGTGTTGGCGTTGTCCACTCCCCAGCCGTTCCACTCGGATCCCTTGAACGGCTCAAACGCCGGCGCCGCCTGGCAGACATTCTTCATCGTCGACGCATCGCCCGTGGCTGCCGCGCCGAGCGGACGCCCGCCGACGTAGACGGCGACGACGCGCTTCTGATACTCGGTGAGGGCCTTGGCAAACTCCGCGTGGGGACCGGCGCTGATCTTGGCCAGCACCTCTTCGGGCGTGCGGCTGTTCAAGCCGTAGCGATCGGGTGCGCCGTTCCTGGCGGTGTCGTGGCACGTTGCGCAGTGGCCGGTGAACGCGAAGATGCCGGCGTTGGTGCCCTGCGGGTGAGCCATGTCCTCAACGGGTGCCAGTGCCAGTGCCGGTGCCAGTGCGGGTGCCGGTGCCGGTGCTTGTGCCTGTGCCTGTGCCTGTGCCTGTGCTTGGAAGCCCGCCGTCAGCAGCCAGAGCCCAAGCGCCGTCATGTGGAGGGCGAGGGCCGCGTATTGGAGGGTGCGGGCCGCGTATTGGAGGGCGCGGGCCGCGGATTGGAGGGCGAGGGCTTTAGCCCTCG
>JBDTMB010000332.1:0-6814 GCA_039934485.1 Vicinamibacterales bacterium
TGCTGCTCGGCACGCCGCCGCCCCCGCCGCCGCCCAACGTGCCCGCGCTCGACGAGACCAGCTCGTCGAAGAACGGCCAGATGCTGACGACGCGCCAGAAGATGGAGACGCACCGGGCCAACCCGACGTGCAACTCGTGCCACCGCTTCATGGATCCGATCGGCCTGTCGCTCGACAACTTCGACACCACCGGGAAATGGCGCGAGCGCGAAAACGGCGCGCCGCTCGACACCGCCGGCGATTTCTACGACGGCACCAAGGTCACCAACGAGAGCGAGTTGATCGCGGCGCTGCTGAAGCGCCCCACGCCGCTGGTGCGGACGTTCACGGAAAACCTGATGGCGTATGCGCTGGGCCGCCGCGTCGAGTACTTCGACCAGCCGGCGGTGCGGACGATTGCGAAAGCCGCGGCCGCCACCGATTACAAGCTGTCGTCCTTCATCGTCGGCGTGGTGAAGAGCGATGCGTTCCGAATGAAGCGGGTAGAGCCGGAAGTTCCGACCACCGATACTTCGAAGATTAGCCAGTAGTTGGCGATTTGGCGGGTTAAGTAGGGCACCCCTTTAGGGGTGCCAAATTTAGGGAGACTACGATGCATTTCATCACTGGGAAGCACATGCCGCGTCGCACGTTCCTCCGCGGCGCACTCGGCGCCACGGTGGCGTTGCCATTCCTCGACGCAATGGTGGCGGCGCAAGGCATTGGCGCCAAGGCCAAGGTCGCCGATCGGACGCGGCTGATCTGCATCGAAGAAGTCCACGGCCTCGCCGGCTGCAACAAGTGGGGCGCCAGCAAGAACCTGTTCGCACCGACTGAGACCGGATCGACGTTCACGATCGGCGCCGACAGCGCGCTGTCGTCACTCGAGCCGTATCGCGATCACCTGACGATCGTCTCGAACACCGACGTGCGCATGGCCGAGGCGTTCACCGCGCCGGAAATCGGCGGCGACCACTTCCGCTCGAGCGCGGTGTTCCTGACGCAGTCGCATCCCAAACAGACGCAGGGTTCGGACATCTGGGCCGGCACCTCGTTCGACCAGATGTATGCCCAGCACTTCGGCCAGGCGACGCCGATGCCGTCGATGCAGTTCTGCATCGAGAGCCTCGACCAGGCCGGCGGCTGCACCTATAACTACTCCTGCGCCTACACCGACTCGATCAGCTGGGCCTCGCCCAACGAGCCGCTGCCGATGATTCGCGACCCGCGCGTCGCCTTCGACATGCTGTTCGGTTCCGGCGGCTCCGCCAAGGACCGCAACGAGCGCCGGCAGACGCGCAGCAGCATCCTCGACTGGATTACCGGCGAAGTGGCCAACGTCCGCAAGGAACTGGGCACCGGCGACAAGGCCCGCCTGGATCGCTACCTGACCAACGTGCGGGAAATCGAGCGCCGCATCCAGGCCATCGAAGCGCGCAACTCGAGCGGTGAAACGCGCGCGTTGCCCGACGCCCCGGCCGGCGTGCCCGATTCGTTCTCCGAACACATGCACCTGCTGTTCGACCTTCAGGTGCTCGCGCTCGAGACCGACATGACGCGCATCATCGCGTTCAAGACCGGCCGCGACGCGCAGAACCGCGTCTTCCCGGAGAGCGGATCGAACCAGCCGTTCCACCCGGCCTCGCACCACGGCGATCGCGAGGACCGGATCCTGGAATTCAACAAGATCAACAAGTACCGCGTCGGCCAGCTGCCGTACCTGCTCGATCGGCTGAAGAGCACGATGGACGGCGAGCAGAACCTGCTCGAGAAGACGGTGGTGGTGTGGGGTTCGCCGATGGCGGATCCGAACGTGCACAACCACCGCCGCTGCCCGCTGATCCTGGTCGGCCACGGCAACGGCATGCTGAAGGGCAACCTGCACATCAAGGCGGCCGACGCCACCCCGATGGCCAACGCGTTCCTCACCCTGGCACACGGGCTCGGCATGGACGACCTCAAGCAGTTCGGCGACAGCACGGGCGAGTTGTCGGTGACGCAGTCGGCGCCGACGACGGCCGCGGTCTAGCGATCAGGGATCAGGGATCAGCGATCAGCGATCAGGGATCGGGGATCGGGGATCAGGGATCAGGGATCAGGGATCAGGGATCAGGGATCAGTGGGGCGCCCCTTTAGGGGTGCCCAAGGGAGCACCGGAATGAAGCGTCGTATCAGCCTCAACCTCGTCATCGCGTTGTGCCTCACCGCGTCACTCGGGGCCACGCAGACCGCCTCGCCGATGGCCGACGCCGCGCTGCGCGGCGACCAGGACGCCGTCAAGGCGTTGCTCAAGCAAGGCGCCGATGTCGGCGCGGCGCAGGGCGACGGCATGACCGCGCTGCACTGGGCCGCCGAGCGTGGCGACACGGAAATGGCGGAGTTGCTGGTGTATGCGGGCGCCAACGTCGCCGCGGTCACGCGCATCGGCCTCTACACGCCGCTCCACATCGCCAGCAAGTCGGGCAGTGCGGGCGTCGTCAAGGCGTTGCTGAAGGGTGGCGCGCAAGTTGACGCCAAGGCCGACCCGAGCGGCGCCACCCCGCTCCACCTCGCGGCGCTCGCCGGCAGCGCGGCGGTGGTGAACCTGCTCGCCGACGCCAAGGCGGATCTCAACGCCAAGGAAAACGAGTGGGGCCAGACGCCACTCATCTTCGCCGCCTCGGCCAACCGGGTCGAGGCGATTACCGCGCTCCTCAAGCGCGGCGCCGACGCCAATGTCTCGACCAGGACGATTGACGTCTCCAAGCAGGGCCAGATCGACCGCGCCGCGGTGGAACGCCAGCGCAAGGTGATCGAGGGCTTCATCGGCAAGGACTCGGAACTGAGGCCGTCGCCGAGCCAGATGCAGGCCGCTATCGAGGCGTCGCGTGAAATCCTCCGGACCGGCAAGATTCCGCCGCCCGATCCGAACGCACCGCCGCCTCGCGGCTTCAATGCTGAAGAGATCAACCCGCCGGTGGCCACCAAGGGCGGCATGACGGCGTTGCTGCACGCCGCGCGGCAGGGTTACGTCGACGCGGCGCGCGCGCTGCTCGACGGCGGCGCCGACATCAACCGGGTCAACGCCGGCGACGGCACCAGCCCGCTGCTGACCGCGATCATCAACGGTGAATTCGATCTGTCGATGCTCCTGATCGAGCGCGGCGCCAACGTCAATCTCTCGGCCAAGAACAACGGCGTCGACCCGCTCTGGGCCGCCGCCAACGTGCCGTGGCAGCCCCGCACCCGCTTCCCGCAGCCGCAGGAAATGGAACAGCAGAAGGCCACCTACCTCGACGTGATGCACGCCCTGCTCGACAAGGGCGCCGACCCGAACCACCGCATCTCGTCGCACCCGTGGTACCTGGTCTACACCGGTTGCGGCAACCGCAATTGCGGCCTCGCCGACACCTCGGGTTCGACGGCGTTCTGGCGCGCGGCCTACGGCACGGACCTGCTGGCGATGAAATTGCTCGTCGCCTACGGCGCCGATCCTGAAATTCCCACCATCGCGCCGCAGCAACAGGTTCGCCGCGGCGGTGGTGGACCGCCGCCGGCAGCGGCGGGTGCGCCAGGCGCGGCCCCGGCGGCCGGACAGCCGCAGGGCGCCGGCGGCGCGATCATGCCGACGGCCGAAGCGGGCATGCGCAAGTACGACGCGCCGGTGATTCCATATGGCGGTCCCGGCGCGTACGCCATCCACGCCGCGGCCGGTGTTGAGTACGGCGAAGGCTTCGCCGGCAACGCCCATCGTCATGCGCCCGACGCGTGGCTGAGCGTGATGAAGTATCTCGTCGAGGAACTGCACGCCGACGTCAACATGCGCGACAACGACGGCTACACGCCGCTCCATCATGCGGCGGCGCGTGGCGACAACGAGATGATTCTCTATCTCGTGAGCAAGGGCGCCGACGTCACGGCCGTGGCGCGCAGCGGCCAGACCACCGCCGACATGGCGAATGGTCCGGTGCAGCGCCTCTCTGCCATTCCAGAAACGATCGCCCTGCTGATGAAGCTCGGTTCGAAGAACAGCAACAGGTGTGTCACTTGTTAGCTGTTGATCTTGTGATCTCGTGATCGAACGACGGACGCTCGCGGCAGGGGTGCTGATATCGGCGCTAGCCGCGAGCTTCGTTTACGCTCAAAGCCCATCCTTGTTCCGTGACAGGGCGCTCGCCGCCGACGCGCGCAACGACACGACCGCCGCGCTCGCGGCCCTCAATCAAGGTCTCAAAGCCGCGCCCACCGACCCGGGCCTGCTGGCCGCCAAGGGCCAAATCTACTGGCGGCTGCTGCGGACCAAGTCCGCGGAGCAGGCGCTGCTCGCGGCGGCGAAGACGCCGGCGTACGCCGCGGAGGCGCAGTATTGGCTCGGCCGGATCTATTTCTTCAAGGGCTACCAGGCCGAAAACGCCTTCCCCGGCTGGCACGAAGAGGTGAGCTATCGTCCGCGCGCGTTGAAGGCGTTCACCGCGGCACGCGAGGCGAAGCCGACGTGGTACCTGCCGCACGTTGGCCTCGGCGACATCGCCAGGGCCGAGGGCCGCGATGCCGATGCGCAGGCGGAATACGTGCGGGCGACCGAGCTTGGCGCGCCAACCCCGGCGCCGGAGCCCGACGCGGCGCTGAAGGCCGCGGATGCGGTGCTCGCGAAGCTCCAGGCCGCCGAGAACCCACCGATCGCCGACATCCGCGCGGCGGTTGAAGCACGCGTGACGCTGCGGCCCGATCCGCAGGCCTACGCGCTCGGCGCCAACCTGCTGCTCGCCCGGCGCGCCGAGTTGCCGTACGTCACGAAGCTCGCCATCGACGGACGCGCTGCCGGCGAGCAACTGGTTCGAGAGAACCTCAGCAACTACCGGCTCGATGGCAAGGTCACCGGCTCGCTCGATCGCAACCAGGCGACGTTTGCCGACATCGCGGGCTGGGCCGCCTTCATCCAGGGCGACATCAAGACCGCCGAGGAGCGGCTGGCCGAGGCGTCGCGGCTGTCGCGAAACCTCGACGCCACCAACCAGATGCATCTCGGCCAGTTGTCGAGGACCAAGAACGATCTCGACAACGCGCGCGAGCACTATCTCACCGTCCTCGAACTCGCCGGGGCGGCGCCACCCCAGCGTGAGGCGGCGAAGACGGCGCTCCGCGATGTGCAGGCCAAGTCGGGTGAGAACCCGATGGAGTTCGACAAGTGGCTCGCCGCCACGCTTGAACGCAAGCGCGAGGAACGCCGTCAGGCGTTGGTCAGCAGCATGGCGGGCAGGAAGCTGCCGTCGCTCGTGCTCACCGACACGCAGGGCAACAAGATCGACCTGCTCGCGCAACGCGGCAACGTCGTGTTGCTGAATTTTTTCGCAGCCTGGTGAGGGGCCTGCCGGGCGGAGTTACCGCTCATCCAGAAGGCCTACGAGAAGTACCAGGGCGATCCCAGGGTGAAGTTCATCCTGGTGAGCCTGGACGACGATCCGGTGCGGCTGGAAAAATACCTGGCCGAGCGCAAGTTCGCGATGCCGGTGGCGCGCTACAACCGCGAGCTGGCGACCGAGCGATTCAACGTGCACGACACGCCGACGACGTTCTACGTGGACGCGACGGGCACCATCCAGTATCAAGTGACCGGCGTCGAGCCGCATGGCGACGCGGTCGATCGGGTAACGTGGTACATCGAGCAACTGAAATCCCGTTGATGGAGGGCGAGGGCTTTAGCCCTCGCCAAAGAGGGCTGACATGGACAATCAGATGACGCGTCGAGATCTTGTGAAGAGCACCCTCGCCCTCGCGGCCGTGGGTACGATTGGTGTGCCCGACTGGATTTTGCCCGTCTTGGCGCAGGGCGAAGTGGTGATCCCGTTCACCGACTGGCCCGACAACTTCAACCCGACCCCGGCGCCCGATCGGCGCAGCTTCGACACCCGAACGGTGACCGGCGTCTACACGCCGGCCAGCCAGTTCTTCACGACGCAGCACCTCGGCCACCCCGAAGTGGATCCGGCGGCGTATCGCCTCAAGCTGACGGGCCTGGTCGACAAGCCGGCGTCGCTGACGCTCGATGACGTGAAGAAGATGGGCGCGGCGAAGGTGATCCTGGGCTTCGAGTGTTCCGGTAATCGCCCGCCGACGCAGGGCCTGATCGGCAACGGCGAGTGGACCGGCGTGCCGCTCAAGACCGTGCTCGAGCATGCCGGACTGAAGGCGAACGCACGAGAGATCGTGTTCTTCGGCACCGACAAGGGCGAAGAGGAAGTCGAGTGGCGCACCTCGAAGTACAAGGTCGAGCAGCAGTACGGCCGCAGCCTGCAGCGCGACAAGGCGATGTCGGCCGAGCCGTTCCTCGCCTACGCGCTCAACGGCGAGCCGCTGAGCAGGCACCAGGGCTTCCCGCTGCGCCTGATCGTGCCGGGTTGGTACGGCGCGCCCAACGTCAAGTGGCTGTCGCAGATCCACGCGCAGGAAGATCAGTATCTCGGCAAGTTCCAGGCGCGCTGGTACCGCACCCTCAAGGGCGAGATGATCGACGGCGAGATGAAGTGGGTGGAGACGGCGATCACCAAGATCCACCTCAAGTCCTTCGTCGCGCGCGTCACCAAGAGCGGCAGCGACGCCAAGGTCACCGGCGTGGTCCTCAACGACGGCACGCCGCTCAAGTCCACCGAGATCAGCATCGACGGCGGCCCCTGGCAAGCGGTGACGATGGACCCGCAGACCACGGCCAAGTACGGCTGGAAGCTGTTCCACTACACCTGGAAGAACCCCACGGCCGGCGAGCACACCCTGGTGTCGCGGGCGACCGACGCCACCGGCTACGTGCAGCCCACCGAGAAGGACCTCGAGAACAAGAAGTCGTTCCTCGAGCACAACG
>JBDTMB010000333.1:0-6798 GCA_039934485.1 Vicinamibacterales bacterium
CGGTGATTGGAGTGGCCAAGGACGTCAAGCAGGGCGGCGTCGAGAAAGAGACGGGAACCGAACTCTACGTATCCCTCGACCAGCTTGCGATGGCTGCGCCGACGATGAACGTGGTGTTGCGAACGACTCTGCCGCCTGCTGCCTTGTCACGCACGCTCGAGCGACTCGTGCGGGAAGTAGACCCCGCCGTTCCCATAGTGCGGCTCCGCGACATGGAATCGGTATTCACGGAATCGATTCGCCAGCCGAGGCTCTTGGCGCAGCTGCTTGGCGCGTTCGGCGTCCTAGCACTGCTGCTTGCGGCCGTCGGCACGTACGGTGTTCTCTCCTCCATGGCGACAGAGCGCCGCCGTGAGATCGGCATCCGCATCGCGCTCGGCGCGGCCCGTTCCAGTGTGCTGGCGCTGGTGATGAAGCAAGGTCTCCAACTCACCATCATCGGCGTCATCGTTGGGCTCGCAGGCACGCTTGGGCTGAATCGCCTGATTGGGTCGGTCTTGTTTGGCGTCCAGCCGACGGATCCCACAACGCTGGCTGCCGTGATTATGACGATTACTCTTGTGGCGGCCGGCGCGTGCTGGCTGCCCGCGTGGCGCGCGTCGCGATTGGATCCCAACGTAGTACTCAGAACCGACTAGTCATTGCGCTGTACCTGTTTTGTACCTGATACTGGCATTTCTAGTGGATCTGGCGGGTTCTGGCGGCTGCGATCGCGCCTAAATGCCTGATGGGCGTGGGTTCTGTGGGAACGAATCCCACGCTCTCCGCCACAACTAATTGATAACAAGCCTGTTGTAGTCTACTTTCTGGATTTATTTCCACCCTCTCCTGGGAAAACTCCGCGCTAGAATTTACGCGGATGCGAATTCGTATTCCAGTTTTCTCCCAGCGCACTAGCCTTCAACGCCCATACATCGCGTCTCAGCGAATGACGGCGAGATCCCTTACACTCAAACTGGGAAGGACCTGAAACGATGGCTCTGCTCGATTGGTCCCAGTGCCCAGCGGTCGAGAGCATCCCCGGCAAAGTCAGCGGGACGTGGGTGCTTCGCAACACCCGCATGCCTGTCGCGACGATCTTCGAGAACCTCGAAGCAGGCGCAAATATCGACGACATCCTTGCCTGGTATGACGGATTGGACCGCGACCAAGTGAAGGCGGTCATCGAGTTTGCGGCGCGCAGCCTCGACACGCCAGTGGCAGGCTGAATGCGCGTGCTGTTCGATCAGGCCACACCGGTCCCGATTCGTGAGTTTCTGATCGGCCACACGGTGCGCACGGCCGCGCAGGAACGCTGGGACAGGTTGTAGAACGGCGATCTGTTGACCGCAGCCGAGCACACCGGTTTCGATGTCTTCCTCACTACGGACAAGAACCTGCAGTATCAACAGAACTTGGCCGGTCGGACCATTGCTATCGTCGTGATCGGGATTCAGCAGTGGCCAGCGCTTCAACCGCGCGTTGCACGGGTCGTGGCCGCAGTCAACGGCTCCAAGCCTGGCTTTACTCTGGTGGGTTTTCCGGTCGACGTCGCGCCCTGAACTGCGGCGTGCAGGGAAACACCGAAGGCAAAGACGACGCGCAGCACGGTCTTCACCAAATCCAAGCCTGGAACGAGTGGAAAGTGCCATTCGAGCACGCCAGCTGAGCTGTCTTGGTGGACAGCAAGGCTCCGACGATGGATCGCCGGCCCGGATGCCCGCATAGAAGTCCGAATGGCGGAAGTCCAACGTGAGACCAGCCTTCTCGGTGCAGAAGCGGATGCTGGCATCAAGATCGAGCGTTCGCAGCTGAGGCGTGATGCTTGAAACGCGACGCAGCAACTCCAGCAATCCGAAGAACCGAGTTACTAATTCGCCAAAAATGGCTATTAATATCGATTTTTGTCGTTATTTCGCCCAATATGACGATTTACTGATCTCCTAACGGTATGCAACAATTGCGATAGAAACCGCCATATCTGACGACTAATAACCGTTTTTTGTATTATTTCGACTAATATGACGACTTATGAAGGTTTCCGAATCGCTCTCGGATACGGCCGTCTTGGTTGAGTTGGGCACTCGACTTGCTGCGTCCAGACTGGCGAAGAACCTAACCCAAGAGGCTCTCGCCGAAACCGCGGGGATATCGAAGCGCACACTCGAACGCCTTGAGTCTGGCTCGGTTGCGACCCGCCTTTCAGCTTTCGTTCGAGTTTCTCGTGCTCTGGGCATTCTGAATCGTCTGGGAACACTCGTCCCATCGCCGAGCGTCAGCCCCGTCGAACAGTTGAAGTTAGCCGGTCGCCGAAGGAAACGTGCGTCCGGTCGTGCTACGACAAAGCCGCCTAAGCGATGGACCTGGGGCAACGAATCGTGATCGCGGAAGTGCGAATGTGGGGCCGAACCATCGGTGCGGTTTCGATCGAAGATGATCAAGACTACGCGACCTTTCAGTTCACCCCGGAGTTTGCCGGGAGCAACATCCAAGTCTCTCCGGTAACGATGCCGCTCCGCCCGGAGGGCTATGAATTCCCAGAGTTACCACGCGCGACATTTCACGGCCTCCCTGGAATGCTGGCGGACTCCCTTCCTGATCGTTTCGGTAATGCGCTCATTGATGCCTGGCTCGCGACAGAAGGACGCAAACCAGAGAGCTTCAGTGCGATCGACCGGCTCTGTTACACGGGAACGCGAGGTATGGGAGCGCTGGAGTACGCTCCCGCCCTCGGGCCCAAGCCAAAGCGCCTAACCAAGGTCAACGTTGACGCTCTCGTCCGACTCGCATCCGAGGTGCTAACACACCGGCAGAATCTCGAGGGCCACTTTGCCGATCAGTCCCGTGGCAAAGCGCTGGCGGATATTCTGCAAGTTGGAACCTCCGCCGGCGGGGCGCGAGCGAAGGCCGTGATTGCGTGGAACCGGAAGACAAACGAGGTCCGGTCTGGGCAGCTTCCAGCGGGTCCGGGATTCACTTACTGGCTGCTGAAATTCGATGGTGTGGCCGGCAACAAAGACAAGGAGCTGGAAGATCCTCAAGGGTACGGCGCCATCGAATACGCGTATGCGCTCATGGCGCAGGCCGCGGGTGTCGCCATGGCCGAGTGCCAGCTCCTTGAAGAAAGCGGACGACGTCACTTTATGACTCGACGCTTCGATCGGTCGGACGACGGCAGCAAACTGCACATGCAGTCCCTGGGTGCGCTGGCGCATCTGGATTACAACCAAGCGGGTGCTTACGCCTACGAACAGGCCTTTCTGACTATTCGCCAGCTCGAACTTCCAATGGCGGCGATCGAGGAACAGTTCCGGCGAATGTTATTCAACGTCGTCGCGCGCAACCAGGACGACCACGTCAAGAACATTGCGTTCCTAATGAATAAGGAGGGCGACTGGAGCCTCTCGCCAGCCTTTGACATGACCTATAGCTACAACCCCTCGGGGAGTTGGACCGCAACACACCAGATGACTATCAACGGCAAACGCGATGGGTTCGACCTAGCGGATATCCGCGCTGCGGCGAAAAGCGCAGGCTTGAAACAAGGGCGCGCGAACGCGTTACTCGAAGAAGTCGCCACTCACGTCGCGCGATGGCCAGAGTTCGCCGCGCGTGCCGGACTGTCGGACGACATGACCGAGAGGATTCGAACCGCCCACCGCCTTCATTTGCGCAGCTAGCGACACCGTCGAGTCGTTCGGGATGAGTCACGAGCAACATTCGCCCGGTATGAAGGATTAAACCGCGACCAGGTGAAGGCGGTCATCGAGTTTGCGGCGCGCAGCCTCGACACGCCAGCGGCGGGCTGAATGCGCGTGCTGTTCGATCAGGCCACACCGGTCCCGAGGCGCGGCTCCGTCTTCTCATGTGCTCCTGACTCCGGCCGCTGCAGGTTTACGGCGCCATTGCCGCAGACATTTGGGTTGACCGCAGTCCTCGTTCAGACCAAGCTGGCCTCGCATCGGGGAGAACCCGGTTGGGAGGACGACAGCATGCGCGCGAGTCTCAGGTTGCGGATGGTTCTTGGCTTCGCCGTTCTGGCGCTGGTCAGCGGTTGCCTCAGGCAACCCCAAGAAGGGGTTGCCTCCACCAGGCTCGATGACACCAACCTTGATGACCCCGGCGTGCGCACCGCGCTCGAGGCCATCAAGGGCGACCTCATCCGCCAGCACATGAGCACGCTGGCCGACGACAAGCTCGAAGGCCGCGGGCTGGGGAGCGCCGGATACGACCAGGCCCTGGACTACGTCGAGACCACGCTGAAGTCCTATGGCGTGGAGCCGGCCGGCGAGAACGGCGGCTTCCGCCAACGCGTGCCCCTCCGCAACAGCGCAGTGGTCGAGGACGCCAGCTTCCTGAAGGTGACATCGAAGGCCGGCACCAGGACGCTCGCCTACGCCGTTGATTACCTGCTCGCGCCCGATCAACTGCGCGAGCGGGTCACCATTGAGAATGCGCCGGTGGCGTTTGTCGGCTACGGCGTGAGCGCCCCGGCGCTCGGCTACGACGACTACGCGGCCGCCGGCAGCCTGGCGGGCAAGGTGGTGGTGTACCTGAGCGGTGCGCCGGCCAGTCTGCCGAGCAACGAACGCGCGTACTACTCGTCGGGAGCGGTGAAGGACGCCGAGGCCGTGAAGCGCGGCGCCATCGGCACCCTCAGCTTCACGTCGCCAGACGATCCGCGCTTCCGCTGGGACGTCAGCGTCGCCACCAGCAAACAGGGCAGCTTCGCCTGGGTCGATGCGCAAGGGCAGCCCAGCCGCGGCGACGCCGCGCTGCGCGGCTCGGCGACACTGAACCATTCGGGTGCGGCGGCGCTCTTCGCCGGCTCGCCGACGCCGCTCAAGGACGTCTTTGCCGCCGCCGCGGCGAGCAAGCCCCAGGCGTTCAACCTGGCCACGCGCGTCTCAATGACCACCAGCAGCACCCGCCGCGACATCGAGAGTGCGAACCTGGTGGGACGCGTCAAGGGCAGCGACCCCCAACTGCAGGCCGAGCATGTGGTCTACATCGCGCATGTCGATCACTTCGGTCGTGGCGTCGCGATGAAGGGCGACGACATCTATAACGGCGCGCACGACAATGCGTCCGGCGTGGCGATTGTGCTGGAGGTCGCCCATGCCGCCACGGCGCTGCCGACCAGGAGCCGGCGCTCGGCGCTGTTCCTGTTCGTGACGGCCGAAGAGCGGGGCCTGCTGGGCTCCGACTACTTTGCCCGCCATCCGACGGTGCCGCGCGAATCGCTGGTGGCCGACATGACGCTCGACATGCCGTTCCTCTTCCACCCGCTCCTCGACATCGTCCCCTACGGCGCCCAGCACTCGTCGCTGATGGCGCCGGTCACGAAGGCGGCGCAGCACCTCGGGATCGGGCTCGCGGAGGATCCCATCCCCGAGCAGGTGCTGTTCATTCGCAGCGACCACTTCAGCTTTGTGCGCCAGGGCATTCCGTCGCTCTTCATCAAGAGCGGATTCAAGACCGGCGACCCGGCGAAGGATGGCGCGCAGATCAACGCCGCCTATCGGCGCGACGTGTATCACAAGCCGAACGACGACATGACGCAGCCATTCGACTTCGAGGCCGGTGCAACGCACGCACGGCTCAATTTCCTCACCGGCTGGCTGGTCGCGCAGGAGACCACGCGCCCGGCGTGGAACCAGGGCGATTTCTTCGGCAAGCTGTTTGGCGGGCCGATGCCTGCGTCTGCGACCTCAGCGGCGCGCTAGACGTGGGCGTTATCGAGCGCGTTGCTGTCGCTTGAAGAAGGCCCAAATCTCTTCGGTGGCGTCGAACGCCTTGGTCGGCTGGGCGGCGCCGGTGCGGCCAGGCTGCCCGCCCGGCCACGCGTGGCCGTTGCCGGCGACATTATGGAAGACCACCGTCGCGCCGCTGGTGCAGTTCGTCCACGTCACGCTGGATGACGCCTTGCCCTCGGTGCGTGCCGGTTCGCGGCAGCCGTTGTGACGCACCCAGTAGTTGGCCTGATCCACAGCCGGTGCGACCTCCCGGTCTGCCGCCGCTCGGCCGCCGAGTAGCCCGCGCAGCTGGAGCGGTCCGCCAGCCGCAGGCACTGTCTGGTCGTCCGCGCCAACTACGATGAAGGCGGGCACGGCGGCCTGGGGCGGCGGCTCGTCGCCGAATACCGCACCGACCACCGGCGCAATGGCCGCGATCCTGGCCGACAATTCCCGGCCCAGCCGGTGCGCCATCATGGCGCCGTTCGACATGCCGGTGACATACACCCGTGACGGGTCGCCGCGGCCGGACGATACCAGGGTGTCAATGATCGCGGCGATGAACCCAACATCGTCCACCTTGCGCTCCATCGCCGATGCACAGCAGTGACCGGCATTCCAGGTGAGGAGGGGGACGCGTTCGCGCGCCGCGGTCCCGTCCGGGTACACCACCACCGCGCCATCGCGGGTCGCGACACGATCGAAGCCGGTCATCATGACCGCATTCGCGGCATTGCCACCGCCCCCGTGCAGCACGATGACGACCGGCGCCGGCGTCCCACGACCGAAGTCGTGCACGAGATAGGTCCGCTGGCGGCCGCCATGCGTCATGGTCCGCTCCGCCTGGTCGGTGGGCGCCGCCCGTCGATCCTGAGCGTGGAGTCCAACGGCGACGGCGATCGAAGACACCACCGCTAACGTGCGCAAGGAGATGCTCACAATTCCTTGGACCCTAGTGCGGCGGAGAAGTTACGTCAACAGCCGGCAGGGCTCACACGCCAGGCCAGCCTGATGGCGAAGACGTCGACGCTCACCGGCCAGCAACTCGCCGGTGCTGCGCGAACGCCTCGGCGATCTTCACCGC
>JBDTMB010000334.1:0-6775 GCA_039934485.1 Vicinamibacterales bacterium
GGCGGTGACGCAGCCGGCGGCCACACCGCCCGCAGCCGCCCCAGCTCCCGCCAAGGGCAATCCGACAGGATCGGCCGCGGCCGGAGCCAGCGGCGCCACGGGGGTCACGCGGCCGGCCGACCGCAGGGCCAGCGGCGCCGCGCCGCTCAAACCGCTGCCCAGTTCGCCGGTGAACGCGGCCGCCATTTCGCACGAAGCCGAAGCCGCCCAGCGGCTCGAGGTCGCACGTGCGAAGGTGGCCAACAACCTGAACGACCAGGCGCTGACCGACCTGCGCCAGATCGTCGCGGACTATCCCGGCACGCGCGCCAGCATCGAAGCGGCGTTCCTCTCCGGCGAACTGCATGAGAGGGCCGGCAAGAACGACGATGCGATGGCTGCCTACGTCGAGGTGGAAAGCCGCTTCAAGGGCGACGCGCGCGCCGCCGACGCCAAGCTGCGGCGGGCCGGCCTCCTTGGGCGCTCGCGTCAGCCGCGCGCCGAACTGCAGTCGCGCGAGCTCCTGAACGACGTGGTGCGGGACTTCCCCGGCACGCCGCAGGCGAACTTCGCCCTGCAGGCCAAGCTCAAGATCGAAACCGATCGACGCGAGATCCGCGAGATGGATCCCGTCCTCAAGGTCGAAGTGCCGGCCGCGATGGTGACGCTCCGGACGCTCATCGAGCAGTTCCCCAATTCGCCGCAGACGATGCCGGCGATGAACCGGCTGGCCACGATGCTGAGCAACATGAATCGCCATGCCGAAGCAGCGCAGATGATGGAAGAAATCGTGGCCAGGTATCCCGGCAACCCGATGAACGTCTGGTTCCGGCTCGGAGAAACCTACGAGCGCCGGTTGAACAATCCGGTCAAGGCCAAAGAGGCGTACGCGAAAGTGCCGATGGATTCCCCGTCCTACAACGAGGCGCAAAAGCGGCTGAACCGGAAGTAGATCAGGGCTTCGGACAGCTGATCTCGATCGTCCCCGTCACCACATCCAGGGAAATCACCGGCTCGCCGCGGCCCAGCGTGGTCTCGGACCAGCGCGGTCCCCACGTGTCCTTCTTCGTCAAGGGAATGTCCGACCGAATGGTGCCGTTCAGCGCCAGCGCGAGGATGCGCGCATCCGGGGGAGTTTCGGCCAGCGCCAGCCGGATATCACCGTTGAACGTGCGCAGCCGCAGCAGTCCGTCGGGTGAGAGCTTCGCCCGTGTCAGCACCACCGAACCGATGCCGGTTTCGAGGCGCAGCGTCCCGGACAGATCCGTGCCCTCGATCGGTCCGCGCCGGACGTCGGCGGTGAGCTGGCCGGAGAACTGATTGATCGACAGCCGCCCCTCGATCACCTGGATCCGTTCGAAGACGGCGCCGCGAGGCACCCGCACGGTCAGGTCGACGCGCAATTCGGGATTGGTGGCGCCCTCGGCCTGCACGCCACGAACGGTCACCCGTTCTGGGGTTTCGTCGATCGTCACGGGAATGCGGGCGAGGCTTGCCGTGGAGGGCGCCTGGCGTTCGATCAGCAGCTCCGCATCCGCGCGATCCGATCCCTCGATCTTGACGGCGCCGATGGTGATGTCGATCACGAGCGCGCGGCCGGGCGGCAGGGTGACGATGCGCGTCTGACGCACGGTGACGGGTGACGCCGCAGAGGCAGCAAGGGCTGCCAGCACGAGCAGGGTGATGCGGGCCGTTCGCGGACCGACGCGGGACTCGCGCATACGCGGGCATTATACTTTCGGCATATGTTCCCGTCCGGCTTGGCGACGGCTTGCACCGTGGCCCGGCGCGTCCCGCACGCCGCCGCCCTCTATGCGGTGCTGGTGTGGCTGGCAGCCGCGCGGCCGGCGCTGGCGCAGGGCTTGCCGAGCGAACCGTTCTCGCTGGCCGGAGGACACGTGGTCGTGGGCGCCGAAGCCACTGCCACGATCGCGCCCGAAGACCCAGGGTTTTTCAACTACACCGACTACGGGTACAGCGCGCTGCGGAATTTTCGCTTCGGGGTCTCGGCCGAGGTCAAGGCCAGCGATCGCGTCCAGCTGCTGGCGGAAGTGCGGGTGGACCAGGGCGACGTGTTCGAGCCGTACGGCCTCTACCTTCGCATCCGGCCGTGGCCGAAACATCGGTTCGACATCCAGGCGGGCCGCATCCCGCCAACTTTTGGCGCGATGACGCGCTCGGCCTATGGCAGCAACAACTTGTTGATCGGCCAGCCGCTGGCCTACCAGTACCTGCTCTCGATTCGCGCCGATGCGATTCCCGCGAACGTGGATGAGCTGCTGCGCATGCGCGGCCGCGGGTGGGAGTCGAGCTTCAGCGTTGGCGATCCGACGCCGGGGCCGGGCCAGCCCATCGTCAATACCAGCCGCTGGGACACCGGCGTGCAGTTTCACGGCGTCAACGGGCCGGTGGAATGGACGGGGGCGGTCACGGTCGGATCGCTCTCGGATCCGCGCGTGCGCGAGAACAACGATGGCCGTCAGTTCGCCGGCCGCGTCGTCGTGCGGCCATCGGCCGCCTTGAACGTCGGGGTCTCGGTGTCCGACAGTGCGTGGCTCGATCAATCGCTGGACCCGGCCTTGCCGGCCGGCCGCTCGATCGACGGCAAGCGACAGCGCGCGGTGGGCGGGGATGCGGAGTTTTCGTCGGGGCCTTTCCTGATGCGGGGAGAAGTGATTCGATCGACGTGGACGGTGCCGGCGGTGTCGGCGCCGGTGATTGGCGGGCCGCTGGTCGCGACGTCGAAGCTGCTCGAGGGCCGCGTCAAGGTCGTGCCCGGACTTTACCTCGCGCTGCGAGGCGAGCGGCTCGACTTCAACACCTTGACCGGCACCGCCCGGAGCACGTCGTGGGAGGCCGCGACGTGGCGCATCGAAGGCGGCGCCGGCTTTTCGATCACGCGCAACATCCTGCTCAAGGGCGGCTGGCAACGCAACCGCCGCGACGGCGGCCGCGTGCGACAGGACAGCCTGGTGACCGCACAGGTGCTCTATTGGTTCTGAAGGGACTCGGCCTTCGGCCTCGTGGGACGCGCTCGCTCCGCTCGCGGGTGGGACTCGCGGCTACGCCGCTCGTCGGGCTCGGACGCTATCGCGTCCTCGTAGGTCTGGTGATGCTCGCTGGCGTTGTGCTGTCTTCCCCAAGCGGCGCTGGCGCCGCTTCCGACGAGCGCGCGGAGCGCGCGAGCCCCACCATCCCAGGCGGCGCCGCAGGCGCCGCCTCCTACGAGCGAGCGACGCGAGCGAGTCCCCCCCAGGAGCCCGTGCGGAGCGGCGGGATCCGCGGGCGGCTCGACATCCGGCGGCTGGCGCGTCCGGCCGAGCGGCGTCCGGACGCTGCCGCCGTCGGCGCCGCCGGTCCTCGCGACGTGCCCGACCTGCGCCGCGGCGTGGTCTATCTCGAGAGCGCGCCACGCGGCGCCTTCGACGAGCGCGAGCCCACCCGCGCGATCATGGACCAGCGCAACGAGCGCTTCGTGCCCCACGTGCTCGCGGTGATGGTGGGAACGATCGTCGACTTCCCCAACAGCGACCGCACCTACCACAACGTCTTCTCGCTCTCGCGCGCGCAACGCTTCGACCTGGGCCGCTACGCGGTCGGCAAGTCGAAGGCCGTGCGCATGGATCGGCCGGGCGTGGTGCGCGTCTTCTGCGACATCCACTCGCACATGAACGCCTTCATCGTGGTGTTCAACCATCCCTACTTCAACGTGACCGATGATGACGGCCGGTTTACGCTGGCGGGCGTGCCGCCGGGCGGCTACACGGTGGTGGGCTGGTACGAAGGCGAGGCCCGCGTCACGCGTCCGGTCGTGGTGCCGGCCACCGGCTGGGCCGAACTGGATCTGGTCGTGCCGTGATGCGCGTCCTCAGCTCGATCACCAATCGCATCTTCATCGCCAGCACCTTGCTGGCCACGCTGTCGATCGGCGCCGCGGTGTATTTCGTCAGCGCGCGGATGACGCGCGAGACCGAGGCCGAGCTGGAGCGCGATCTCGCCGCGGCGGCGACGCTGGTGGACGATCAACGCCGCACGCAGTTCGACAACGTGGCCCGCATCGCGAGCCTCATCGCGGATCTCCCCAGGTTCAAGGCCGGCGTGGACATCGGCGATCTGCCGACGCTCGAACCCATCGCCCGGGACTATCAGCAGAAGAGCGGCGCCGATCTGCTGATCGTGACCGGGCGTCACGGTGAGATCCTGGTGGTGGCGGGCGACCAGGCGATGCACGCGGCCCTCACCGACGCACCGGGGGTCAAGCTGGCCCCCGATGGATCGGTCGCCTCCGCGTTCTGGCCGCATCAAAACGGCGTCCTCGAAGTCGTCAGCGTGCCGGTGCCGCTTGGCGTCGAGCGTCCCGAATTGCTCGGTATCCTCAGCCTTGGCTATCTGCTCGACGACCATCGGGCCGCCCAGTTCAAGGCACTCACCGGCGCCGACATCGCGTTTGCGATTGGCGGCAGCGTGCGGGCCTCGACGCTTGGCTCGGACAACCGTTCGGGGCTCGCGGCACTCGTCAGCAGGCCCCGATCGCCTCGCATCCTGATCGGCACCGACGAATACGTCGCGCTGACCCAGCCGCTCGGCGAGGGGATCGGATCGAACCAGCCGGTGGCCATCATCCTGCGCTCACGAAGCGAGCGGATGCGGACGCTGGGGTCGATTCAAGCCGCACTCGGCGGCATCGCGCTCGGCGCGGTGCTGCTCGCGGTGGCGGTGAGCTACGGCGTGGCCCGGACCATCACCCGGCCGCTGGCCAGCATCACCGACCACATGCGCCAGGTCGCCGCCACCGGCGACTTGCGCAAGATCTCCACCAAGGGCCGCGGCAGCTGGGACGATGAAGACGCGCACACGCTGGCCACCACCTTCAACACCCTCACCGACTCGATTGCGAAGTTCCAGCGCGAGGCCGGCCAGCGCGAGCGGTTGTCCTCGCTCGGCCGCCTGTCCACGGTGATCGCCCACGAGGTTCGCAACCCCCTGATGATCATCAAGGGCGCGCTCCGCACGCTGGCCGCCGACGGCGCCACCGTCGCCGACGTTCGCGATGCCGCCGGCGACATCGACGAGGAGATCGACCGGCTGAACCGGCTGGTCAACGACGTCCTGGACGTGGCGCGCCCCATCCATTTCGACTCCGTCGCCACCGACATCAACGCCGTCTGCCGCGATGCGGCCGCCGCCGCCACCGCCAGCACCGCCAGGACCGCGGTGGCCCTGGAGCTGGCCGCGGCGCTGCCGGCGCTCGTCACCGACGCGGAGCGCCTCCGCACCGTGCTCGTCAACCTGCTCACCAACGCCCAGCACGCGGTGGACGCCTATCGGCAGCATCCCGGCGGGCCGGCCGGCGATGCGCCGGCGCCGCCGGTGCGCCTGATTACCGAGCGGATCAACGATCGCCGGGTCGCGATCACGGTTCGCGATTCGGGCATCGGCATCGGCGAGGATGATCTGCCGCGCATCTTCGATCCATACTTCACCACACGGCGGGCGGGCACTGGACTTGGCCTGGCGATTGCAAAGAACATCGTCGAGGCCCTCGGTGGCTCGATCGGCGTCACCACCCAGAGAGGCAGAGGCACGGATTTTCGCGTCGAACTCGGCGACGCCCCCGCATAGACCATGGCCGGCAGCATTCTTCTCGCAGACGACGAGGAAAAGATCCTCAAGACGCTCGGCCGGGCGTTGCGCGACGATGGCCACGAAGTGGTCACCGCCGGCAGCGCCAAGGAGGCCGCCCGCTGCCTGGCCGACCGCTCGTTCGACCTGCTGGTGATCGACTACCTGATGCCCGACCGCACCGGCCTCGACGTGATTCGCGACATGGTGGCCAGCACGCCGGAGACCGAACGGCCGGCGATCGTCATGATGACCGCGCACGGCAGCATCGAAAGCGCCGTCGAGGCGATGAAGCTCGGCGCCCTCGACTACCTGCAGAAGCCGTTCGAGGTCGAGGAGTTGCTGGTGCTGGCGCGCCGCGCCCTCGAGGACCAGCGCGCGCGAACCGGGCTGCGCTACCTCCTCAGCGAGCGCGATGCCGAGTTCGATCATTACGGCATCATCGGCCGCAGCCGTCCCATCCGCGACGTGATCTCGCGCGCCGAACTGGTGGCGGAGTCGAAGAGCACGGTGCTGATCACCGGCGAGACCGGCACCGGCAAGGAACTGGTGGCGCGCGCGATCCACGCGCGCAGCGCCCAGCGCAACATGCCGATGATCAAGGTGAATTGCGCGGCGATCCCGGAGACGCTGCTGGAGTCGGAGCTCTTCGGCCACGTCCGCGGCGCCTTCACCGGCGCGACCTTCACCAAGAAGGGCCGCTTTGCGCTGGCCGAGGGCGGCACCATCTTCCTCGACGAGATCGGGACCATCGCCCTGTCGGTGCAGGCGAAGCTCCTGCGCGTGCTGCAGGACCGCGAGTTCGAACCGCTCGGCGCCGAACGCACCCAGCGCGTCGACGTGCGCGTGATTGCCGCCACCAACCGCGACCTGCGCCAACTGGTCGCCGAGGGACGCTTCCGCGAGGACCTGTTCTACCGCCTCAACGTCATCCCGATCGAGATGCCGCCGCTGCGCGAGCGGCGCGAAGACATCCCGATGCTGGTCGATCATTTTGTCCGGCGCTTCGCCGAACGCACCGGCAAGCGCATCGACGGGGTCGACGAGGCGGCGATGACCGAGCTCACCCGCTACGAGTGGCCGGGCAACGTCCGCGAACTGGAAAACACCATCGAGCGCGCCGTCGTCCTCACCACCGAGCCGCGCCTGTCGGGCCGCACGGTGTGGCTGATGA
>JBDTMB010000335.1:0-6766 GCA_039934485.1 Vicinamibacterales bacterium
GACGGCGCGCTGCCGCCGGAAAATCTCGCGCTGCAGTTCCTGCAGCAGGCCGAAGAGGAATTCGAGCTGCAGGTCCAGACCGGCCGCCAGGCGGGCGGCGGCGGCGGTGGCGGCGGCGCCGGATCGATCGCCAACGATCTCGCGGACTTGTTCAAGCTCGAACTGGACAAGATGGCGAACCAGTACGAGACCAACTCGCAGGCCTCGTCGCAGCAGCAGGATCAGCAGATCGACGCGCTGGCGGAGAAGTTGAAGGAACTGGCGCGCCGGCAGGAGCAGGAGATCGAGCGCCAGCGCCGGCAGGCCGCGGGCCAGTCGGCCGGCGGCTCGGGCGGCGACTTGCAGCGCGCGCTCGCCGAACAGGCCGAAGAGGCGGCGCGGCAGCTGGAGAAACTGTCCCGCGATCAGCAGCGGCAGGACCTGGCCGATGCCGCGCGCCAGTTGCGCAATGCGGCGGATGCGATGAAGCGCGCCGCGGCGACGGGTGATCCCTCGGCGCAGGGCCAGGCCGCAGCGGCGGCGGATCGTCTCCGGGAAGCGCAGCGGCAACTGGAACGCACCCAGTCGCAACGCGGCGAGCGCGACGTCAAGGACGCGCAGCGCCAGGCCGAAGAGATCGCGGCCGAGCAGAAGGACATCGCGCAGGAAGTGGGCGACCTCAAGAATGCCGGCGCCGATCGTCCGGGCAAGGCGCAGACGCTCGGCAAGCGCAAGGACGCGCTCGAGGCCAGGGTGGAGAGCCTCGAGAAGCAGCTCGATCGCATGGTGGGCGAGCAGACCAAGGAGTCGCGCGACGCCGCCCGTAAGCTCCAGGAAGCGGCCAGCGGCATCCGCGACAACAAGGTCAAGGAAAAGATCCGCTACTCGAAGAGCCTGATGGGCTCCGGCGCCCCCGAGGAATACGCCAAGAACTTCGAAGAAGAGATCGGCTCGAACATCGAGACGCTGCGCAAGAAACTCAACGACGCCGCGTCGTCCGCGGGCCAGACCGCCAAGGGCGACAAGGCCGCGCAAACGCTCGACAAGGCGCGCGAGCTCGCGCGTGGTGTGGACTCGCTCGGGCAGCGCATGCAGGAACGCGCCAATCAACGGGCCAACGGTCAACAAGGCAAGGACGGCCAGCAGGGCAAGGACGGCCAGCCGGGCAAGGATGGCCAGCCGGGCAAGGACGGCCAACCAGGCAAAGACGGACAATCCGGTCAACAGGGCCAGGGCCAGCAGGGTAAAGGTGGCCAGCAGGGTCAAGGTGGCCAGCAGGGTCAAGGCGGCCAGCAAGGACAGGACGGCAAGGGCGGGCAGCAGGGGCAAGGGCAGCAGGGCGGTGGCGGCGGCCAGGGCGGCGATGCCCGTGGTGGCGGTGACGGCCGCGGCGACCTGCGCGACGGCGGTTATGGCGGCGGCGATCGCCGCTTCGGCGGCGGCTGGTTCACGCCCGACGATATCCGCCAGTTCCGCGCCGAGGCCAGGAACTGGACCAACGAAGCGCAGCAGCTGCGCAACATGCTGCGCGAGCAGAATCTCGATCCGAAGGAACTCGAGGAGATCCTGAAAAAGCTTCGCGAGTTCGAGAACGACAAGGTCTACCAGGACGCCGCCGAGCTCGAGCGCCTGCAGACGTTCGTCAGCGAAGGCCTCAAGCGCTTTGAATACGGCTTGCGCCGCAAGACCGGCGACGAAGCCGATCGCGCGCTGGTGGCGGGCACCGACGAAGTGCCGGCGGAGTTCAAGGCGCTCGTCGAGGAATACTACCGGTCGCTGTCAAAAGCCAAACCGAAGCAATAGCAAATGATGGTTCGACCTTGGCTCACCATCATCTTGAGCGTCGTCGAAAGATGAAACGTGTCGCGACGGCCCTCGTAATCGCGTTTCTGCTGGCGGGTTCGCTGGCCGAGGCGCAACGCGGATTTCGCGGCGGCGGCCGCGGCGGCTGGGGCGAGCACGGCGTGCCGCCGAAGTTTCCCAAGGCCACCGACTTCGACGGCAACTTCGTCTTCTGCCGGTTGATGTACACGCAGGTCCGTCCGCAGGAGCGCGGCATGGGCTGGGGCACCGACTATCCCGACGCCGAGATCAATTTCTCGATCCGTCTCGGCGAGCTGACCAAGACCAAGGTCAGCCAGGACGGCAACGAGCCCAACCACCTCGTGGTGCGGCCCACCGACCCCGACTTGTTCCAGTGCCCGTTCGTGATGGCCTCCGATCCGGGCAGCGCCGGTTTCTCGGACGCCGATGCGGCCGGCCTGCGCGACTACCTCCTCAAAGGCGGCTTTCTCTGGGCAGACGATTTCTGGGGCGACGACGCGTTCGAGGATTTCGCCAATGAGATCGGCAAGGCGCTGCCGCCGGGACAATACCCGATCGCGGACCTGCCGCCGGACCATCCGATCTTCAAGGTGTTGTTTCCCATCGCCAAGATGCCGCAGGTGCCGTCGATCCAGTTCTGGCGCCAGACCGGCGGCGAGACCTCCGAGATTGGCGAGTACAGCGCCACGCCCCACATGCGGGCGATCCGCGACAGTCACGATCGCATCATGGTGCTGATGACGCACAACACCGACATCGGCGACTCGTGGGAGCGCGAAGGCGACGACCCGCAGTTCTTCTTCAACTTCTCGCCGAACGGCTACGCGGTGGGATTGAACTCCGTGTTGTATGCGATGTCTCACTAGGCTCAGTGGCGCCTTTGCCCTCGCCCTGGTCATCGCCGCGACGGCGGCGTCGGCGCAGGAGCCCTGGGGCGGGGGATACCGCCGCATGCCGCCGCGATACGCCACCGAGAAGAGCTTCGACGGCGGCTTCCACTTCTGCCGCTTGATGTACGGCAGCGACCGCCGCGAAGACGGCGGCTCGGGCTGGACCACCGACTATCCCGACGCCGACATTAATTTTTCGATTCGCCTCTCGGAACTCACCAAGACCCGGATCACCAGGCAGCCCAACGGTGCGCCCGACTACCTGGTGGTGCGGCCCACCGATCCGTTCCTGTTCAACTGCCCGTACCTCCACGCCGAGGACGTCGGCACGATGGCGCTCGGCCCGGCGGAGATCAAGGCCCTGCGCGACTATTTCGACAAGGGCGGCTTCATGTGGGTCGACGACTTCTGGGGCCCTTACGCGTGGGACCAATGGGTGGAACAGATCGGCCGCGTGCTGCCGCCGGCGGAATTCCCGATTCGCGACCTGACGCCCGACCATCCGATCTATCGCTCGCAGTTCGCGGTCACGGAGCTGCCGCAGATTCCGTCGATCAGTTTCTGGCGCCGCTTCGACGGCGCGACGTCGGAACGCGGTGATTTCAGCGCCGAAGTGCACTGGCGCGGCATCAGCGACAAGCACGGTCGCCTGATCGTGGTGATGACGCACAACACCGACATCTCGGATGCCTGGGAACGGGAAGGGGAAGATCCGAGGTTCTTCTTCAGCTTCTCGCCGAATGGTTATGCGGTCGGGATCGATACCGTGCTCTACGGGATGACGCACTAATCCGACAGGGGTCTGCCTGTGTGCAATTGCGAACAGCCGAAGCGCAGCTGCAGCGGTAGCGTATGGGCAGAGAAGGAGTTCGCCATGAACCTCATCGTCCTGTTACTCATCCTGCTGTTGCTGTTCGGCGGCGGCGGCTTCTACCTCGGTGGACCGCTCGTCGGCGGTGGTCTTGGCACCGTCATTCTCGTTATTCTGATTGTCATGCTGGTGAGTGGTAAACGGTTGTGAGGCGCCCGCGTCCCTGGCCGGATTTTAGTGGTCGAGCACTTCCCGGATCTTTCGGCCGATCCCTCCGGACGAGAACGGTTTGTGCAGGAACGCGATCCCCGGCTTGAGCACGCCGTGTTGGACGATCGCATCGTCGGTGTAGCCGGACATGTAGATCACCTTCAGCCCTGGCCTCAGCGCGAGTAGCTGCTCGGCCAATTCCGGCCCGCTGGCGCCCGGCATCACGACATCGGTCAGCAGCAACGCGATGGCCGGGTGGTCCAGGAAGGCCAGGTGGGCTTCGTTGGCGTCGGCGGCCACCAAAACCGTGTAGCCAAGTTTCACCAATAGCCGCTTGGTCAGGTCGCGCAATCCTCGTTCATCTTCCACCACCAGCACCGTCTCGGCACCGGTCGGCGCTGCCGCGGTCGCGGCCGGCGCCCGGTCTGCGGGCCCGGCACCGGCGGCCTGAGGGAAATACACCTTGAACGACGAGCCTCGGCCGAGTTCACTGTAGACGCCGACGCTGCCGCCGCTGCGCGCGACAATGCCGTGGACGGTCGCCAGGCCGAGGCCGGTGCCCTTGCCGACTTCCTTGGTCGTGAAGAACGGCTCGAACAGGCGCTCCCGCACGCTGGCGGTCATGCCGCTGCCTGAATCGGTCACGGTCAGGACCACGTAGGCGCCCGGCGCGACGCCGAAGTGCGTCGCCGCGTAATGCTCGTCGAGCTCGGTGTTGGCAGCCTCGATCGTCAGGGTGCCGCCCTTGGGCATGGCGTCGCGCGCATTGACGGCGAGATTGAGCACGACCTGCTCCATCTGGCTGCGGTCGGCGCTGATCATCGCCAGGCCCGGCCGGACGCCAAACAGCACCTTGATGTCTTCCCGGATCAGCCGTCCGAGCATCGGCCGCAGGTGGGTGAGGATGGCGTTCAGATCGAGCAGGGTCGGCTCGATGATCTGCTTGCGGCTGAAGGCCAGGAGCTGGCGCGTCAGCGACGCGGCGTGCAGGCCGGCTTTCTGGATTTCCGCGACGTCACGCCCGCGCGCATCGTCGGGGCCGACACCCTCCAGCAGCAACTCGCAGAACCCCAGGATCACGGTGAGCAGGTTGTTGAAGTCATGCGCGACGCCGCCGGCCAGGCGTCCGACGGCTTCCATCTTCTGCGCCTGCTGCATTTGCGCCTCCATCGTGTGGCGTTCGGTGACATCCTGGGAAATGCCCACCGCGCGCCACGCCCGGCCGGCGCTGTCGAGAAGGATGCGGCCGGCGCCGCTCAGCCACCGCACCGTGCCGTCGGGCCAGATCGTCCGGCTCAGCACGTAGAAGTCCGTCCCCGCCTTCATCGCGTTCTCAACGACTTGGACCACCGTCGATCGATCGTCGGGATGAATCCGCCCGATGAAGGCCGTGAACGAACCCTCAAAGGTGCCGGGCGGCAAGCCGTATTGGCTCTCCATGACGTCGGACCATCGCATCACGCCGGTGGTGTAGTCCATGTCCCAAATCCCGACGTGGGCATACTGGAGGGCAAACCGCATGCGCTCTTCGGTGACGCGCAGCGTCTCATTGACGCGGTTCCGCGTCGTCACGTCCCGGATCATCGCCAGGAGATTGCCGTCCGGCATCGCGGTGGCGATCACGTCGGCCGAGAAGGTGGTCCCGTCCTTCCGGCGAAACCGCCACTCGCGCTGGTAGCCGGCCCTGCCGATGATCGACGCCAGCGCCGGCTCGACGTGCTCGAGCTCTGCGGCCACGACGATATCGGAGGCGTGTTTGCCGATGAGCTCGTCGCGCGAATAACCGAGCATCGTGCAGATGCTGGGATTGGCGTCGAGATAGCGGCTCTGCCGATCGGCGATGACGATGCCGTCCGGCGCATAGTCGAAGAGGGTATGGTACCGCTCATCGCTGGTCGCGCGGGCCTGGTCCACCCGCTTCCGATCGGTGATGTCGCGGATGTTGCAGTGGATGACGCGCTCATCGCCGGACACGTAAATGTTGCTGACGAATTCGACCGCGATTTTTCGGCCGTCCCGGGTTTCGAGCGGCAGGTCATCGTAGCGAATGTATTCTTCGTTCTGTAACTCCTTGAACGCGATCGTGTTCTTCTTGGCGTCGTCGAACGGGCTGATCTCCCAGAGTTTCTTGCCGAGGATGTCGGCCTGCGAATAGCCGAGCAGGTTGGCCAAGAAGGGGTTAACGGCCGTAATCTCTCCCGACGCCGCATCAAGCATCAGGATGCCGTCGCGGGCCGCCTCGAACAGGCGCCGGTAACGGAGTTCAGACGCGCGCAGGGATTCGAGCGCGCCGCTCGCGGAGGCGGTGCCATCCATTCACCGTAGTCTCCGCCGATCGTCTCCGAAAGTCTGTGCTCGTTTGGACACGCGCCGCGACCGTCCAAATGCAGCCCCGGTTCTCGTCCGTGGACACGGAGCGTCTTGCACCTGCAGTCACCCTTGCGGCTGCCTGGGTTTTGCTCCGCTGGGGCCCGCTCTCAGGTACTGCGACGGCCACGTGATCTCCTGGCCCAACTCGCGCGCGGCTCGCAGCGGGAAGTACGGATCCCGCAGCATCTCGCGCGCCATGAACACGGCGTCGGCCTGGCCGGTGAAGACGATGTGTTCGGCCTGCACGGCGGTCGTGATCATGCCCACCGCGCCCGTCAGGACGTTTGCCTCCCGGCGAATCTGTTCCGCGAACGACGTCTGGTAGCCGGCGCCCACCGGGATTCTCGCCGTGGCCACGTTGCCGCCGGACGAGCAATCGACCAGGTCCACGCCGAGCGGCTTCAACAGCCGCGCCAGTTCGATCGACTGCGGGAGATCCCATCCGCCCTCGGTCCAATCGGTCGCCGAGATGCGGACCAACAGCGGCAACTCGTCGGGCCACGCGGCCCGCACCGCCGTGACGGTCTCCAGGAGCAGGCGGGTCCGGTTGGCAAACGATCCGCCATACTCGTCGCTCCGCTGGTTGCTGAGCGGCGAGAGAAACTCGTGCAGCAGGTAGCCGTGTGCCGCGTGGATCTCGATGACGCGGAAGCCCGCCTCGCGGGCGCGGCCGGCCGCCTTG